>NZ_JBBMQZ010000005.1:0-202866 GCF_038900275.1 Pseudoalteromonas sp. AS71 | reverse complement strand
TTAAATCCAGAGAAAAAAGAAGCAATGCGGGCGGCATAAAATTTAATTTGATGCGACAACTAACTTGAAAAACTCCGTTTTTGTGCAATGTGGATGTGTTTGGTGCCTGCACTCATCAGCTCGCTTGCAAACGCATAGAGCTTATCCTCACCTTCTTCAATATGACGACTTTGCATCGAGCGTACGACGAATCGTTGCTGCTCGGTCAGTTTATACTGCAAGTATTCGTAGATGTCCGCTTCGCGGTCACACACCGATATCACGTTCGCCATTTGTCCTTGCAGCCGCTCTGCCATCGCTCGTGACGCTGACTCCCACTTGTAACTTTCTTTTTCTTCGTAAGAAGTCGTCGCGTGTTTTTCTCTTTTTCCAATCGTGTTGATATCACGACTCCAGCGAGACTGTTCAATTAATCCCACAACTTGCTTTGTGTCTGGCGCAAACAGTAATACGCTATGAGCTAACAAGCCTCGTTGTTTTGCTCCTCGTCCGACATGACCCAAATCATCTCGAATGGAGGAATGTTTATAAATTAGTGTGGTCGTGTCTTCTAATGCGAGCAATAAGTTATGACTTTTTGCTTGTTCAACCGTGGCTTTAAAGCCTGACTCTGCTATAGCCGTTGCGTCAATATTCTCGTTGCGAATAAAGCGGTAGGCACCTTCCATATCGGCGGGGGATTGAGTGATGTTTACAAGTGGTTTTCCTGGTTCATTTGCAAGCGTTGATGCTAACTTTACCAGACGCGCTGTTCTTCTTGGATCACCTAAGTCCGATTTACCGAATTGTTGTTTTGCCCAATGAGTATGTTCGTTAATCATAATGTGCCCTCAAACAAGATTTGAAGATCTGATCATGACATTGAGATTTAGTTCAAAAAAATCCCCGCTAATTTCTTAGCAGGGATTTGTGTATAAGAGACAGCTTAGTAAGCGCCTTTTTTATTTATTTAGTTCTTTTATTTAGTCTTCTTGTTTGCTTTGCGTGCTCACTAAGCTCAGTTAAGCCTAATTGATTGTAACTTTTTTCCATCATTTCAAGCGCTGGATCTAAGTAACTGCTTTGTGAGTAATGTTCAACAACAAATTTACCTCTATTAGCAGCAGCTAAATAAGCTTCACGCTCATAATAGTAAGTGGCTACTTTCAATTCATAACGAGCCATACGATTTAGAAGCCATACTAAACGACGCTTAGCTTCAGGTGCGTAATCACTTTTCGGAAAGCGTTTTACTAGTGTTGATAAATCGGTAAATGCAACACGAGTACGGTTAGCATCACGGTCTGCTCTATCTACACCAAAGTATTCTTGGAACGCATTTTTATCAGCTTTAATGTTTACTAAACCACGCATGTAATACATGTAATCTAGGTCTTTATGGTTTGGATTTAAGCGAATAAAGCGGTCAATGGTTGCAAGTGCTTGTTCAGTATTACCTGATTGGTAATGTGCATACACTAAGTCCATTTGTACTTGTTTAGAGAATGGCCCAAACGGATAGCGGGAGTCTATTGCACTCAAAAGTTCGATTGCACGAGCATATAGGCCAGAATCTAGTGTTTCTTTTGCATCTTCATATAAAGCGTGTGCAGATTTATTCGGTACACGTTGAATGTCTTCTTGGTCTGGAGCAGACGAACAAGCGCCTAAACTAAGTACAGAAACTGAAAAAACAATGGCAAATGCACGTTTCCCTATTTTATTTATCATTTTATTTGTTACCTTCGATGTCTTCGGCTAGGCCAAGTCGGTAAAACCGAGTAAACTATGCGTATTATATTATGCTTTTATTAAAAGCGATTCTAACCCAGTCGAGCAAAGCTTGCACTGGTAAATTGGGTAAAGTTACTAATGTCAGAGCAAATTTCTCTTCAAGCCGACGTTCCAACCGAATTAGGTGGTAAACGTCTAGACCAAGTATTAGCACAATTGTTCCCTGATTATTCACGTTCTCGTATAAAAACGTGGATATTGGATGATAAAATCACCGTAGACGGTGAAATTTTCAACACTCCACGCGAAAAGCTACTAGGTGGTGAAGTTGTAAGTGTTGAAACAACAATTGAAGCACCACGCGAATACGAAGCACAAGATATCAAATTAAACATTGTTTATGAAGACGATGATATTTTGGTAATTAATAAACCAATGGGCCTAGTGGTTCACCCTGGTGCGGGTAACCCTAATGGAACAGTGCTAAACGCATTACTACATTACTACCCTGAAATAATTAACGTGCCACGCGCGGGTATTGTGCATCGTTTAGATAAGGACACGACCGGTTTAATGGTTGTAGCTAAAACGATTCCAGCACAAACGCATTTAGTAACAGCGTTACAAAAGCGTGAAAACTTCACGCGTGAATATGAAGCACTGTGTAATGGCACTATGACCGCAGGTGGTATGGTTGAAAAAGCAATTGGCCGCCATCCGACTCAGCGTACTCATATGGCAGTACATGAACTGGGTAAACCGGCAATTACACATTACCGTGTTGCTGAAAAATTCCGTGCTCATACTCGTTTACGTCTGCGCTTGGAAACAGGTCGTACTCACCAGATTCGTGTGCATATGGCACATTTAAATCACCCGCTAATTGGCGACCAATCTTATGGCGGCCGTCCGCGTCCACCTAAAGGTGCAACACCTGAATTATTTGAGTTACTTCGTAGCTTTAGACGCCAAGCACTACATGCTGTAAAATTGAGTATTGCGCACCCAATCACCGGTGAAATGATGACATGGCAAGCACCTATCCCAGACGACATGGTCGCGATGACACATGCACTACGTGAAGATACTAAAGCTAATCCTGATATCGATAGATAATGCACTTATTGTCAGCGACATGGCAAAACCTTCATAAAGTAGGAACGTTAAGTACTACTTGTGGAGGTGGTGTTTCAAAAATCCCATTTAAAAGTTTTAATTTGGGATTCCATGTTGGTGATAATCAAAATCATGTATCAAAAAACCGCTCACTATTAACCAAACACTTACCTAAACCTGCCGTGTGGCTAAATCAAGTTCATAGCTCTAATGTTGTTATTGTTGATGAGCATTTTGATTTTGATGAGTTACACAATGCTGATGCGCTTTATACTCAGTTATTAAATCAGCCTTTGGCTATAATGACTGCCGATTGCTTGCCTATTTTATTAGTGAGTGATGATGAAAAGGAAGTTGCAGCTATACATGGCGGCTGGCGAGGGCTTGAGCAGGGAATTATTAAAAATACTTTAGAATGTTTTAGCTCAAAGTATGAAAACATAAGTGCGTGGCTAGGGCCTGCAATTGGGCCAACTCAATTTGAGGTTGGGGCTGAAGTGCTTGAGTTATTTCAAAAAAGGTCTTCTTCATTTATTCAAGCATTTACACCACAAGCTAATGGCAAATATCTTGCTGATATTTATGGTATTGCGCGTACTTTCCTTACCCAGCAAGGCGTTAAAAATATTACAGGCGGCGACTATTGTACAGTCTCTCAAAGTGACTTATTTTTTTCTTATCGACGGGATGGACAAACCGGACGTATGGCAAGTTTGATCTGGCGCAAGTAATTAGTATCTTTAATCATTATATTTCCCCCTACACCTTGAACAAACACCTAAACATACCCATTAATTAAGCAATTAGATTATTTAATAGGTAACACCATGCGTTTAGATAGATTTACAAGTAAATTTCAATCTGCGCTCTCTGATGCGCAATCGCTAGCCCTTGGCCGCGATCATCAATTTATTGAACCCGTACATTTAATGTATTCACTACTAAAGCAAAGTGGCTCTAGTGTACGTGCATTATTTGCACAAACGGGTGTCAGCGCTGACGAACTCAACACCAAGCTTTCACAAGAAATAGAAAAATTATTTAAGGTCGAAGGTGTCGGTGGTGACGTTCAGCTATCAAATAATATGGCATCACTTATTAACCTATGTGATAAGTACGCGCAAAAACGCAAAGACAAATATATTTCAAGTGAATTATTTGTACTGGCGGCATGCGATGATAAAGGTCCACTTGGCGATATATTTAGGTCGTTAAATATTACCTCGACCAAAATTGAAACTGCAATTAAAGCGATTCGCGGCGGCCAAAAAGTTGATGATCCAAATGCCGAAGAAACACGTCAAGCGCTTGAAAAGTTCACGATTGATCTAACTGAGCGAGCTGAGCAAGGTAAGCTTGACCCCGTTATTGGTCGCGATGACGAAATTCGCCGCACGATTCAGGTATTACAACGCCGTACTAAAAACAACCCTGTATTAATCGGTGAACCGGGTGTTGGTAAAACAGCAATCGCGGAGGGGTTAGCACAGCGTATTATTAACGGTGAAGTACCTGAAGGATTAAAAAACAAACGCGTACTATCACTTGATTTAGGTGCGTTAGTTGCGGGTGCTAAATACCGTGGCGAATTTGAAGAACGTCTAAAATCAGTATTAAACGAATTGGCTAAAGAAGAAGGCCAAGTCATTTTATTTATTGATGAAATACATACTATTGTGGGTGCAGGAAAAAGTGATGGCGCAATGGATGCAGGCAATATGTTAAAGCCAGCATTAGCACGCGGTGAATTACACTGCGTAGGCGCAACCACGCTTGATGAATATCGTAAATACATAGAAAAAGACGCAGCTCTTGAGCGTCGATTTCAAAAGGTACTTATTGAAGAGCCATCGGTTGAAGATACCATCGCAATATTGCGAGGCCTAAAAGAGCGATATGAACTACATCATTCAGTAGAAATTACTGATCCCGCGATTGTTGCTGCGGCGCAGTTATCTCATCGTTACATTAGCGATCGTCAGTTACCTGATAAAGCGATTGATTTAATAGACGAAGCAGGCTCTTCAATTCGATTACAAATTGATTCAAAACCAGAATCGTTAGATAAACTCGAACGCCGTATTATCCAACTTAAATTAGAAGATAACGCGCTAGCGAAAGAAAAAGACGAAGCAAGCCAAAAACGCCGAGCTGAAATGCAAGAGTTGATCACCGATCTTGATGGGCAATACCGTGAGCTAGACGAGATATGGAATGCTGAAAAAGCATCACTTCAAGGCACGCAAGTAATTAAAGCCGAGCTTGAACAGGCAAGGTTAGATTTAGATGTAGCGCGAAGAGCAAGTGATTTACAGCGTATGTCAGAGCTGCAATATGGACGAATTCCTGAGCTTGAGCGCAAGCTCGATTTAGCCTCACAAGCCGAAATGCAAGAAATGACTCTGCTTAAAAACCAAGTAGGTGAGGATGAAATTGCTGAAATACTGTCTCGCTGGACAGGTATTCCTGTTGCAAGAATGCTACAAGGTGAGCGTGAAAAGCTGCTGCAAATGGAAGATAAGTTACACAGTAAAGTAATAGGGCAAGATGAGGCGGTTGTTGCTGTTTCTAACGCAATACGCCGCTCGCGTGCCGGGCTTGCAGATCCTAACCGTCCTATTGGTTCTTTCTTATTTTTAGGCCCGACAGGTGTGGGTAAAACAGAGCTGACAAAAGCACTGGCTGGTTTTATGTTTGATACCGAAGATGCCATGGTGCGTATCGACATGTCTGAGTTTATGGAAAAACATTCAGTTGCACGCTTAGTAGGGGCACCTCCAGGTTATGTAGGTTACGAAGAGGGCGGTTATTTAACGGAGGCCGTACGTCGTAAACCTTACTCAGTGATATTGCTTGATGAAATAGAAAAAGCACATCCTGATGTGTTTAATATTTTACTGCAAGTATTAGATGATGGCCGATTAACTGACGGACAAGGTAGAACGGTTGATTTTAAAAATACCGTTATTATTATGACCTCAAACTTAGGCTCAGATATTATCCAAGAGCAAGCGGGTAATAATGACTATACGACCCTTAAAGCTAAAGTAATGGAAGTATTAATTAATGAGTTTAGGCCTGAGTTTATTAACCGTATAGACGAGACGGTCGTGTTCCACCCATTAGCTAACGAGCACATAAAAGAAATAGCTGATATTCAGTTAATGAAATTACGTGAGCGTTTAACAGAGATGGGGTATCTGCTTGAAATAAGTGATGCGGCTCTTGAGCGAATTGCAGCAAGTGGGTTTGATCCTGTGTACGGTGCACGTCCGCTTAAGCGGGCTATCCAACAAACGATAGAAAACCCACTGGCACAAAAGCTACTTAATGGAGACTACATACCTGGTTGCGTGATTGTTATCGACGCAAATGATGAAGGCTTGGTATTTACTAAGCGTTAATTGCAAATAATTAAAGTCAAAAGCCGCTAAAATAGCGGCTTTTTTATGTTTGTTAAACTTTAAAAGTTAGTAATAAATCGTTCACTCTACGTGAGCCTTCAACAAGCTCAGCTGCACCTTTTGCCACATTAAAGCTTAAGCTTAAGTTGTTATCGCCAAAATCTTTAATTTGCGAAACATTATTACTAATGTCGTTACTAACCATTTGCTGCTCTTCTGCAGCGGATGATATTTGTATTGCCAAGTGAGATATTTTACTGATTTGGATAAAAATCCCCTCTAATTCAACTTGGGTTTTATCGGTTGTCAAAACACAGTTATCGGCTTGTGCTTTAGTGCTTTGCATTACTTTGGACCAGCTAAATAAAGTGTCTTGTATTTCTTTAATAGAGCTATGGATTTGTGTCGTAGCATTTTGAGTGCGTGACGAAAGAGTCCTTACCTCATCGGCGACTACAGCAAAGCCTCGACCATGCTCTCCCGCTCTAGCTGCTTCAATCGCTGCATTAAGGGCAAGTAAGTTAGTTTGATCGGCAATTCCCTCTATTTCACTCATTACCTTACCAATCTTATCTGCTTCGGAGGCTAAGCTGGTGGCTGTGGTTGCAGCCTTTTCTACTTGAAAAGCTAAATCAGATACCATTTTACTATTATCTGCAATATGGTCTTTTATTTCAGAGCAACTTTGGTGGGTGTTATTCACTTTATCAGCTGTTTGAGCGGTATTCACAGATATTTCACCAATGGTAGAGCTCATTTGAGTCATCGCTGATGCAATTTGTTCTAAACGCTCACCTTGCGAAGAAATGCCTTTTTCAGTAAGCGTAGATTGTTTATCTAGATCAGTCGCAATGCCATTAAAGCTTAATGTAGAGTCTTTCATACGGCCAAGAACCGTGCGCAACTTTGCGCTTAGCATTTGCTCTCTATAATCACTTATGCTATGCGGTGTGTGGCCGCTGTAAATATAGCGAGAGATTGAATCGGCTTGCGCTTTTTGTTCGCGTAATATTTTAGGGGTAACAATCAATTCGTCATAATTTAGCACAATAACTAAAGCGCAAATAAATAGGCTAATTGCAGCGATAGTAATTGACCCAGCAACAGCTGTAAAAATTAGCCAAAATAATAGGCATATGAATGTGATGCTTTGTCTTATCCCCGTGTGTTCTCGCAGATTAAATGATGGTTTGTTGGTATTTATTTTGTAGTAAAGAGCGTGTGCATGTTGTTTAAGTTGAGAGCTCGCTTTGGTTCTTACTGATTGATAACCAACAAGTCGACTATGCTCAAAAATGGGTGTTACAAAGGCATCTACCCAATAATAACGGCCATCTTTACAGCGGTTTTTAACCATACCACGCCACGAGTGTTCTTTTTTTAATGTTGCCCACATTTCTTTAAAAGCAGCTTTTGGCATATCAGGGTGACGAACAATATTATGATGCTGACCGATAAGCTCTTGTGCGCTATATCCTGCCACAGAGCAAAACTCTTGATTTACGTATGTTATTACACCTTTGAGGTCGGTAGTAGAAACAAGCTCTTGTGACTCATCAAAGTATACTTCTTCATTTTTTAAGCTTTTATCATTGTGCATTATGTTTATTATCATCCTTTATTGTTGCTGTCATTATATTGGTTACACACTACAAAGCAAAAAATAGCGTCATTCCTTTTATGCCCATAAGGCAAATAATTGTGTTTATTGATCTAGATCAAATTTAAATGTCGGATAGCTAAATTGAACTCATTTTAAACAAGTTCCGGTCTATTATTTTAGGCTTATATTTTGCGTATTTAATTTATACTTAAATACGCATTTAAAGCATTTGTATAATGCCCAGAGCAATGGCAATATTACGACTTAATATAATGATGTTGGTCATATCAAACGCATGTATAGAGTGGGTAAATAATTATTAACTTAGAAAAATTATATTGTTCTTAGCAATTTATAACAGTTGCATTAAATAAGTGATCTATTATAGCGTTAAGAAAATAGCACAATAGTAAGGCGAAAATTATGACATATAGTTGTTCTATATGAATAATTTTTAACGCAGTGAGTGCGCTATTTAATGCGATAGAATGATCATATTTTCAATAAAATTGGTATTTATCTTGAGTCTAAGTAATTAGCCCCCATAACCTTATGATTAAGCCACGTGGCCCGAGGAAAGATTTTTTGACAACACATGATTTAGCTAACGCACTTGAAGCGTTATCAGTAAATGAGCACCAACATGCAGTTAAAGGCATTAAACGTGGCATAGAGCGAGAGTCGCTGAGAATACAAGATAATGGCGCTATATCACCTCAAGGTCACCCAAAAGGTGTGGGCAGTGCGTTAACTAACGGCCATATCACAACTGATTTTTCTGAGTCTTTACTTGAATTTATTACTCCAGTTAGTGAATCGTCAACGCAAACGCTTAAGCAATTAAAAGACCTTCAAAAGTTCACTCTAGAAAAAATGGGTGATGAACTGCTTTGGCCTATTAGCATGCCGTGTTTTATTGAGCACCAAGACGATATAGTGCTAGCTCAATTTGGTAGTTCAAATACAGGCCAAATGAAAACACTATACCGTGAAGGATTAAAAAATCGTTACGGTAGTATGATGCAAGCAATTGCGGGTGTTCACTTTAATATTTCATTTCCAGATACGCTTTGGCAGTCACTTCATTCGTTACAAAAAAGCAATGCAAACCTTCAAGATTTTATCTCAGAAGGTTATTTAGCGCTTATTCGTAACTTTAAACGCGAACTATGGCTAATAAGTTATATGTTTGGCGCATCGCCAGCATTGTGTAACTCATTTTTGCAAGGGCGAAAAACCGACTTACCATTTAAAAAACTAGGTAAAGGCACGCTTTACTTAGAAGTTGGTACAGCACTGCGTTTAGGTAATTTAGGTTATACAAATAGCGCTCAGTCGTCACTACGCGTAATGTATAACTCGTTAGATGAATATGTAGCGGGCCTTAAAAAAGCAATCAACACACCATCAGAAATTTATGGTGATCTTGATGACTACAAGAGTGAAAACCCTAAGCAGTTAAATAAAAATATTCTGCAGATTGAAAACGAATTTTACTCGCCAATCCGTCCAAAGCGTAATGCAAAAAGTGGTGAAACGCCAACGGATGCATTGCTTCGAGCTGGCATTGAATACGTAGAAATTCGCGCATTAGACGTAAACCCGTTTAGTGAAGTTGGTATTGATATTGAGCAAATTCACTTTTTAGATGTGTTTTTAACGTATTGTTTATTAAAAGATTCAGCTCCAATGGATTGGAAAGAACAAGCGCGTAGTACTGAAAATCTCGACACAGTAGTAAACCAAGGTCGAGAAGAAGGGCTAATGCTTAACTTTAATAACACACAACGTAGTCTTCAGTCGTGGGGCGATGAAATATTTACCCAGCTTACTGATGTCGCTAAATGGATGGATAATGCTTATGGTGTTAACTATTACTCAGATACTATAAAGCGCATGGCAACGTGGATACATAATCCAGAGCTTACTTACTCTGGACGTTACGTGTCACAGTTAAAAGAGTCTGGCTTAGACAACGGCCACTTTGCACTAGCATTGGCTAGTAAATATAAGCAAAGCCACGCAGATACAGGCTACAGCGAGTTTTTAAAACCTTGGCTGGAACAACAAGTTGTAGAGTCTAACGAAGCACAAGCTGCAATTGAGCAAGCAGATACCCAGTCATTTACCGCATTTTTAGATGCGTATTTTGACGGTAAATAACCTTTATATTTAGCAAAATTTAAGCAAAAAAAACGCAGCCTAAGTTGGCTGCGTAAATATATTCAGGGATGAATTAATGCTGTACTGCTGCATTCATTGAGTCAGACCCACACTTTTTAAAAAAGTTCTGTGAGATCTTAGAAAAATGAAAAAAAATGCAATTATCCTATCTCTCGCCATTACTTTAGCCGGTTGTGCTACAGCGCCTCCAAAGCAACCTAACGATTTATGTAAAATCTTTGAAGAAAAGCCAGATTGGTATTTCGACGCAAAAGATGCACAAGAAAAATGGGGTTCTCCCAAGCATGTACTCATGAGTATGATGTACCAAGAAAGCTCATTTAAGCATGATGCCGCTCCGCCTATGGAGTACTTCTTATGGATAATTCCTACCGGTCGCGCAAGTGATGCCTATGGTTACTCGCAAGCTAAAACACCAACATGGTCTGATTATATTCGTGAAACAGGCAACAACGGTGCTGATAGAGACGACTTTGACGATGCAATCGACTTTATGGCGTGGTTTGTTTATAAAACGCATAAAGTAAATAAAATATCTAAATGGGATGCTTACGCACAATACCTTAATTATCATGAAGGTTGGGGTGGGTATAAGCGTGGCACGTACAAAAAGAAAAAGTGGCTAATGGGTGTTGCGAACAAAGTTAAGCACAGAGCTAGCCGTTATGGTGCGCAATTAAAACACTGCGAAGAAGAGCTTGATAAAGGTTGGTTTGAACGTCTTATATTTGGCTAGATAGTTATTAATGGATATAAAAAAGGAGCCAATTGGCTCCTTTTTTATTTAGCGAGAACGCTTATTCGGCAGTATCTTCACTTGTTTTATCATGTTTTCTTTTACTTCGAGTACTTCAATAGGATATCCTGCGATACGCAAACTAATATTTGCATCAGGAATATTCTCCAAGTATTCAACAATTAAACCACTCAGAGTTTTAGGTCCATCGAGTGGAAAATCCCAACCCATTTCTTTATTTAAATCGCGTACGTTAGCGCCGCCATCCACAATACATGAGCCATCAGTTTGTGTTTCTACTTCTTCGCTCGGCGTACGAGTTTGAGTAGTTGTAAAATCGCCAACAACTTCTTCTAAAATATCTTCTAGGGTCACTAGGCCTTGGATGTCGCCATACTCATCTACCACTAAGCCTATGCGTTCTTTAGATTGCTGAAACTTTAATAGCTGAGTATTTAGTGATGTTCCTTCAGGGATAAAGTAAATTTCACGTACGGCTCTTAGCAAAGATGGTTTATCAAATTGCTCTTTTGTAAGTAGACGAAGCGCATCACGTGAGTGAATAAAACCTACTGCATCATCTATGTTATCGCGATACAGCAACACGCGAGTATGTTGTGCGTGGGTAAGTTGGCGACTAATTAGTTTCCAATCGTCATTAATATCAATGGCCACAATTTCGTTTCGTGGGATCATAATATCTTCAACGGTTACTTGTTCTAAATCTAAAATTGAAGTCAGCATACTTTGATGACGAGCAGGAATAAGTGCACCGGACTCATTGAGTACTGTTTTTAATTCTTCTTTACTCATGCTGTGTTCGTCGATTTGAGCGGCACTAATACCAAATAACCGCAGTATACCGTTTGTCATCCAGTTAATAACCACAACAAAAGGGAACATAATTTTTAGTAATCCCTTAAGTATTATTGAACTTGGAAAAGCAACTTTTTCAGGGTAGAGGGCAGCAAGGGTTTTAGGTGTTACTTCTGCAAATATAAGCACTACAAGAGTTAACACACCCGTTGCTATAGCAATACCTAGGTCACCGTAAAGGCGAATACCTATAATGGTTGCAACTTGGGCTGCTGCTATATTAACAAGATTATTACCGATTAAAATTAAACCGATGAGTCTATCTGGACGGCTAAGTAATTTACTGACTCGTTTAGCTGCACGATGATCCTCTTTAGCGAGGTGTCGCAGGCGTATACGATTGATTGACATAATTCCGGTTTCTGAACCAGAAAAATAAGCAGAAAAAAGCACCAAAAAACCTAAAATGATAAATAGGGTACTTGTCGATATGTCGTCCAACGATGGATCCTTTTCTTATAAATCAATGCGTATTAAGCTAGAGTGAGCAAGCAGAGTCAAGTTAAAACTTATTTAGTATCACTTCTTGTATGAAACGGCTGCCAAAATAAGCGAGTGTGAGGACAAATGCAGCGACCATGATTGTAATAACCACCGGTTTACCGCGCCAACCCTTTTTCATATGCCCGATAGCTACAACGGCAAAAATAGCCCACGCAACTAACGATAATATTGTTTTATGAATGAACTCTTTAGCGAACATTCCATCAAGAAATACAAACCCTGAAAGTAATGCAAATGTGAGTAATATAGTGCCTAAATTAAGAAGTTGGTAAAGCTGGCGCTCCACAACCATTAAAGGCGGAAGGTGGCTGTGCACAATTGCTAAATCTTTACGTTTTAAACGTTTATCAATAAAATAAAACTGTACACCATATAAAGTAGCAATAATTAAAATACAGTAGGCTAACAAAGATAAGGAGATGTGCGTTACTAAACCCACCTCAATATTAATACTTTGTAATAAAATATGATGAGGAATAAATAAACTGGCAATGGTTAGTAAGGCACCAAAACCATAAACAACGGGCAACAATAAAGTCGCAGGGAATTTTAGTGAGACAGCCGTCACCGAAACTACAATCACCCAGCAGGTCAAAAGAGCGACGTTTACGATACTTAAATCTTGACCGTCGGCTCTAAAAACAGAGTTAACTAACAGCAGCATATGCGCCACTATAGCAACCGTGCTTAAAATAACGGTTACTTTTTGGCTAGGGCCTTGTTGATGAAACAGGCGTGAAAGCACGTGAGACGTTGCTAACACATAAAATAAACTGGCAATAATAGTTAAACTAATAATCAGCATTGTGCTTGGGCCACTTAATTTGAGACAAAATAATCCTTGTTGTTATATAGCCATTGTATTTTATAGCAAAGCAAATGCATAGACCTTAAAAAAAGAAACTCAACAAGGTGCACTTGAACACTATATTGTAAGGCGCCATATACGGTATACTACTTTTAATTGAAACTTAATAAGTCAATCTAGGTTAATTGAAAAATCAAATTAACCGTAAAATTTAAATGGATTGATATAAACGTCTTATCGGAACCGTTACATGTTTGAGAACCTCCAAGAACGATTAGGTAAAACCTTAAAAAATATCAGTGGCCGTGGCCGTCTGACGGAAGACAACATAAAAGACACACTTCGCGAAGTGCGTATGGCATTTTTAGAAGCCGATGTGGCATTGCCTGTTGTTCGCGAGTTTGTAAAACAAGTTAAAGAACGTGCAGTTGGGGTTGAAGTTACAAAAAGCTTAAGCCCGGGCCAAGTATTTATAAAAATAGTGCGTGAAGAACTAGAAAAAGCAATGGGTGAGGCTAATGAAGAGCTAAGTCTAAATGCGCAACCGCCAGCCGTTGTAATGGTAGCGGGTCTACAAGGTGCGGGTAAAACCACCAGTGTAGCTAAGCTTGCTAAGTTTTTAAAAGAGCGAAAAAAGAAATCAGTACTTGTAGTAAGTGCCGATGTTTATCGTCCTGCGGCTATTAAACAGCTAGAAACGCTTGCAGCAGAAGTTGATGTTGATTTTTTCCCAAGTGATATTTCGCAAAAACCAGTTGATATTGCAACCGCTGCAATTTCACATGCTAAAAAGAAATTTATAGATGTAGTACTTGTTGATACTGCAGGTCGTCTACATGTTGATAGCAACATGATGGATGAAATTAAAGATCTTCATAAAGCAATCAATCCAATTGAAACCTTGTTCGTTGTTGATGCAATGACAGGTCAAGATGCTGCGAATACAGCTAAAGCATTCGACGAAGCATTACCACTTACCGGTGTTATATTAACAAAAACCGATGGTGATGCACGTGGTGGCGCAGCTTTATCGATTCGTCATATCACTGGCAAGCCTATTAAGTTTATGGGTGTGGGTGAGCGCACTGACGCACTTGAACCTTTCCACCCAGACCGCATAGCGTCACGTATTTTAGGCATGGGTGACGTACTTTCATTAATCGAAGAAGTCGAAATGAAAGTCGACAAAGAGCAAGCTGCTCGAGTTGCTGAAAAAGTATTTAAAGGCGCAGGTTTTACCCTTGACGACTTTGCTGATCAATTAAAGCAAATGAAGAATATGGGTGGCATGATGTCAATGCTTGATAAGCTCCCTGGTATGTCTAACTTACCAGATGCTGTTAAAGGTCAAATGGGTGATAAAACATTTATCCAAATGGAAGCTATTATTAGCTCTATGACTAAAAAAGAGCGCGCACGCCCAGAAATCATTAAAGGTTCGCGTAAAAAACGCATCGCAGCAGGCTCAGGTACGCAAGTACAAGAGATCAATAAGTTGCTTAAGCAGTTTACGCAAATGCAAAAAATGATGAAAAAAATGAAAGGTAAAGGCGGCATGACTAAAATGATGCGCGGTATGAAAGGCATGTTACCACCTGGAATGATGGGCGGCGGCGGTCCTAAATTTTAAAAAGTACCATTAAGTTACTTTTTAAAATAATAGCGAATCATATTTAAAGGAGCAAATAGCTCCTTTTTTGTTGAATAAATTATGCATGGAATACACCTTTAACTCTTATTTGTCGTTGAGATCACGGTTTAACCTACTAAACTGCCTTTTTGGTTCACTTCTTACTTGCGTTATTGCCAAAAACTCGTACAATTCCCCAGCTCCCCATTCTGGGGAGTAAATCTTATTAATGAAAACAGTCAATCTTTATAGAGGACGGTATGGTAACTATTCGTTTGCAACGTGGTGGCGCTAAAAAACGCCCTTTCTATCAAATTGTGGTTGCGGATAGCCGTTTCTCGCGTGACGGTCGCTTCATCGAGAAAGTAGGCTTTTTTAACCCAATTGCTTCAGGTCAAGAAGAAAAAATTCGTTTAGATTTACCACGTGTTGAACACTGGGTAGGTCAGGGCGCATCTCTTTCAGATCGCGTAGCTAAGTTAGTAAAAGACGCTCGTAAAGCGGCTTAATAGGCGTAAGTGTAACCATGAGTCAAGAGAACACCTCATCAATAATTGTCGTAGGAAAGCTCGGTGCCCCATATGGTATAAAGGGCTGGCTTAAGGTACATTCATTTACTGATGATCCCGTAGGGATCTTCGATTTCAGCCCGTGGTTGATAGGGCAGCAAGGTAAATGGCAGTCCTTAGAAGTGGTCGACTGGCGTCGCCACAACAAAGGCTTTATCGCTAAATTTGCGCAGGTAAACGACCGAGACGAAGCAATGGCTTATACCCATGCTGAAATCTCAATGGATGCAGCGCATTTACCAGAACTCCCGCAAGGTGAGTTCTATTGGCGAGATCTCATTGGCATGTCTGTTGTAACCGATAAAGGTTATAGCTTAGGCATTGTTGATGACCTGATGGAGACAGGATCAAATGACGTACTGGTTGTTAAAGCAAACAGTAAAGACGCATTTGGTCAAGCTGAGCGTTTGATTCCTTTTTTAACTGATTCAGTTATTAAAGAAGTTAAATACGACGCAAGAGAAATTACCGTAGACTGGGATCCTGGTTTTTAATGACGCAAACTAGTTCATTATGGGTAGGGGTGATAAGCCTTTTTCCAGACATGTTTGACGCTATTACAGACCAAGGTGTTACCAGTCGCGCAGTAAAAAATGGCTTAATTGATTTTAACTGCTGGAATCCGCGAGACTACGCTTTAGATAAGCATAGAACCGTAGATGACCGTCCTTACGGGGGCGGACCTGGTATGTTAATGATGGTTGAGCCATTAAAAAAAGCGATTGCCGAAGCTAAAAAAGCAGCTGGTGATGGTGCTAAAGTAATTTATATGTCCCCGCAAGGGCGCAAACTTGATCAGCAAGGTGCTAGCGAACTCGCTAACTCTAAAAAACTGATTTTGATTGCCGGTCGCTATGAAGGTATAGATGAGAGAATAATAGAATCATATGTTGACGAAGAATGGTCAATTGGTGATTTTATTTTGAGTGGTGGCGAACTACCTGCCATGACATTAATTGACGCAGTAGCGCGATTAGTGCCAGGTGTGTTAGGTCATAACCAGTCAGCGGAACAAGATTCATTTTCGGATGGCTTGTTAGATTGTCCACACTATACACGACCAGAAACATTGGACGACAAACAGGTTCCTGCTGTATTACTCAGTGGCAACCACCAAGAGATAGCAAAATGGCGGCTTATGCAGTCATTAGGCAGAACTTGGTTACGACGTCCTGACTTGTTGCATAACCTAGCTCTGACTGAGGAGCAAGCGGTATTACTCGCGAAATTTCAGCAAGAGTACCAAAAAGCTTGTGGCTAGAAGACAGTTACACCTAGGAAAGTGAGAAACATAATGGCAAAAGTAAACCAAAATATTATTAAAGCGCTTGAAGATGAGCAGCTTAAAACAGACGTACCTGCATTTGGCCCTGGTGATACAGTGGTTGTACAGGTAAAAGTAAAAGAAGGTGCTAAAGAGCGTCTACAGGCCTTTGAAGGTGTTGTAATCGCTAAGCGTAATCGTGGTCTTCACTCAGCATTCACAGTTCGTAAAATCTCGAACGGTGAAGGCGTTGAGCGTGTATTCCAAACGCACAGCCCTCTTATTGATAGCGTAACAGTTAAGCGTCGCGGTGCAGTTCGCCGTGCTAAGCTTTACTATCTACGTGAGCGTTCTGGTAAATCTGCACGTATTAGAGAAAAACTTAACTAATACGCGCTGTTTATCAACGCAAAAAAACGGGTTGCATCCTTCGGGTTGCAACCCGTTTTGGTTTTAGAATATTATTTTCTCAATTCTCAATTCTCAATTCTCAATTCTCAATTCTCAATTCCTCATTAGTAAAATTTCCGCTTTAGCCTTTTCTCAGTTAGCTGATCCTGTTAGTATTTATCGTATTGATTAGTTTACTTTTATGTAAATTTATATTTACGTTATTTGGTTTTTTAAGGTGGGACGAACGTGGCTGACATAAGTGATTTAGCACAGCTAAGAGAAGGTATAGATGAATGCGATGCACAACTTGTTGCCTTACTCGCTAAACGTAATAGTATTACGCAAAAAATTGGTGAGATAAAACAACAAACAGGCGCGCCTTTACATGCACCTGTCCGTGAAGCAGAGCTATTAGCGGCAAGACGACAAGAAGCAATAAATCAAAATGTAAGCCCAGATCTCGTTGAAGATATACTAAGACGTATGATGCGAGAAGCCTATCAAAACCAACAAGCGAAACTTGCATGCGCAGCGCCAGAGCTTTCGCCAATTGTAATTGTGGGTGGTCAAGGTGCCATGGGGCAGTTATTTGCACAGCAGTTTATTCGCTCAGGTTACGAAGTTAAAATTTTAGATAAAGATCAGCAAAACGATGCTAAAAGTATTTTAAAAGGTGCCAAGCTGGTAATGATTAGCGTACCTATTAATGCATTAGACGCTGTCGTTGCTAAGTTACCTAAACTAGATGAAGACTGTTTACTTGTAGATATTACATCGGTAAAGCAATCGCCTATTAAAGCATTAAAAGCTGCGCACAGTGGCCCTGTGGTTGGTTTACATCCAATGTTTGGGCCCGATATATCACATTGGGTAAAACAAACAGTTGTTGTATGTGAAGGGCGAGAGCACCAAGCGGCAAAAGGTTTATTACAGCAGTTACAAGTATGGGGTTGCCAGCTTGTTGAGCTTGATGCTAAAAAACATGATGAAGCAATGCAAATTATTCAAGTAATGCGCCATTTAACGACATTTGTGTACGGACAGTTTTTAGCAAAACAAAGTCATACGCTAGAAGAGTTGCGCAGTTGCTCGTCACCTATATATCAATTAGAGTTGATGATGGTCGGGCGTTTGTTTGCACAGTCGCCTGAGCTGTACTCAGATATTATGCTCGCACAATTTGATGATGTAGAGAACCTACTTGCACAGTACCAAGGTACCTTTGCAAGTACATTAGCTAAATTAAAAGCGGGAGATAAAGCCGCGCTTATTGATTCTTTTGCTGAAGCTAAAGTTTACTTTTCTGACTCTACAGAACACTTTTTAACGCAAAGTCGAAGCTTATTAAATAAAGCGAATGATTCAAAAGTTTTAGATTAATATTTGTTATACCGTTTGCTTAAGTATGGGGACTTAATTCGTTAAATTACTCAAATACTTATACAGATTGGTACTGGTTAACTAAAAAGGGCCAATATTGGCCCTTTTTGATTTGTAAAATTGCTTATTAAGTATTAACGCTTACGGCCTGCAATGACTCGCTTTGGTAGCATCCTAAAATACGTACATATTGGGTGTGCTCTTTAAGCTCTTCTAGCGCTTCTTTTACTTGGCTTTCGGCTAAGTTTGCTTCTAGGTCAACATAAAAAACTTCTTCCCACGGATTACCTGGAGTAGGGCGAGATTCAAGTTTTACTAAATTAATCTTGTGCTGTTTAAAAATCATTAGCGCATCGGCTAGTGAGCCCGCTTGCTGTTTTGTCGACATGATCAAACTAGTTTTAGTTGGAATTTGGTTAGATACTTGTAGAGGCTTACGTGCAACAACAATAAAGCGGCTATGGTTTTCGCTTTGATTAGCTAGGTTTGATTTAATAACCTCAAGCCCTACGTTTTTCCCCGCTTGTGCAGAGCCAATTGCTGCACTATTTGGTGTGTTTAATGCCGATTGTAGTGCGCTTGATGTTGAGTCACATGTTTCATGTTGTAAGTCACCTAAGCCCTGTAAAAAACGGCTGCACTGCGCAAATGGTTGTGGGTGTGCAAATATTTTTGTTAGTTGGCTAAGTTCTGTTTCTGGATTTGCTAGTAAACAATGCTCTACACTGTGAGTTACCTCACCAACAATTGATACTTGTGCGTGCTGTAATAAGTCAAACACCTCGTTAATACTACCAGAGCTTGTGTTTTCAATGGGTAACAAGCCAAAGTCAGCTTGGCCGTTTTCTACTTTACCTGTTATTTCATCAAACGATGTACAGCCAATTTCAACTAATTTACCCGGGCGGCGGCTAAAATATTTATGACATGCTAGTTGGCTATAAGAACCCTGACCACCTAAGTAAGTGACACGGTGTGTTTCACTGAGGGCATCTGGATTCAGATTTTTTTGTAACATTGCTTGTTGGTGTAAAACAGAGTCTTCCAAAATAGTTTGGAAAACATTATTTACGTAGTAAGCATCTAAACCTAGTGATTTACCATAACCAATCAGTTTTTCTAAAAGTGCTAGTTCGCGAGCTTCATCGCGAATTGGTTTGTTGTTAGCAATTTTGTACTCAACCACACCATGGCTAATGCGGCGGCGTTTAGCTAATAACACGAGTAAATCAGAGTCTATTTCATTTATATCGTGTCTTAGGGTATTTAAAACATCATTTGTCATTTTGGTATCCTCATTCCAAAAGTAAGCTGTTATTACACAGCAAAAACAAAAAAGCCTCCCGGTTGGGAGGCTTTACTATTCGATTGATTTTATCTCACAAACAGGGAAGCCTCTCCTATATAAAGAAGCTAAAAAACGAAAAAAAAGTGCGAGAGATAAATATTTTCATGCGGTTAATGTATGGAGAGTTGCTAACAATGTCAATAAAGATCTAAATAAGCTTAGGGTACTATTTATTCCTCTATATTAGTTTTTATAGAAAGTTTACAAATAATTTATAAATATGAATCTGGATCTGGTATATTTCGTTAACTGGTTCAAATAATAACAATTATTAATAATTAAGGTTGACCCGTGGTTTACAGACGCCCTCCATCGCGTTTTGGATTGAATTCTTTAAGTGTAAAACTATCGCTACTCATATCCGCTATTTGCCTAATAGCAGGGGTGTGTGCGGCTGCCTTAATGCTTAAATCTGAAGAGAAACAACTTGTTTTTGAAGAACATGAGATTTTAAAAAGCTCGACAGACTTATTAGTGAAGCAATTTAATGAGCGCATTAAAACAAAAATAAATATTGCGCAGCAAGCTAATAACGTAGTAACACAGCAACTTTTCCAACCCAATTCACCAATTAATTTAAGCAACAAATCACAGTTACAGTTTAATAGCGACGGTACGATTCGAAGTGCCTCGGCTGATGGCTTATCAGCAGCATTTTTACCGCAGCAAAATTACTCTCCTTTTTATAAACGCCTATTTAATGATTCTGAGATGCTGTGGCGTATAATATCTCCTACACTGGTACACGACTTTTTTAACTTTTATCTCATTACAGATGATGATTTTATTCGTGTTTCTCCTCCAAACTGGGCACTGAACGCACCAGCTGGTTTTAGAGCGACGAATGGCTCAACTTATAAATCGATTAAGAGCACGCTTGAAACAGTAAGAGAGCCTGCATGGTCAAAAGTCTACTACGATACAGTATGGCGCAAGTGGGTTATTAGCCTACTAGTACCTGTTTATGTTGATAATGAGTTTTTAGGTGTGACGGGGAGCGATATTTCCCTCAACAAACTTATTTCGTTTTTACCTGTTGGTGATAAAGAAAAACACCTACTTGTGTTTGATAGCAAAGGGCAATTGTTGGCACACCCAGACTTAAATCCGACCTTACTAGCTGACTATGGTAGTGATAATAAAGCACTCGCTACTAACGAATTTGTAAACCCAGCGCTGCAGTCGATTATTGACGATGTTATTGCAGTGAAGTTACCTGAATACGCAAATTCATTTGAAAAAAATGACGAAGCTCATATTATCAATATTCGTAAGATTGATGACTTAGATTGGTACATAGGGGTATATAAAAAGCGTTCATCTACGTTATCTGCATTACAAGATTTAAAACTGAAGTTTTTCGGTCTCTTTATTTTATACGCAATATTAGTTGCCTTATTGCTGCATCAAGCGCTTTATCAACTAGTCCTTCGCCGTTTACATACTTTGGTTTATGCAGTTACAAGTTTTGGCAAAGGTCAATTAACTACAGAATTTCCACCAGAAAACAAAGATGAGATTGGCACGCTTAATGGCTCATTTAGAGACATGACGGTAGAAATTCGCAAACTTATCGATGGCTTAAACCAGAGAATTACAGAAAAAGAAATTGCTGAAAAAGCAGCTAACCGTTTATCTAAAGCGGTCGCATTCTCGGGCACTGGCGTTGTGATCACCGATGAGAATTTTGTAATTGAATACGTAAATCCAAAAATGCTAGAAATGACAGGCTACCCAGAAAGCCATTTCAACAGAGCGCCATTACTGAATATTATTGCCTCAGAGATGTCTATTTTAGTTGAAGATATAGACATAGATTTACGCAGCCGTAATTATTGGCGCGGTGATACATTAATCCAAGGCTTGAATAAAGAGCCAATTTGGGTGTCTTTAAGTGTTTCACCAATTCGTGAAGAGGGCGGTGAAATAACCAGTTATGTAGCATCAGCACAAGACATTTCGTTTGTAAAAGAAAGCCAGCGTAAAATGGAGCAACTTGCTTACTTTGACACTCTTACTGGTCTTGCCAACAGAACGTTCTTTAGAATGCAATTACGTAAATCAATGGCATTAGCTGAACGTGGGCACTATGCGTTTGCATTGTTTTACTTTGATTTAGACGAATTTAAACGTATTAACGATACATTAGGCCACGATGCAGGCGATCAATTATTAATTGAAGTGGCAAACAGACTTAAAAAACGTTTACGAGCTGAAGACACCATAGCGCGCTTAGGTGGTGATGAATTTGCAGTGTTGCTCAGTGGTATAGAAAGCCAAGCTCACGCGACTGATGTTGCCAATACAATTCAAAAAACGCTAAATGTACCTATTAAACTAGGTAGCAATGAAGTTATTGTGAGCGCGAGTATTGGTATTACAATGGCTCCGTACGATAGCCTAGAAGAGGATCAGTTATTAAAACATGCTGACTTAGCTATGTATGAGGCAAAAGCAAAAGGGCGTAATACATTCCACTTTTATAGCCAGGAATTGAACGCAGCTGCTAATGAGCGTTTATTTATTGAAAATGAGCTACGTATAGGACTAAAAGAAAAACAGTTTGTAGTTTACTACCAACCTCAAGTTGATAGTCGTACTCATCAGGTAGTTGGTTATGAAGCGTTATTAAGATGGTTCCACCCAACTGAAGGCGCAATCCCTCCAGATAAATTTATTCCTATTGCAGAAGCGACAGGCCTTATAGTTGAATTAGGCGAATGGGTGCTTCAAGAGTCTTGTGATTTTGCCGTAAGATTAACAAAGCAAGGCTTAGAAAATAATATATCGATAAACTTATCGGCTCGCCAGTTTAAAGACTCAAGCTTAGTCTCAACACTGAGTAAAATGATAATTAGGACGGGTGTTTCGGCTAAGCGCCTTCATTTAGAGCTTACCGAAAGTATGCTAATGGGAAATGTAGAAGCTGCAATTACACAACTTCACGAGCTTAAAGCTTTAGGTATATCTATTTCTATTGATGATTTTGGTACTGGTTATTCGTCGCTCAGTTACTTAAAACGATTCCCGGTTGATATATTGAAAATTGACCGTTCATTTGTAAAAGATATCCCTGAGGATACAAATGATATGGAAATCACTGCAGCTATTATTGCCATGGCGCAAAAGTTAAAGCTAGACGTGGTTGCCGAAGGAGTTGAGACAATAGAGCAGATGCAGTTTCTACAAAATAATAATTGCTTCATTGTACAAGGCTATTATTTTAGTAAACCCATTGCGGAGCACGAACTACCAAAATTGTATGAAAGGTTAAGTGAGCTCTCAAATAGCGAAGTAAGTAGTTAATAAAATTGCGGGTTAACCACCCGCAATTTTAACTTTAAATTTTAACGCTTCTAAAATGGCTTTTAGTTTATCGCGGTCATCACCTTGCACTTCAATAATGCCTTCTTTTACTGCGCCGCCTTGGCCCATTTTGCTTTTTATAGTTTTAGCTAACTTTTTTAAATCGTGATCTTTTGGATCAATGCCTACAACTAACATTACGCCTTTGCCTTTACGCCCTTTTGTTTGACGTTCAATGCGAATAAAACCATCTTTAAAAAGCTTAGCTTCTAACTCTTTTTCTGGTTTTGGCTGGTCAATGCGACCCGTACTTGTTGAATATACTAAGTGACTATCACTCATACCTTACCTTTATGGATAAAAATTAATTAAATATTGGCGTAAATGATAGCAAATTTGAAGTTGTGTGTTTTTCTTTTTGCTAAATACTTTTAACAGGTTATATTTAGTTCAAAGGAAATATTATTGGAGTTTAATATGAGTTTAACTAAGAATGAATCAGTCGATGGCACTACATTAACAATACAAATCAAAGGTAAATTTGACTTTAATTTAGTGCAATCTTTTCGCCAAGCTTATGCTCAAATGAGTGAAAAAATTGTAAAGGTTATTATTGATTTAAGAGAGACTGACTACATGGATAGCTCAGCACTTGGCATGTTACTTAACATGAAAAAAACCATTGATAGCCAAGTAAAAACTATCGAAATAAGCAATTGCCAACCACAGCTTAGAAAAATTCTACAAATTTCACGTTTTGATAAAAAGTTTGATATTAGCTAATGATACATGTGTTAATTGTAGATGATCAGGCGCTCAATCGCATTTTACTCAGTAAAATGCTTGAGCAAGAAGGTTATAAAATATCAGTGGCTTATAACGGGCTAGATGCGCTTAATGTATTAAAAAGAGAGCAAATAGACGTTGTTTTACTTGATGTTTTAATGCCTGTAATGGATGGTTTTGAAGCCGCTGAAAAAATAAAGCAGCAATATAGTGAAGTTTACTTACCAATTATTTTTATAACCTCCTTAGAGGATCAAGCAAGTTTTGAGCACTGCCTCGAGGTAGGCGGTGATGACTTTATTCATAAACCATTTGAAAAAGTTATTCTGCATGCAAAAATTAAAGCACATATTCGCACCAGAGAGCTGAGTAAAAAAGCTAACCAGCAAAAAAAATTGCTTGAATATCATCATAATCAAATTGAACGTGAACACGAAATAATTGAACATATTTTTAATAACTCATTAGAAAATCAAGGTAAGTTTAAAGAGTATTTAGATTTTAATTTATCACCTGCCTCTATGTTTAACGGCGATATGTTTTTAGTAGCGCAAAGTCCTATCGGTAATTTGTATTGCATGTTGGGCGATTTTACGGGTCACGGCCTAGCTGCGGCTATAGGTGCATTACCAACTTCTCGTGTGTTTTATACTATGGTACAAAAAGGTATGGCGGTTAACGATATTGCCAGCGAGCTAAATACACTACTGTACAACCTCCTACCTGGGCATATGTTTTGTGCTGCAACCATTATAGAGCTTAGTGCATCAGGTAAAAGTGTTTCTGCATGGATGGGCGGCCTGCCAGATGCGTATCTAATAGATAAAGACGGTAATGTAAAACAAACATTAGAATCGCAGCATATGGCGCTGGGGATTTTAGATGAACAAGAGTTTGAATATGAAGTTATTCATTTTGAAACAAATAGTAATACACGCCTAGTATTAGCAACCGACGGTATTATAGAAACGGCAAACAAAGAGGATATATTTTTTGGGGAAGAGCGATTTTTACAAACCTTAAAAAGTAAATCGATGATTAGTAGTGAAGACATAGTTGCTAACGTTACTAAGTTTGCCGATGGCACTAAACAGCAAGATGATTTAAGCATTGTTTTACTAAACTGCCTGCCTTTAATTCCTGAGGAACAAGAGCGGGAAGCCTTTTCTACTTTAGCCTTTAATTTATCTTTGAGCTTAAACTCAGAGCAAATAAAAAAAACTGATCCAGTGTACGACGTCGTTAATATTTTAAGCAGTGTTGAGGGGTTAAATACTCATCGCTCTAATATATTTTTACTGTTGTCTGAGGCGTATAACAACGCGCTTGATCATGGTGTATTAGGACTTAATTCAGAAATTAAAAAACAAGAAGACGGCTTTTTTCGATATTACGAGTTGAGAGAGGCAGCCCTTGCTAAACTTACAGATGCCATGATTATTATTGATATGCGCTATTGCCCCGACACGCTAAGTTTATATTTTATTATTTGTGATTCAGGCCGAGGGTTTAGTAGTAAGCACGATGAGTTGGCAAAGGCTAATAACGAATTTGGCAGAGGGGTGTCTTTATTAGAAGAAATAGCCGAAAAAGTCACTTATAACGCCAGTGGTAACCAAGTTGAAATGTGCTACAAGTTGAGCTAGCTCTGTAAAAATATCCATGCTATTATTCTCGAAACTTTAGATGTATGGATGGCCAAATGATTTCTTCTTACTTAAAACAAGCACAACTTAGTGCTAATCCAGCTTTGATTTCAACAGAGCTTGAAAAGCTTGATCTACATTTAGCAAACACTGCTTTGCCTGATGTGTGTTGGGAGTATCAAATACCTGAGCTTGGCGAGGGCGGTGCATGTAATTTATTTGGTTACTTACAAGATGAGCCATTCAAATTAACTGACTATATTAAAAGTGATGAGCAAACACAGTTTAAGCTAGCTAATTTACACAGTATTGTAAGCTACATTGAGCAGCAAACAGGCGTTGATTGGTATGGTATTTATCAATCAACTAATACCCCTGAAGGTAAGCAACTATTAAAGCTGGCTTATCATGGTGCGCCTAGTCGTCCGTTGTTTCCTTTAACGCAAGCATTTGCGGCTGGCAGTAACAACGTACAGGTTGCGCTATCTCACAAGGGCCGCATTATTAATAACGTTGAAGCGTATTTATCACAAGGTGGTGAATACTACACATGCGATCCTAAAGTTAAATCAGAAACCTGCCTACCTTTATTTAATGCACAAAATGAATGCGTTGGTATTGTAGATGCAGAAGCCTTTAAAAATGATTTTTTTGATGAAAAGACGCTTGCCGTTTTAATTGCATGTTGTATTAAAATTCCTCACTTTCTAGTGTAAATAACGCTAGTCAATATGATGTGCTTTTATGTTAAGCTTAGCTTAACAGCTAACCCCTAAATAACGATAAGAGATAGCCAATGTTCTCAGTATTAAAACCATTACCAACAGATCCTATTCTTGGCCTTATGGCGGCCTATAAACAAGATACGAACCCTAATAAAATTGATTTAGGTGTAGGTGTCTACAAAGATGAGCAAGGCAATACACCGGTTCTTAAAGCGGTAAAAAAAGCTGAAGCGTTTCGTCTTGAAAACGAAATGAGCAAATCTTACATTGGTTTAGCGGGTAATTTAGATTACTGCCAAAAAATGGAGCAGTTACTATTAGGTGAACACCAAGCATTACTAGCTAACCGCGTACGTACTGCACAAGCTCCTGGTGGTACGGGTGCACTTCGTGTTGCAGCTGAATTTATTAAGCGTTGCAATAAAGACGCGACTGTTTGGGTAACTAACCCAACATGGGCTAACCACATTAGTTTGTTTGAAGCTGCAGGCTTAACAGTAAAAGAATACCCATATTACGATTACGAAAATAAAGATTTACTGTTTGATGAAATGATCAACACACTTAAACAAGTGCCTAAAGGTGATGTGGTTTTAGTGCATGCATGTTGTCATAATCCAAGCGGTATGGATTTAAATGAAACACAGTGGAATACGGTTGCCGAACTTGCAAAAGAAGTTGGCTTTACACCACTTGTTGATATTGCATACCAAGGCTTTGGTGCTTCACTTGAAGAAGATGCACGTGGCTTACGTATTTTAGCCGATGCAGTAGAAGAGCTGATTATTTGTTCTTCATGTTCTAAAAACTTTGGCTTATACCGCGAGCGTATTGGTGCATGTTCACTAATTGCAAAAGACAGCGCAACAGCAGATATTTCAAACTCTGTAATGCTAAGCGTTGTACGTAGTATTTACTCAATGCCGCCAGCGCATGGTGCTGACATTGTTAATACTATTTTAAGCAGTACTGAGCTTACACAATTATGGCACTCTGAGCTTGATGAAATGCGTAGCCGCATAAATGGCTTACGTAGCTTAATTAAAGAAAGCTTAGCAACTAAAGATATTGCTCAAGATTTCTCGTTTATCGAGCGCCAAAACGGTATGTTTTCTTTCTTAGGAATTAATAAAGAGCAAATTGCTCGCCTACAAAAAGAATACGGCATTTACATTGTTGGCTCTAGCCGCGTAAATGTTGCAGGTGTTAGTCATTCAAATATTGAATACTTTTCAAATGCTGTAGCTGACGTTTGTAAATAAACGCAGTTAATATAAAAAACCGCACACCTGATGATGTGCGGTTTTTTATTATCTAAATTAAAACAAAAAACTTTAACCAATAGCAGGAATAAGCCCCACCATTTGCATAAACTGTGCAGCAATAATAGTTATGCCACATATAGCTGCTATACCAAGCCCAACATTCCCACTTTTTACTTTATAGCCTGTTTTATTTGATGTTGTACGCTGTTTATAAACCATTGCTACAGGCAAAAATATAGCCAGCACGACAAGTGCTATTGCAGCGTAACCTAAAGCCATAATAAAGCCTTGAGGGTAAAATAGCGCAAAGCCAAGTGGCGGAATAAACGTAATTAAGGCCGTTTTTATTCGATCCGTTTTATTGTCACCTTTTTTAAATGCATCAGCAAAAAAATCAAATAACCCTAAACTCACCCCTAAAAATGATGTCGCCAGTGCTAAATCAGCAAATAACTTAACGGCCGTTGCCACACTTGGGTTATGCGCAATGCTTGCCACGCTAGATACAAACCCATTAAGCCCTTGGCTGTTGAGTAAATCAGCTTGACTCATAATACCTTGGCTAAGTAGTTGCCAAAAAATATAAATAACTAAAGGTAGGGCGGCTCCAGCAATCATTACTTTGCGCAGTACTTTTATTTCAACACCAACATATTTAACAATTGAAGGAATAGATCCATGAAAGCCAAATGAAGTAAATATAACCGGTATAGCCGAAAGGATTAATCCTTGCTCTACGGGCATCTCTAATAAGTGCTTACCTTGCACATAAGGGGTAAGCATGTAAAACAAGCTAGCTAATACAACAATTTTTATTGTAAATAACACTCTATTTAATTTATCTACCTTGCTAGTGCCTAGCGTTACCACACTAGCAATAATAACAGCGAGGATCACAGAGCCAAACTGTGGGGCTATATTTACATCAAAGCCTATATTTATACGCGCTTGAAGTTGTGCACCACCACCTGCAATATAAGCAGCGCATAAAGCATAAAATAAAAAAACCATCGAAAAATTCGCAATATATTGTCCGCGTTTTCCAAGCCATAATTTAGCCAATGTATTTAATGTAGCATCGCGTGGTGCATATTGGTGTAGCTCTAACATGAGTAGTGCGGTGTAGGTCATTAGTAACCAGCTAGCAATTATTAATGCAAGTGCAGTACTAAACCCAAGCCCGGCAGATGCAATTGGCAATGCCAACATACCTGCACCAATAGTGGTGCCTGCAACAATTAACATGCTTCCAGTTGTTTTATTTTTAAGCACTTAATTACCTTAATTATTATTAATATACATGCACGATATAACTAGTTGCTCAAATCTCAAATAGTTTTGTAATAAAAGAGCGTTATTAAAATGTAACTTACAATTTACAACTGTATTTATTAAGGACTTTAGTGTTTAAAAAGTACTAAAGCACAGTAGTGAGCGTATAATTTATTTTTTGTTTTATTCATTCATATAAAGCGTAGGGATGGCACGTGCCAGTTAAAGTATCGTATTTTTTAATGGTTCTTATATGGTCTACTACACCACTGGGTATAGTGTGGAGTAGTGACACTGTATCGCCAACACTTGCAGTGTTAATGCGGATGCTGGTGGGGCTATTTTTAGGCGGCTTAATTGTTGCTATTACAAATATTAGAGTGCCTTGGAGCAAAAATGCATGCTTACTTTATTTTTATTCGAGTATAGGTATTTTTGGCGGTATGTTGCTGAGCTATATGGCAGCTAAAACAGTCCCTTCGGGTATTATTTCGCTTATGTTTGGCCTTGCACCTATTTTGTCGGGGTTGCTTGCTCAGCAATTATTAAATGAACCTAAATTTAGCCCGATTAAATTAGTTGCGTTAGCGTGCGCCTTAATTGGCTTATATTTCGTTAGTTATAACCAAGTACAAAGCTCGCAAACTCAAGGGCTCGGGTTACTTTATGTGTTTATGGCTGTCTGCTTTTTTAGTTTAAGTGGTGTGATGATCAAGCGCGTGAAAATTGCGATTCATCCTATGGCAACAACATTTGGCGCATTGGTTTTTGTAACCCCACTCTTTTTTATTGCTTGGTGGTTATTAGATGGTGAATTGCATATACAAAACTGGAGTGCAAAATCATTGTGGGCTATTGGTTATTTAGGAATATTTGGATCTTTAGTAGGGGCTTTGGCGTATTTTCATGTGCTGCAAAACCTAAATGCAAGCACGGTATCACTTACTACACTTATCACCCCTAGCTTTGCGTTAGGCTTGGGAGCTTGGCTAAATAATGAGTCATTAAGCCAAGAACTAATAATTGGTGCGGTTATTATTTTAATTAGTCTAGGTTTTTTCCAATTTGGTGATAAGTTTTTAAAGCGAAAGAAAGTAAACTCAAATTAGCTTTACTACATTTTCTCTATTTGAATAATTAAACGACGGTTTTTGTCTCGGCTTAAAATGTTATCGTTATTATCAACAAAGCGTTTTTCGCCCAAACCGGTTGTTTGTACTTTGGCTTCATCAACACCCAAGCCCACCATGTAATCTTTTATAGTTTTGGCGCGCTTGCGCGATAAATCTAAGTTATTCCAGCGTCCGCCATAACTATCGGTGTATGAGTCAATACTAATGGACTCTATGCTTGCATCATTTTTTAAATACTCAGCAATCTTATCAAGACGTTGTTGCGAGGATTTAGTTAATTTACTGCTGTTAGATTGATAGTTCATTACAGTAAACGAAATATCTTCAAAGCTGTAAGGGAGTAGCTCATCACGGCATTGTAAAAAAGCCCAGTAAGCTTGTTTAAAGTTTACGCTCGATATACCAACGGCAATTTTATCGGCACTGTTTTGCCAGTCTTGATAATAAAAAGTAGGGTAGTAGCCTTTTTCAAGCTCGGTAAGCATTTCCCATGCGGTTTTATTGCCTAGCTCGCCATCAAACTTTTTAAGTAATTTCATATTTGCAATATCGCGAGCGGGCAATCCTGCACGCCATGTAGGTGGCACTGCTTTTAAACCTGCAATTGCGTAGTTATCTGGGCGTACAACCATATCTAAATTAAATGTTAAGTTTTTATTTTTACTTGCAGAAGCTTTAAATATAGCTTCACCGTAATAAGGAACCTCATGATTTAATTGGCATTGTAAGCGCGTTGTTTTAACTACTTCCCAGTTGGAGTTGTCTTGGGTTGCTGTGTATTGGCGCATAGCAGCTTGCGAGTGAGTACTGTAAAGCACTGCACTTATACTAAGGCTAATAAATAACAACTTATACTTCATGGTGCTCTCCAGCTATCCGGGAATGCCAATAATTTGGCAAATTTACGACTGCAATGATTAGTTTGTTCTCTACGTAACTAACTTATAAGTTAAAGCAAGTTATGTGCCTACAATTTTAAAGCAATAAATACTTAAATCCCCTAGCCTAGGGGGCATCAATTTTGACATAATAGTCAGCTTACACGTATAAACAAAGAAGACTATGGCAAATACTGAGCAAACACCTTTCGCAAAACGCTTTCGTGGATTTTTTCCTGTTGTTATTGATGTTGAAACTGCAGGTTTTAACAAAGAAACAGATGCCTTGTTAGAAATAGCAGCCTCTGTTTTAAAAATGGATGACGAAGGACTGCTCAGCATAGATCATACTGTTCATTTTCATGTTCAGCCATTCGAAGGCGCTAATATAGAGCAAGCAGCCATCGACTTTAACGGTATAGACCCGTTTTCACCATTACGTGGCGCAGTACCTGAAGACGAAGTCATTAAAGAAATATGTAAAGTAGTACGCAAAGCGCAAAAGGCTGCTGGGTGCCAACGTTCAGTTATTGTGGCACATAATGCCGCATTCGATCATGGCTTTTTAAATGCAGCAATAGAGCGTAATAACATTAAGCGTACGCCATTTCACCCGTTTGTAAGCTTTGATACAACATCTTTAGCGGGTTTAGCGTTAGGGCAAACTGTATTAGCAAAAGCATGTAGAACGGCTGGTATCGAGTTTGATAACAGCCAAGCGCACTCAGCGCTTTACGACACAGAACGTACAGCTGAGCTTTATTGTTTAATAGTAAACCGCTGGCAGCAATTAGGTGGTTGGCCATTAGCGCCGCTAGATGATGGCGACGCTGATGCCGAAGTTGACACTGAAACAAAAAATGACGAAGAAACTAAAACGTCTGAGTAATTTTACCCTCAGTTAGCTTAACTAGGTGGGGCGGGTAAATACGCGAAAATTGTTTAGAATCTTTCGCTATTTTAAGTTCCACACCAGGGTGCATTAATTCATTTACTTTTAAACGACTACTGGCAAGTAATTGCACTATTTTTTGCTTAATAAGTAGTTTTTGACGATGAATATGCGCAGAGCGTATTTTTATATGCTTTTCATTTTCAGTTATTTTATTCATGAATTGCTGGCGCTGAGCAGCACTCGCAATTTTACTCGCTTTTTCACGAGCCTGTTGTAAAGCCGTTACTTTAGTCGCAAGTATTTTTTCAAAATCGGTGATTTGTGTTTGCTTTTGGCGAAGCTCAAACCAGAGTTGCGCTAAAAATACGCGTGTTTTAGTACCGGCTGGCGCGCCTAATTCACCCGTTTCAATGCGCATAGCATCTAAAATATTACCGCCAATAATTTTACCTCGCGGGTCATTTGCTTTGCCTACACGTATTAATCGCCTAGCACTTAAATCACAATGCAGAGCTTGGCGTTCAATAAATAAATCTTGTTCGGATTTAATATTGCAGTACTGGGCATAACCAATCGAAATAGTTCGCTGAGAGGTTATAGAGCATGTAAATGCTTCCTCGCCTTCACGTTTTCGGCCAATTGCACCAAGCATAATGGTTACCGCACTTTTACTTTCAACAGTTCCTGATTCTACAAAACCAAGTACCGTAATATCACCGTTGGCTTTTACACGCATGCCGTCTTTAATATCGCCAGTAATAATTACACTACCATCAAAATCAACGTGGCCTGTGCTTACATCTACGTTATCAAAGCATAAAACATCATCTACACGCATACCACGTGGTAGGGCAACGGGCACACCTTTGCAGTCGGCAATAAGCATATTAGGATTATTAGGGTCTACTTTTGTACCTTCGAAAGGCTGGAGTTGGTGATCTTTACCTGGTTTTGCACTAATTGAATCGCCAAATACCGTATAGCCTTCTTCTCCAGGGGTAGCTGCAATACGCTGCATTAAGGGAGTGCCAGGTTTTACGGTGATAATAGCGCCAAGGTTTTTCATATCAACCTTACCGCCTTCTTTAGCTTGTGGGCTGAGTACTCGGTCTTGGGCTGTTGAGCATAAACGCACAAATTTAGCATCGCGGCCCTCTTTAGGGTTGCGTCCATGTGCAATTATGGCACTGTAAGAGCTTCCTGCCGGTTGCTCAAACTGCTGGCCTAAAAAGGTATCAAGCGCACGAGGACTTATTCCTTTTTTAACACCTGCATCAGCAAGTGCTTTTTGCGCGCCTTCCATAGACAAAAGTGCGCCACCTTTAGCGGTAGTTAATGTTGCTTCTGCGACCATGTTTTTTTCATCAATATTAATGACAATTGAAGCATCTACAGCTTTAGCAACGACAAGCGATACTTCCTGATAATTTTTAGTTGGCGCAAAAAGCTTTCCAATATTGGCAATTACAGCTTCGTACTCACTAAACTCAGATTGTTCGAGCATTTGCGTTAACTGAGTACTTGTAACAGGAAAACCACTATCAATAGGGTGACTTGCTAAAGAGACAAACCCCGTACTTTTATCAAATGAAAAAACCGACATTTATTAATTCCCTACTCTATGCCTGTTATTATATTTATTTTTTACAACTAAAGGTTTAGAAATAGCAAAAACCTTAACTCCTCATTTGAACACAGGTTAAACACATTGTTAAGTAAATGTTTATATAGGCTTGCATAAACTAAATTTTGCTTACTTAACGCGCGATTGACACATACAACTAAAATAAAGCGTTACTAGGCCTTGAGTATCAGTACTTTACTCAGTTATACTGTTTGTACGCTCTGAATTGAGTTACTAATTCAGGGGCTGATTAGGATTCGACGGAATTCAAGAAGCCCAAGGTGCATGTCGAGGTGCGGTTTGCCTCGTTAAACAGCCGCAACCTAAAGTAATCGCAAACGACGATAACTACTCTCTAGCAGCTTAGGCTGGCTAGCGCTCCTTCCATGTATTCTTGTGGACTGGATTTTGGAGTGTCACCCTAACACCTGATCGCGACGGAAACCCTGGCCGGGGTTGAAGCGCTAAAACTAAGCGGCCTCGCCTTTATTTACCGTGTTTGTCCGGGACTTAAAGGTTAATTAAATGACAATACTAAACATGTAGTACCGACGGTCGAGGCTTTTCGGACGGGGGTTCAAATCCCCCCAGCTCCACCAATAAAGGTTTTTGAACTCGTTATTCGTAAACCATAAGAAACCCGCAAATTTGTTAATCCAAATTTGCGGGTTTTTTTATGGAATTTATAAAGTGAAAATAAAGTTTAAGAATGTCTTATTGCACGTAGCTTCATTTTTATTGCAATTACAAGCAGGCTAAATAATGACAGCATACTTATTAACAACGTTAGGTTAAGTATAGGGTTACTTGGCTCATAGGTAGCGACAGGAGAGTTGTTTATAGTTTGCGAGTTTTGATGTTGCCTAATATAGCTTTGGCTGATCCAATCTACCGCGTTTATCCATTGTACTTTGGCGGGGTCAGTATTGTTTAGCATCCCTATTGCGTGCTTATCGTTATCTAAGCTTTTTGAAAGTTGTATCAGTTGCTGCCAAAATTCATTTTTAGGGCCTAGGTCGTCTATTTCTTGCAGGTGCTGTTGTAATTTGTCACCCCCCATCGTTTTTATATCAGCTTGTCCGGTACTTTGCGCGTAGCTATTTATTAGCGATGAAAAGCGTCTAAAGTACTCATTACTTTTTTGCTGTGTAGGGTTAGCTGTTTGCTCGTTTGTTACTTTTTGTGCTGGTTGATTTAGGCTATTTTGATCAATCAAATATTGTTTATAATTTTGGTAACTTAAGTTGTTTGTAGTTGTGTTATTTGTAGTTCCGTTATTTAGAATGCCAAAGTTGTTTTTCAGTGCATTAACACTGATCACTACGCCTATTAAGGTAATAATACAAAGTGCGCTATAGCAAAAGTACAATGTGCTTTTTAAAGTGTTACGCAGTAGTTTATATTTATTATAACTTTGCTTAATAGCTGCAGCTGTATTTGGGGCTTTGCCCGTATCTAGGCGTTCACTTTGTATTGAGATACTTTTGCCTTCAGTACTTTCACTAATGTGTTTATCTGTATTTTTACTGTGCTCAGTGAGTGCTATTTGATTATTTTGAGATTGAGAGATTACAGTAATTAGTTGAGGTTCTACTTTAGTAATCAAACCTAGCTTTTTAAGTGAGGATTCTGTTTTAACAGCATCAATACTCGATAAGTCTTTTTTTAAAGCGTAAGCTTTTCCATCAAATAACTGAACAACAATATTATGAGGAATATTAAGAAGTTGGCTGAGTTGTTCTTGGGCAGAGGTAAGGTCAGTATTTTGATATAACTGACCATTAAAAACAATTTTAAATGTGGCGCTCACGTTGGTACCTTGCTTGTGTAATTCCATTTTTGGAATTTTATTTTTATTATTTGATACACAAAGTTAATTTAACAGATAAAGGTGATGCTTTCTAATAATTTGTAATTAAAAAAGCCTTAACAAACAGCGTTAAGGCTTTGGCGTGTAGCTGTTATTTTACTTTATAGTTTAGCGAGTGATTTAACTGATTGCTTTTGAGCACTTGCTGGTTGAGTTGCTTTGTCTATTAATGTTTCAAGTGGCTTATTTCGAACGCACATAAGTACTTTGTTCATTGCTTGGCATGTGCCTGTCGCTTTTTTATCATGGCTTGTGTAGCTGCAATCTTCATTAATGGCTTTTGCTTCACATGCTTCCCAAGGCGCGTTTGAACCGTGGCCTGCGTGACTTAGCGCTGAGCATGAGGTAGCAAGTAAAAAGCCAGTGGTTAGTGCTTTTATTACGTTAAATATTTTCATTAGTATCTCAGTTAATTATTTAGCCAGAATGCGACTTATCTTGCGGTAGCACCTTTAAAGCAACCAATAAACATGTTTTCAGATACATCGGCTGCGTGGTAGTGGTAACCGCGTGTATCGTCGGTGTGGCCTCTACATTCGTCTAAATCAGTGGGTTCTAATCCATCTTCGTTAAGCATGCCAAATATACCAAATCCATCGAGTGCATAACCCATCATGGCGGCATGACCGTCTGATTGAATTTGTGTTTGGCTACAACCTGCTTCACCGTGGTAGTGATAACCTGCTACTAAGTTAATATGCCCAGCGCAATCATCAAAGGCGGCAATAGTGTATGCGCCTAAAATAGCATCAACAGGGGCGGGTGCAGCAAGTACAACACCATTGAGAGCAACACCCACATTGGCGTTACCAATACTGTTATTTTGAGTGGTTGCAACAGGCGTTATTGGAATTAAAAATGACTCTGATATACCGCCATCCACATAATCAATAGAGCATTCTACGCAGTGGTTTTGGTATTGTTCTTCTACGTTTGGGCGTGCAGCGCCATCACACGATTCTTGTGTGTCGGTTACATTTACAAGCCCTGTACCTTCGTCGTATAGCTGCCAATGACTATCGTTATATAATGTTGGTAGATTTAAAATAAAGTCGCCGGTTATATCGTAAACCTCACCGGTGCCATCAAACCAAATACCAGCTTCGTCAGCTGTTGACGTGATATTTCGAGGGCAAAATACACCAATCTCGTAATTTGAAGGCGCACCTGCTATATCAATTTTATAGCATGACGCTTCATCGCCGTTACTTAGCGCACATGTTTGAGTGGTAATTGATGAAATGAGCGCATCGCTTTCAAAGTTAAAAGGGTCGACTTCTACAACAAAATCGGTTGAAGTATCTGTTGTAGTTCCCTCATCGGTGGTTGTTTCAGTTACAACTGTACTTTCAGCATCGCTACCGTTACAGGCGGCTAAACTCAGTGTGAGTATACACACTGCAAGTGGTGTTAAAATTGGTGTGTTAAATCTTTTCATCAAAAATATCCGGTAATGAAGTTGAATGTATAATATTTGTTAAATGTGCAAACAAAGTGCAAAAACAACGCAACATAGTACATAGCCTGAGATAGAGGCTGATAAAGTGGCTATAAATGTGTGTAGTACCTTTTTTATTATTTAAATACTGCGACTTAAAAGTATTTAAATAGGCAATGGAGTTTTATGGATTTTTTATTTCCCGACAGCATGTCTTTATTTTTGTTTTTATTGTTAATGATCACCGCTGGCTTTACTTCTTTTGTATCTGCTGCATTTGGTGCTGGTGGCGGGTTAATGCTGCTTGTTGTTATGGCGTCGTTTATGCCAATGGCAGTTGTTGTGCCTGTGCATGGTTTAGTACAGCTTGGCTCTAATGCAAATAGGTTTTTACTCAGCTTTAAGCATATTGATAAAAGCATGTTTGTATATTTTGCGTTAGGCGGCTTAGTAGGGGCGGGGTTATCAAGTTTTGTAATTGATGATATATCGCTTGATGCCATGAAGTTAGTGGTCGCTATTTTTGTTATTTACTTACTGTGGGGTAAAACGCCACCTATAAAATTAACCTCTAAGGTGTGGCGTATGGTCGCCGGTGGAATAACTACTTTTATTTCTATGTTTGTCGGGGCAAGTGGCCCATTAGTTGGTAGCTGTTTATATATAAATAATTACGAAAAGTTAAAATTTACGGCAACGTTTTCGAGCATTATGAGTGTGCAGCATTTATTAAAAGCGATAATTTATGGCGCTGTTGGTTTTAGTTTTTGGCAATGGATACCGCTTGTAATCGCTATGGTAATAAGTGGCGCTGTAGGAACTTGGTTCGGAATTAAAGTACTTAAAAGTATGTCTGGGGATAAATTTAAGCGTATTTTTAGAGTCGTTTTAACGTTATTAACGCTACAACTCGGTTGGCAAGGTATAAAAATATTACTCCACTAATTTGTTTAGTGGAGTAAATTTAATTTTATTAAACATAAACTATTTAAGAGGATTAAATAATTCATTGCGCCAAAAAGTTACTGATATAGAGCGACTATACTGTAATTTTTTGCCTTATCGATGAATTACATATTCTTTGTAATAATTGTTCATACGTTTAATTAAATTGGTATTAAAGCTTATTTAACAGCAGCTTTAATTGGCTTGTCGCCATCAAACAACTTAAAAATGCGGTTACTAATAAATGAGTTGGTCGCAATATGTAATAATGCATTGGCTACGTTTTCACGGCTAATTTTAGCTTCTGAACGATCACTTGGTTGCTGCGTAGTTACTTGCATTGAAGCACTATCGTCAGTCAATGTACCAGGGCGAACAATGGTATAATTTAAACCACTGTTTATTAGGTGCTCGTCAGCCATGTGCTTAGCAACTAAGTAAGGTTTTAAATCACCTTGAATCGAATCTGGATCGTCAGCACCAATCGAACTGACCATAATAAAGTGGTTAACGCCGTGCTCTTTAGCGAATGTAGCTGCTTTTGTTGCAGCCCATAAATCAATGAGTACAGTTTTATCATCGCCTGTACTTCCACCAGAACCAGCAGCAAAAATCACTTGGTCACAGCCTTTCATTGCATCACCAAAATCGCCTTCAAGATCTTGCTCAACAATAGTTAAAAAAGAGCTGTTTAAATCGCTTAACTTATTTTTGTCGCGCACTAATGCCACAACATTTTGCTCATTTTCTAAAAGTAGCTCAGTTGTCATTTTACCTATTTGTCCGCTTGCGCCAATAATTAGGGTCTTACTCATAATTAACTCCTTCCAATAAATAGTAAAAGTAATGTGCTTACAAACAGACCTTGGGGTAGGGGATTATTTTTAAAGGGTAAAAAAGAGTTTAAATGAGCTAATTTCAAAAAATACTTTAATTAAAGTGCGATGCTTAACTGAGTATTAAAATTAGCTGCTCTGGGAGTGTTTTTTTAGACCTTTTTATTCAACCATTATACTCACCTCGGTCACATAACTACGGCGGTATAGACTAATACGTACTTTACGTTCTTGGTAATTATAAAACAAAGTTCGATATGTATTATTGCCATTTATTTTTAAAGGTTCCCCCAATTTTTGCTGATAAAAGCGAGTGATATCAGAAATTGAATCTGTTAAATAACCAGTGCGTACCATTGGGTATTCGCTTGCTACGTCCATCGTTGTAACAAATTCTTCAGGAAGTGGGATTTCAGTGACGTTTTGGCTGAGTGCGTTAAACGATTGAGTGCATAGCAATATTATTAAAAATGCTAAAGTTTTCATTAGAGTCCTTTGAGTAATAAATTCCTTTTATTGGTACTTATTTTACCTCAATAAGCACCGATGTCATTTAAATTTTATTACGAATTAAATCTCGCACTATAAACCGGGCAGGGTGAATCGCTTGGCTTACACGTTCGCTTAATGGGCGGGGTTCGTTATTTAAACAGCTTACGAGGTGGTCTGCACTTAACGGTGCGCTACACAACGCGCGTGCGCCAAAACCGGTAAAAATATGCAGGCCTTGTTGTGGTTTATTAAGTTGCTCATATTGGTAGCGTTTACCTAAACGTAGATTAGCAAAAGCTATTATATAATCACTTTGCTCGCACCATTGCCCTGCCATTGGCAGGTGATCTATAAATGTGCAGCGAACAGCCGCTTTTGCCGAGTTTATATTGCCAAGGGTGGAGGCAAATTCACTTTGCTTATAAAAGCTAAGTAGTTGCTCTTGGTTTAATTGGTTGTCGATCGCTGTAACTTGGCGGCTTTTGGTGTTTTTTTCAAACGTGGCACCCATACAGTGATGATCTAGATAAGCCGGTGTAAAATATCCTTTATGGCATAGCACTGTTTTAAGATTGCGTGATTGCTCACTTGCCTCAATATGTGAAACCTGACCGCGTACGCCCACTATAGGTAGCGCTTTTGTTTGCTCAAACGCATCGCTGTGCTCACCTGCACAAATAATTACATCGCTAAACGGGCCTAACTGCTCATCATTCGTTAATAAAAACCAACCGCTATCAGTTTTTTTAAGCTGCTTTATATTGCAGTTAAATACGCTTTTGAATGGGGTTATGCTATTTGCAGCGCTTAGCATAGCGTTTACTAATTGCGGCGGGTTAACCCAGCCGCCTTGTTCAAAATACACACCTGAATAACCTGTCGTTACGCCGGCTATTTCATCGCCTTGCTCTGCGGTTACGTTACGCATTAGCTGCGTTGGCCACAGTTGCTTTTGTGCTAAGTTTTCGTGCTTATCAGCTAGAGGTTTTTTCACTGCGTGTTGTAATACGCCGCACCAATCATAATCAAAACTAAAACCACTGCGAAGTAAGTTGTTATATAGGCGTTTGGCGTATAAAAAGCTATGTGCAAACAATTCACTGTGCGGCGAGTTTTTAGCCTGTAGGTGAGGGTAAATAGCGCCTTGCACATTGTGCGATGCCCCCATTGCAGGCTTTTCATCTTGGCAGAATAAGTGGCTGGTTATGCCTCGTTTAGCCAAGCTGTATAAAATACAGCTACTGGCAATACCACCGCCAATGACCGCTACGTTTTTTAAAGTGCTGCTATCTTGATTAAAATAAGCGGGGGGGGATTGAGCGTTATTAACATGTTTAAGTTGGCCAATAAGCATATCTTCTCTTTGATTAAAATCTTTGGCTTTTTTAGTGCTAAAGCCAGCCTCTATTAATCCTCGTTGAACAAAGTCAGCGGCAGTAAAAGTCGATAAGGTTGCATTAGCTCTTGATATATCAGCCATGGAGTTAAATAAACTTTGCTGCCACATATCAGGATTTTTACTTGGCTCAAGCCCATTTAAATACCAAGCATCAACAATACCTGTTTGTGGATAGCTCATTGCTTTTATTGATTCAAGCGCATCACCAAAGTATAAATCGAGAACAACACTGCCATTATTAAATTCGAGCCGGTGGCATCCTTCTAAATTAATTGGGTAGTTTACTGTTAATTGCTTACTAAAATAACTTAAGGTAGGCCAAGCGGTTAATGCTTTTTTTAAGTCAGTTAATGTTAAGGGATACTTTTCAAACGAAATATAGTGTAGGCGTTTTACGCTTTTTTCACATTCATTTTGAACTTGCATCCGCTCAAGGTGGTCTTTAAAGCGTTGCCACGTATTTAAAAAGTTTAAACCGGTGCCAAAATCGGTTTCGGCAATAACAAAATGTGATTGGTCATGATTTTGTAATCGTGCATCTATATTATTTTGCTCATAGTACACACAATTCGATTGAGCTAAGTCATCGTCATTAGAAAAATAAATATCACCGGAGTTATTAGTCAAAGGTGTACCTAAATTATTAATGTGACTATGTGCGTTTTTAATCATATTTTTTAAATTTATAGATATATTTTTAATTATTTTACGGGTTTTCTTTGTAATAGTCTGGCGTTATTTATAAGCTAGCAGTTCAGAGTACAAGTGTACGCTAGAAAGCTGACCACTTAGGTGATTAAATTCGCGTAAAATAGAATGCAATTAAGTATTAAGCTAAGGGAATTACCCATGAGAAGAGCTGTAATTACAGGTATCGGTGTTGTATCAAGCATTGGTAACAACAAAGAAGAAGTATTAGAATCGTTAAAAACGGGCAAAAGCGGTATCGCTTTTAACCAAGAATTTGCCGATTATAAGTTACGTAGTAACGTATCGGGTAAAATTGATATTGACGTTAAAGCACATGTTGACCGCAAAGCAATGCGCTTTATGGGCGATGCTGCTGCATATTCTTATATTTCGATGACTCAAGCAATTGAAGACTCAGGTTTGTCTGACGACCAAGTATCAAATGAGCGCACGGGTATTATTGTTGGTTCTGGTGGTGGTTCGTCGAAATGGCAGGTAGAAGCTGCTGATATTTTACGTGAAAAAGGCGTAAAACGTGTAGGGCCTTATATGGTGCCACGCACTATGGCGAGCACTACATCGGCTTGTTTAGCAACACCCTTTAAAATTAAAGGTGTTAACTATTCAATTAGCTCTGCATGTGCAACATCTGCACATTGTATTGGTAATGCAGTAGAACAAATTCAATTAGGTAAGCAAGATGTTGTTTTTGCTGGTGGCGGTGAAGAACTGCACTGGACATTGGCAATGGAATTTGACGCTATGGGCGCACTTTCTACTAAGTATAATGAAACACCAGAAAAAGCATCTCGTACATACGATGCAAATCGCGATGGTTTTGTTATATCTGGCGGCGGCGGTATTGTTGTAGTTGAAGAACTTGAACATGCACTTGCACGTGGCGCGCATATTTACGCTGAAATTGTTGGCTACGGTGCAACATCAGATGGCTACGACATGGTTGCTCCATCTGGCGAAGGTGCAGCACGTTGTATGCGCCAAGCTATGCAAGATGTAGACAGTATTGATTACTTAAATACGCATGGTACGTCAACGCCTGTAGGCGATGTTAAAGAGCTAGGTGCGATTCAAGAAGTGTTTGGTGGTAAGTCACCAATGATCAGCGCAACTAAAGCAATGACGGGTCATGCCCTAGGTGCTGCAGGTGTTCACGAAGCTATCTTCTCATTATTGATGCTAGAGCACAGCTTTGTAGCGCCTTCAATTAATATTGATGAGCTAGATGAGCAAGCGACAGGTTTAGATATTATTACTGAGCGTCGTGACGTTGAGTTAAATACTGTAATGTCTAATAGCTTTGGCTTTGGTGGCACAAACGCGACTTTAGTTATGAGTAAGTACAAAGGTTAATTTGAGCTTATAAGCCCTAAATATGTAAACACATATTTAGAGCTAAATAGCTTAAAACAAAAAAGGAAAGCCGAGGCTTTCCTTTTTTATTATCGAAAGTTAAATTAACCTTCGTTATGTTCTTTACGCGCTTGCTCAATTTCGTCAGCAATTTCTTGCGCTTTCTGCTTAGTTTTTTCAGTTAACTCGCCAGCAGTTTCTTTGCTTTTAATCCATGCATCAACCGCAATCTCTTTGCCGTCGTCGTACATGTCTAAGCCCATTGCTTTACTTTGCTCTAATAGCTCGTTTAAAGACTCATCATTTTTAAGATCGTTAGTTGTCTCTTTAACGTCGTTCCATGCATCACCAAGCTTTTCTTGCATTTGTACGCTTTTATCTTTTGCATCTTCTTTTACTTCGTTGGCATCTTCACAACCAGTTAATGTAATTAAAGTGCCTAATAAAGCTAAACCTGCTAATTTATTCATGTGCTATCTCCTTTAGAGACTGATAATTAATTCCAGGCAGACTATACAACAATGAAAATGAACGCCCCCGTAACAAAACGATTAAATTTTAAATTAATGAGTGAGCACGATTGGCCTCAATTATTTGAACTCGACCAAGACCCCGCCGTAATGCAGTATTTAACGCGAGGTGTGCCTACCTCTTTAGAGCAAATAAAAAATGAGGGAGTGCCTCGTATGCTCGCATATCGAAATGAGCTAAAAGGCTGGGGGCTGTGGAGTATCGCTATAAAGCAAAGCAATACATTTATTGGCTGGGTATTAATAAGACCTATGGATTTCTTTAGTGATGCACCAAATTACAGCGATATTGAAATAGGTTGGCGCTTTAAAAAAGCGAGTTGGGGGCATGGTTATGCAACCGAGGCGGCTTTAGCATTATGTGATGAACTTATTAAGCAAGATGACGTTAAAGCGATAAGCGCAACGGCACTAAAAGATAATACAGCGTCTATAACAATAATGAAAAAGTTAGGCCTGCAATTTATAAAAAATTATACACATTCAGATGAGCAAGGCGACTTACCCGCGGTACTTTATTCAAAAAACGTTTGAAGATGATTAAATATCAACAGCATAAAGATTGACCTGTCCTTAAGTGACGTGCATTAATATGGGCAACAAAAATAATAAATTAAGGATGTTGTATGGGATTGTTTTTTTCACCACGTAAATTAATCGTCAAAAGTGTGCTGGTTTTACAGTTCACTACTTTTAGTGTTTTGGCGCAGCCTTTAGCGCAAAGCGCGGTCGCAATGCCTGACTCGTTCAGTGCCGATGCTGCTAAAAGTATATTAGAGCAAGGCGGTAATGCTGTTGATGCGGCTATTACGGCACAATTTGTACTTGCAGTGACGCTTCCTGAAGCCGGAAATATTGGCGGCGGGGGGTTTATGCTTATTCAAAAAGATGGCAAAGGCGATTTTATAGATTATCGTGAAACAGCGCCTACAGCGGCTCATCGTGATATGTATTTAGATGAGCAAGGTAATGTTATTGCAAACAAATCAATATATGGCATTCACGCAAGCGGTGTACCTGGCAGTGTAGCGGGTATGTGGCTTGCCCATCAAAAGCACGGGACTTTAAAGTGGGAAGCACTAGTGCAGCCTGCTGTAACGTTGGCTGAGCAAGGGTTTGTTGTTCCGCCTAAGTTAGCAAAAGGTGTTAGCCGTTATATAGCCCATCTAAAAGAGCAAAAAATAAATGTAAACTTTGAAAAATATTTTGCTGATGTAAAAGCCAATAAAGTCTTTAAGCAACCAGAGTTAGCGGCCACGCTAAAGCGTATTCGTGATAACGGCCAAGATGGGTTTTATAAAGGCGAAACTGCAAATATTATTGCTAAATTTATGCACCAGCATGGTGGTATTATTAATCAAGATGATTTAAAAAATTATACCGCTAAATCACGTACCCCCATTAAAGCAAGTTGGAATGGTTATGAAGTACTTACTTCGCCACCGCCGAGTTCAGGTGGTATTGCTATTTTACAGTGGCTCAAAATGTATGAGTTACAAAAACCAGATGCAGGCTTAGCGCATAACTCTACTCAATATGTGCACTTACTTTCTGAAATAGGTAAACGTGTATTTGCAGATAGAGCAGAGTATTTAGGCGATCCTGATTTTTTTGATGTACCAGTAAACGCGTTAACTAATATTAACTACCTTAAAGAGCGCAGTAATGGCATTTCGTTAAACGCTATCTCTACTACCGAAAATATTAAACCGGGCCTTAAAGAAAGTGAGCAAACTACGCACTTTTCAATCGTTGATAAAATGGGTAACGCTGTAGCAAATACCACCACAATAAACTTAGGGTTTGGTAGCGGTGTAGTTGTTGAAGGTGCGGGATTTATTTTAAATGATGAAATGGACGACTTTAGCGCCAAACCAGGCGTTATGAATGTGTTTGGCGCAATAGGCGGCAAAGCTAATGAAATACAGCCACACAAGCGTATGTTGAGTTCTATGACGCCTACAATACTACTTAAAGACAACACCGTTAAAATGGTGACAGGTTCGCCTGGTGGTACAACCATTATTAGCTCTGTGTACGAATCTATCTTAAATGCGGTAGAGTTTGATATGACTGCAGAGCAGGTTGTAAATAGTCCCCGTTTTCATCATCAACTGTGGCCTAAAAATATAATTAGAACGCACATAGGCTTAGCCGATGGTGTAAAAGCAGAACTTATAAAGATGGGTTACACCATAGATGAGAATCACTTTGGTGATTTACACGTTATTATTAATAAAGAGGGTCAATTAGATGCCGCCTCTGAAGCTACAGGGCGTGGTAAATCAATCGTTTTTTAAATTCGGTGAAGAAAAATTGATAATAAATAAGCCGCCTAGTAAGTACTAAGCGGCATATATGCTATAACCAGCGTATAGCGCCAGTAACGCGTTCGTTATAAGTATTTAGAGGTGCTCCAACACTTGCCACTAAAATAGTATCTGCTTGTGAGCCTCGGTTAATATGACCTTCGAAGCGCTCATCTTTGAAATTATCATCGCCAAAACCAAATGATTTATTTTCAGAGGGTACTATAAATACCGTCATAGGACCAAAGTCAGACTCAAATATCAAATGCAGTCCTTTTTCGCCTTTAAAATCACAAAACATAGCGTACGTTACATCGCCTGGAAGTTCATCAATGTGACCACCTAAAACAGCTAATTTATCATTAACGCTTTGTAGGCTAATGGGCTCTTTTTTATCAAGCGCATTAATTTCGTAGTACACATGGGCAAGCGCATGCTCACCTGCTTCGTGTGCAATATTTTGCTCTGTACTAAAAAAGAAGGCACTAATCGCCACTACAAAAGACGCTGCTAACGCAAGGTGTACGCGATCAAACTTAAAACGCGATCGAGCATCAACCACGTTTTTACCTGTAGCTTGTTCTTCTTGGAGTGCTTTTTCTTTTAACGATGTGTTTAAAAGAATGCGGTCTGCAAGGTTTTCAGGTACAGGTATATCTAAAGAATCTTGTAAAAATTTATCAAAATCTTTCATATCGTTAATAAAACTTTGTCGCTCTGGGTTATTGTCAGCAAACTCCATAAGCTCCTTGTCAATGTCGTTTGGCTGCGCAATAGTGCGGCGACGAAACTCAAGTTCATCCATTATTTTGATGCCCCTTTAAGTTGTTCATCATCACGGCTTAAAGCCTCTTTAAGTTGATTTCGGGCACGGTATAAACGAGTCATTACCGTGTTTTTATTTAAATTAAGTATGCCTGCAATCTCTTCACCAGAGCAGCCCATTACAACTTGCAGTAATAATGGCTCTCGGTATTCATCAGATAGCAGTGCAATCTGTCGCTGAATAACCGTTTGCTCCATTTCATCATCTAATGAATGGCTGGTTTCATCAACAAGCGTATCGTTTTCTACGTCGCTGTAATCAAACTGTTTACGTTCAAATCGGCGTGCGTTTTCTCTTCGTAATATAGTAAGCAGCCAGGGTTTAGCTGCCTTTTGATCAAGTAAAGAGTCGAGTGAACGCCATGCGCGTAAAAACGTTTCCTGTACTAAATCATCTGCTATGTGCGGATCACGGCATAACCAATAAGCAAAGCGATAAAGCTCTTTATTGTAAACGTGGACCAAGGCTTCATAACGCTTTTGTTTCTCTGCCATATCGATTAAGACCTGATTGTTTGATTTTTTCTTTCCAAGCATAAGTACTTTTTTAATAAAAAATTATTATTTATTGCAAAAAAAGACCTGAGTATCGTAGTTATTAATCGTAAAGGTCTTTTAATACAGTTTGTTGCGACTTTGATGCTTGAGTTTGATAGTTCTCAAGAGTTTTAATAATAGCATTAAGATCCGTATCTGTGCCTCTATTACTATAAAGTTGTGCCTGTAATTGGCTAATGAGGCCATTAAGCTCGCTGCTATTTACGCGGCTGCAAAGCTCATCGATAGCGCCTACATTTTTGCGAGTAACCTTTTCAGAAAAATTATTTAATGCGGTGTAAAAGGCTTTCACATCATGCGTTTTAGCTAATGTTTTAAGCTCGTTTAAGCTCGGCTGAGAAATATCACGGTTGTTTGGATGTAAATTTTCAGTCGTATTTTTAGTAGAACGGCTCATTAAGTAAAAAATTACAGTACCAATCCATAAAATATACCCAAAAGCGGCGACTACCATTAACCAAAGGGGAGTATCCCTTTTAGTTTCAATAGGTTGTATACCTGTTGCTTGATTCGAAATATTTTCAATAGCAGATAAATTATTTGGGCTTGATTGTAGGTTTGCCACAGCGGTATTAGGTGCGGTACTACTTGGCGTTACCGTTATAGTGCGCTTTGGTAATGTAGCTAGGCTAATACGGTTTATTTTAGTGTTGAACCAAGGCAGCTTTATTTCAGGTAAAGTGTAAGTACCTGGTTTTTGCGGTAGTAATGCATACGATGCAGTTTGCTGCGATACAACTCGCCCGTCACGTACTGCATTGTTATTTTCTTTTTTATCTGGGTAGCTGCGTATGCCATCAATGGTAGGCATAGAGATTTCAGGTAATTGCTCTTTTGTAACCCCAAGCGCGGTAAGCGTAATAGTACGTGTGATAGGTGTACCTACTTCTACGGTGTTGTCATTAGGTTGCCATTCTTCATCAAGATTAACCAGCTCGCTTGGTAACCATGCGCCCTTGTAATCACCCGGAATTGGTTTTATTTCTATTTGCTGATCGTCGCCAAGAGCTGACACTTCTAACTGACGATAATTTTGTTGTACACGTCCTTGAAAAGCGGGGCCTGCAATAGTATACGCACCACTTTTTTGTGGCTGAATCAAATACTCGCGAGTAATAACGAGGTAGCGTTTACCATCAACAAGCTCATAGCTCTCAGTTTGCTTACCTAATTGGGTTAGTTGAGCATCTTCCATACTTGGTGTGCTTAAGCTGCCATCAAGCAGTTCTTTGGCAAGGTAAAGCTTAATAGTATAAACACCGGCTTCTTGGACAAATAGTGAATTACTTGAGAGCGACGTTTTTAAAAATATTTCGTTATTTTTATCTGCATCAACTGAGCGTTTTGCCACTTTTAATTTAATAGGCTGTGAGGTTAACCCTGCAACGTTAAATGCCGGAATTGTGTAATTGCCCTCTGCACGGGTCATTAATTTAACTGACCACGTGGTTTGTTTATTAATGCTGCCATTAATAATGTTGGTACGAGAGCTTAAGCTCGTCGGGCCTACAACAAAGTCTTTTAACAGCGATGAGGTATCTGGTTGCTCGCCTTTAACTGTATCGTCCACCGATATATTAAGCATAAAAAATTCACCCGCTAAAACAGGGTTTTTATCTACGCTGGCTTCTAATTTGGTGGCAGCCCACGAAGGCATCGCACTTAATAGCAATAAACAGCAAAATAATCGCATTACCATGATTTTTCGACTCCTGTAGGGCGACGTTTATATTGTCTTTTTTGGGCTTCTAATTGCATTTTATTCCGTAATAAAATAGCCGGATCGTCCGGGACTTTTCTAAGTAGTTGATTAAGCTGTTGTGCTTTTTCTTTTTCTTCATTAGTGAGCTCACTTGCTTGGGCTTGCATGGCTTGTTGCTGAGCATTTTGTTTTTGCTCATCAGTGGCAGGTTGCTCATTCATTGCTTGTGGCTTACTTTGTTGCTGATCGTCTTCTTTAGGCTGGTCAGCGTCTTTATTTTTCCCTTGCTCACTTTGTGGCTGAGCTTGCATATCAGGTTCATTTTGCTTGTCTGATTGCTCGCCTTGTTGATCTTTTGATTGTTCAGACTCTTTATCTGATTCTTTATCAGATTTTTCATCGCTTTGGTTTTGACTCTCGTTTTCGCCTTTTTCAGAATCGCTTTTATCACCATTTTGTTGCTGATCCTGTTTTGACTCATCAGAATTTTGCCCTTGGTTTTGCTCATCTTTTTTCTGGCTATCATCTTGGTCTTGAGAGTCGTCGCCGTCGCTTTGCTTATCTTGCTGGTTTTGTTGCTCTTGTTGATTTAGTAATTGTTCAACTAAAGCTTGGTTATCAGCGGCTTGTGTAAAGTCGTCTTGTAAGGTTTGGGCTTGTTTGTAGGCTTTAATTGCGTCCTCAAGCTTGCCAGCTTTGGCGAGAGCATTACCGTAGTTGTATAAACCGCTAGCCGACTTATCACTACTAAACTCACTAAGTGCAGCATCAAAATTACCTTGCTGGTAAAGCGCAGCGCCTTTTAACTCTCTCGATTGAGCCTGTGTTGCTGCATCGTATTCTTTATTATTGTAAGCCTCTAATGCACGCTGATCTGCATTTTGCAAAAGAGTGGGGAGCTCTACGGCATACGCATTTTGCTGCGGTAAAAAGCCAAAAGCTAAAAATGCGCCTAACAAGGCAGCGCGTCTAAATAAATACAAGCCAAATGGCAGTAATAACAAGAGTCCGTATATACCTGCATCTATTCGCCAAAGCGCATGGCTTTGTTTTTCGTCTTTCAATAATTCACTCTGTGCATTTGGAGCAAACGTATTTATGTCGTTATTGCTAGGTTGGTAACTAGCAAATTTACCACCACTGCTCGATGCTAAATTTTTAAGCTGACTGGCATTAAGTGTAGGTACTACAATTTGGCCGTATCTGTCTTTCAAAAAACCACCTTCAGGTAACTTAATTGGAGCGCCTTGAGCGGTGCCTACGCCATATATATTTAATCTATATTGGGTGTTACTGGTAAAGCTACTTACGTCGCTTTGTTCTTGTTGGTCAATACCGTCGGTCACTAAAATAATGTCGCCATCAATATAACCCGCTTGCGTTAATAGCTCTTTGGCCATATCAAGACCGGCTAAAACGTTTGAGCCTTTGTCTGGCATTATTTCAGGGCTTAAGCTTGGAATTAAATTACTAAGTGTTGTGGCGTCATTTGTTAGCGGCGATATTATGTAGGCCGTGCCTGCGTAAGCTACAAGCGCGGTATCACCTTCTTTAAACAGCTCAATCATATCAAGCGCTTTAAAGCGTGATTGCATTAAACGATTTGGTAAAATATCGGTGCTGTACATTGAGTACGACATATCCATAACAATTACACGGGCACTTTTACTTTGAAATACAGGAACTTGTTTTTTCTCAAAGCTAGGCCCTGCACTAAATAAAATACCAAGGCTGCAAAACAAAGCAACTAACCAAAGTGGCTGGCTGGCTTTAGTGTTTGCTTCGCTCATTATAAATTGTGCTAAATGCGGTGCAATTAGCTGCTCACTAGTCGTTTTTTTATGCTTAATTAAGGCGACAAAAAATAATGCCACAGCAGGTATGAGTAACCATAAAAGAGCAGGGCGAATAAATTCAAAATCCATTAGTTTGGCTCCTTTAGTGCGCGCAGTGTACTAAGCATTACTTTTAAGCTAATAAGTAAAATGGCAATAAGTAACGGGTAGTAAAATAATGAACTTTGTGGGCGAAATGTTTGTTCATCAGCGCTAATAGGTTCAAGTTTATCAAGCTCTGCGTAAATTTGTTGAAGGCCTGCTACATCTTTAGCTCTAAAGTATAACCCGCCAGTTTGCTCGGCAATCTTTTTAAGTAAGCTTTCATCTAAATTACTGCCACTAGAGCCACCCATATTAAAGAGACTAAAGCCGCGCGGATTATCTGAGCCAACACCAATGGTGTACACTTTAATCCCTTCTTCGCGAGCTAGCAGTAGGGCATCTTCTGGGTTTAAATTACCAGCGGTATTTTGTCCGTCGGTTAATAGCACCACAATACGGTTACTTTCATCTTTATTGGCAAAGCGTTTTACCGAAAGACCCAATGCATCACCAATGGCTGTTGCGCGTCCCACTAAACCAATTTGCGCTTCACTGAGCATTTTACTTACTGTTTTAACGTCGCGCGTGAGCGGGGTTTGTAAAAACGCGGTATCGCCAAATAATATCAGCCCAAGCCTGTCACCTTGGCGCTGCTCTATAAAGTCACTAAGTACGGCTTTTACCATGGTAAGGCGGTCAACATATTGGCCGTTGTAAGCCATGTCTTGTTCGGTCATCGAGCCTGATAAGTCAACTGCTAACATTATATCGCGGCCTTCGTTTGGCAATGAGATTGGCTCATCTAACCATGTTGGATTAGCAGCGGCAGTAACAAGTAATAACCAAATTACCCACTCAAAAGGATTTAAACGTCGTGCATGTGGCTCAATGCTTTGGCTGGTTAAATTGTGCTTTGCAAAACTGGGTATACGTAAACGCGTGCTGGCATTACTTGCAGCGGGTTTTAATAGTAAAAGTAATAAAGGCAAAGGTAGTAATAAAAATAACCATGGCCAGCTAAATTCAAACATTTACTGACTCCTTTATTTTAAACTGCTTAATACCTTGGCGAAATTTATTGCACAGTGTTGTATCTTTTTGGCTGGGGTTATACAAGCTTAGTATTTCTTGTTCGCTAAAGCTTAAACCGGTAAGCGTAGTAAGTGTTGTGCACCATTTAGAGGTAGATTGCGCAGCAAGGCGCTTGTCGTAATATTCAATCACTAAACGTTTTAAAATAATATGCAGTTGCTGAGGGCTTTGCTCACTTTGGCTTAATTGTATTGCGTAGCGTTTAGGCTTTTTAAATTTATGTTTTTTGTAAAATATATAAATAGCTGCGCACAGTGCTAAAAACAGCAGTGTAATAATAACCCACCAAGCAGGGGCGAGTGGCCACCAATTAACTTGGCTTGGCGCTATTATATCGTGCAGGCCATCGAGTGGATTGGTTTGCATGGTTATTTTCTCACTAATTGCAGCTCAAGCGGTGTTGCTGCATTGAATGATATTAAATTAAGACCCGATTTAGTTAAGCGATTAAAGCGCGTACTAAATGCTTGCTCAGCATTTTTAGCAAAGCGTTCTCTAAAGTTGTTATCCATTAATGGTAGGGCAAAGTCTTGACCATTTGCATTAACGGTGACAGCTTGCTTAAACGCAGGTAACTGATGCTCAAACGGATCGCTTATGTGGCAACCAATAAGCTCGCAGTGACGGCTTAATATTTCGAGTTGCTTAAAGCTGGCATCATCGAGAGCGTTAAAATCAGACACCAAATACACTAAGCTGCCTGGTTTTGCTAAATGATTAAGGCGCTTTAGGTTATCGCTAAAGTTGTTAGTGGCTGTTTTATCAATATTGTTGAGCGCTTGCTGGTGGTTGTCGCATAAATTATGACAAAGCTTAAGCACGGCTTTTTCGCGGGCGCTGGGCTTTAGCTCCAAATGCGAGTGCTGATTAAACACAATACCGCCAATTCTGTCGCCGCGCTGACACGCCGACCATGCAACAAGGGCGCTTATGTGCGCCGCTTGCACCGACTTTAATAGTAACTTTGAGCCAAACAGCATTGAGTTTGAAAAATCAGTAAATACAAACACAGGGCGCTCTTTTTCTTCTTGAAAGAGCTTTGTGTGAGTCTCGCCGGTACGCGCAGTGACTCGCCAATCAATAGATCGAATATCGTCACCTTGCTGATAATGTCGCACTTCGGCAAATTCCATTCCTCGGCCTTTGTGCGGTGCAAGGTATTGCCCTGTTAAGGTATTTTTTATTTTTACCTTAGGGGCAAGTTCAAGCAATTGCGCTTTGGCTTTGTAATACATCAGCTCTTTGAGTGCTAAATTAACACCGTGGCTATGGCTCTGTTTGAGCCATGCTTGGGATTCTAATTGTTTTTGCATAACTTATGGTACGGCTACAAGTTCAACTATACGGCTTATTACTTGATCTTTAGTAATGCCATCGGCTTGGGCTTCGTAACTTAAAATAATGCGATGACGCAGTACGTTATGCACAACAGCTTGAATGTCGTCAGGTGCTACAAAGTCGCGACCTTGAAGCCATGCATGAGCACGAGCACATTTATCAAGTGCTATTGTTGCACGCGGACTTGCACCAAACTCAATCCAGCTACCTAGTTGCGCATCTAATTTAGCGCCTTCACGGGTGGCAATAATAAGTTGTACTAGGTATTGCTCAAGCGGCTCTGCTAAATAAAGGCCTAGTATTTCTTTTCGCGATGCGAACAAATCGCTTTGACTAATTTTTTGCAATACCGGCTGTTGCTCGTTAAGTGCTTCGCCGCGCGTTAAGCGCAGTATATCAAGCTCATGCTCTGCGCCAGGGTAACCAATACTTAGGTGCAGTAAAAAACGATCCAGCTGTGCTTCTGGTAACGGGTAAGTCCCTTCTTGCTCTAGCGGGTTTTGTGTAGCCATAACTAAAAACAGCTCGCTAAGCGGATAGGTGTTTTTACCTACGGTAACTTGGCGTTCAGCCATTGCTTCTAATAATGCTGATTGTACTTTGGCTGGTGCGCGGTTAATTTCGTCAGCTAAAATTAGGTTATGAAAAAGAGGGCCTTTTTCAAATACAAACTCGCTAGTTTGTTGGCGGTAAATATCGGTACCTGTTACATCAGCAGGTAATAAGTCTGGCGTAAACTGTACACGCTGAAACGAGCCTTCAATGCCTTTTGCAAGTGCATTAACTGCACGTGTTTTTGCAAGACCAGGGGGGCCTTCTACTAATAAATGACCATCAGCTAAAATTGCAATAAGTAGCGCTTGAGTAAGCTCTGGCTGGCCAATAATTTGTGTATCTAAGTACGTTTTTAATTGTGAAAATGCGTTAGCTGCCATAATAAGTGGACTGTCCTCGTCAGCTGGGTTTGTACCTAATAGTGTTAGGTGATAAATACAGACCTATTTATAAGGTTTATAATTGGGTAACTCAAGAGTTAGACTTTATTTTTTAAAATAGTTCGTTATTTTTTAACGATTTTTAGCGTACCACAAAACTTTGTAAATGCGTCTAAAAAAGCCTATTGTGATAGTCGTAATTAAACACTGTTTATATAAATTTGTGTTTTTCTATTGGCTTTAGCACACGGGTTGTTTAGAATCGAGGAAAACAAACAGGTCAGACCTGTCAGCGGGAGAGCATAAATGTCTGAGCAAAACATACTAAAAACACCAAAGGGCGACCGTATTGCCATAGTTAGCGGCTTACGTACACCTTTTGCAAAGCAAGCAACAGCGTTTCACCATGTACCTGCACTTGATATGGGTAAGTTGGTGGTTAACGAAATGCTTGAGAGATTAAATTTCAACAAATCAGAAATTGATCAACTTGTATTTGGTCAAGTAGTACAAATGCCAGAAGCGCCAAATATTGCACGTGAAATTGTATTGGGCACAGGTATGCCAGTATCGGTTGATGCATATTCTGTATCGCGCGCATGTGCTACCAGCTTTCAGGCAATTGCCAATGTAGCTGAGTCTATTATGGCGGGATCTGTAAGCGTAGGTATTGCAGGCGGCGCAGATTCGTCATCAGTACTGCCAATTGGTGTTAGTAAAAAGCTAGCAGGCAGCTTAGTTGATTTAAATAAAGCGCGTACGCTTGGCCAACGCTTAAAAATATTTTCAAAACTACGTTTAAAAGATTTATTACCAGTGCCACCTGCAGTTGCAGAGTACTCAACAGGCCTTTCGATGGGGCAAACTGCTGAGCAAATGGCTAAAACACATAATATTAGCCGTGAAGATCAAGATGCATTAGCGCATCGTTCTCACTCACTTGCAACGCAAGCATGGGCTGATGGAAAGTTAAAAGATGAAGTTATGACGGCGCATTTACCGCCATATAAAAGCTTTATTTCAGAAGATAACAACATTCGTAAAAATTCAACGGTTGAAGGCTACGCAAAGCTTAAACCGGTGTTTGACCGTCAGCACGGTACTGTTACCGCAGCAAATGCAACACCATTAACTGATGGTGCAGCGGCCGTACTTATGATGAGCGAAAGCAAAGCAAAAGCACTTGGCTACGAAATACTAGGTTACGTACGTAGCTTTGCATTTTCGGCAATCGGTGTAGAAAAAGACATGTTAATGGGTCCTGCTCATTCAACGCCTATTGCACTAGATAGAGCGGGTATTACGCTTGCTGATTTAGATTTAATTGAAATGCACGAAGCGTTTGCATCGCAAACACTTGCCAATATGAAAATGTTTGCTTCAGACAAATTTGCACAAGAGCATTTAGGTCGCAGCAAAGCAATTGGCGAAATTAACATGGATAAGTTTAACGTTAACGGCGGCTCTTTAGCATATGGTCACCCATTTGCAGCAACAGGTGCACGCTTAATTACGCAAAGCTTACACGAGCTTAAACGTCGTGGTGGCGGTTTAGCATTAACAACAGCGTGTGCTGCTGGTGGTTTAGGTGCAGCCTTTGTATTGGAGAGCGCGTAATGACAGATTCAGTATTTAATTTAGCGGTAGATGAAAACAAAATCGCCATTGTGACTATTGATGTACCGGGTGAGAAAATGAATACCCTGCGCAGTAGTTTTGCCGACGACTTAAAAGCGTTATTAGAAGACGCTAAATCGCAAAACGTAAAAGGCATGGTATTTATAAGCGGAAAAAGCGATAACTTTATTGCAGGCGCCGATGTAAAAATGCTTGATAGCGTTCAAAAGCGTGAAGATGCTTTAGCGATTAGCGAGCTATGTCATCAAGCGTTTTTTGATATGACAAAACTGCCATACACAACAGTAAGTGCCATTCATGGCGCTGCATTAGGTGGTGGTTTAGAGTTTGCTTTAGCGTGTGATTACCGTATTGGTACCGACAGCGATTTAACAAAAATTGGCTTACCTGAAGTACAACTTGGCTTATTACCAGGTGGTGGCGGTACGCAGCGTTTAACTAAAATTGTAGGCATTCAAAAAGCACTAGAGTGGATGCTAACAGGTAAGCAAATTCGTCCTAAGCAAGCTAAAAAAGCAGGCGTGCTTGATGATTGTGTACCGCACAGTGTACTTTTAAAAGTAGCAAAAGAATTTGCCGCGAAGAAAAAGCCACAAGCAAAAGAGCCAAAGCTCGACAATATTAGTAAATTATTAGAATCTAACCCGTTTGGTCGTAACTTTATCTTTAAAAAAGCTAAAGAAAACGTACTTAAAAAAACGGGCGGGCATTACCCAGCACCACTAGCTATTATTAAAGCAGTGCGAGCTAGGGTAGAGCTTGATGAGCTAAAAGCGTATAAAACAGAAGCTGAAAGCTTTGCAACACTTGTAATGAGTGATGAATCTAAAGCGCTTCGCGGTATTTTCTTTGCAACCACTGAAATGAAAAAAGAGTGGCGCAATGATGACGCACCAGCAATTAGCAAAACTGCTGTTTTAGGTGGTGGACTAATGGGCGCGGGCATTGCGCACGTAAGTGCTGTTAAAGCTAAAGTGCCGGTACGTATTAAAGATGTAGCAGAGCAGGGCATTAGTAATGCAATGAGCTACACCTATAAAATTTTAGATAAACGCCTTAAGCGTCGTATTATGTCTAAAGCTGATGTGCAGTTAACAATGAACCGTATTACAGGCACAACTGACTACAGTGGCTTTAAACACATTGATTTAGTAATCGAAGCGGTGTTTGAAGATCTTGCACTTAAGCAAGGTATGGTTGCAGACGTAGAGCAGCAATGCCAAGCAAATACAATTTTTGCAAGTAACACGTCATCATTACCAATATCGCAAATTGCAGCGCAGGCAGCACGTCCTGAAAATGTAATTGGCTTGCACTACTTCTCGCCTGTAGAAAAAATGCCATTAGTGGAAATTATTCCACACGAAGGTACATCTCAAGAGACCATTGCCCGCGTTGTTAACTTTGCACGTAAGCAAGGTAAAACGCCAATTGTTGTAAAAGACATGGCCGGTTTTTACGTAAATCGTATTTTAGCGCCTTACTTAAACGAAGCTGCTAATTTAATGCTTGCGGGTGAGCCAATTGAAAAGATTGATGCAGCCCTAGTTGAGTTTGGCTTTCCGGTAGGACCGCTGACTCTACTTGATGAAGTAGGGATTGATATTGGCTCTAAAATTGCTCCAATTCTTGAAAAAGAATTAGGTGAGCGTTTTAAAGGCCCTGATGCATTTATGCGTATGATTGATTCAAAACGCCTTGGCCGTAAGTCCGGTCGTGGTTTTTATGAATACGATAAAAAAGGCAAAAAGGTTGATGAGTCAGTTTACGAACTATTGGGTGTTACCCCAGCTCCACGTTTAAACAAGAGCGAAATTGCTAAGCGTTGTGTGTCGCAAATGCTTAACGAAGCAGTACGCTGTTTAGATGATGGCATTATTGCCAGCCCACGTGATGGCGACATTGGTGCAATATTCGGTATTGGTTTCCCACCATTTTTAGGTGGCCCATTTAGCTATATGGATAAATTAGGCGCAAGTAAAATAAGCTCTGATATGTCTACATTAGCTAACAGCGATGCTAACTTTGCTCCATGTGAGTCACTGGTAACAATGGCAAGCTCTGGTACTACTTTTTATAATGCAGCAACTGTTGAGGTTGTAGCTCCTGAAGTACAAAGCACTGAGCCACAAGAGCAAAGTGTCACTGAGCCTGAAGTTACTAAAGAGATTGAAACAAAAGAATAAAGTTTCTACTGTTTATAAAAACCGCATTTAGATGCGGTTTTTTTATGATTTTTAATATTTAAATGAGGAGCTTAATGACATTATTTACACAAAGATTGAGCATGTACCAAATGGAAGAATCTGATTGGCCTCTTTTTCTAGCGCTTCATCGCGATCCTCAAGTCCTTAAGTATTGTTTTGATATGCCAATGGAGTCACTGATAAGAAACCGCTTTGAGATACGCTTACCTAAGTGGAATACTAAATCACGCCACCCACTGTGCTTACTCATTATTAATAATAAAACAAAACAACCAGTGGGTGTTACAGGCTTTGCCTATGACGGAGAAACCGCAGAGCTTGGTTATTTATTATTGCCAGAGTATTTTAATAAAGGCTACGCGACAGAGTCTTTAAGAGCTGTGATTGATTGGGCTTGGAAAGAATGTGGTATTAGGCAGTTTAAAGCTGTCGTAACGCGTGGCAATATTGGTTCTGAAAAGGTGCTTAGTAAGTGCGGCTTAACCCATACAGATACACTTTTTAAAGTGCATACAATAGGCGAAAAGTTATATGACGATTTAATTTATACGCTTAAGGTTTAAGGTTTTAATGGGCTAGTTTCCTAGCCCAAAAAGTGCTACAAGTGAAGTGCGATAGCTTTGCGGTCTTTTTCTGGCATGTTTTCTACGACTAAATTAAATGAGTTATCAATCATTCTCTCAATTTCACCTTGTGCAATTGTGCCGTCTAAAATTACTGTGTTCCATAAGCGTTTATTCATATGGTAACCAGGGATCACTGCCGGGAAAGTATCACGCAATGATATTGCTTCATCAGGATCGCATTTTAAGTTAAGCCACCAAATAACCTCACCATCATCATTAGTTTGACCGTCATTGCCAATAGCAAGAGTCGCAAACATTTTATGATTCACTTTATATACATCAACCTCTTGCGCAAATGGTTTTGTAACCTGAACAAGTGGTTTTTTAACTAAATACTCATGTACTTTTTTCTGGTCCATGATCCATTCCTTGAAGTCATACTCGGTAAAGCTACCATAGCAGTTTTTTTCACATTTGATTATATGTATTTTAGTATAAATTAAAATTTTACAAGCTAATACAACATGTAGCGTAAAACCAACGTAATTTTAGTTGAACAAAATCCAGTTCGTGGTATGTTTCTGCCAATCAAAAAAATAATAGGAATTCACACATGCCAAAGGCGAGTGATGTTAAAAAAGGTACTGCTATTGACTTCAATGGCCGCGTTTTAGTTGTAAAAGATATTGTGCGCTCTGTGCCGCAAGGTCGTGCTGGTGGTAGTTTATACCGTATGCGTTTATACGATGTGGTAACCGGTGGTAAAGTTGACGAAACATTTAAAGACAGTGACATGCTAACGCTGGCTGATTTAACACGCCGTGAAGTAATGCTATCGTACATTGATGGCGACGAGTATGTGTTCATGGATAATGAAGATTACACGCCTTACAACTTAAACAAAGATGCTATTAGCGAAGAAATTTTATTTGTTAATGAAGAAACGCAAGGCGTACACGTCATTGTTATTGATGGCGCGCCAGTAGGACTTGATTTACCATCAAGTGTTGAACTTGTTGTTGAAGAAACAGACCCATCTATTAAAGGTGCATCTGCAAGTGCTCGTTCAAAACCTGCACGTATGTCTACTGGCTTAAATATTTCTGTGCCAGAGCATATTTCAACAGGTGACCGTATCCGTATTAATACTGTTGAACACAAATTTATGGGTCGTGCTGAAAAGTAACTTGTAATACCAACCTGCATAAATCCTTGATCAATTTAACGAATTAAATTGCACTATAACGTCGTTAAAAGTTTTTTATTTACGACTGCATGGATGCAGGAGGTAGAGCAATGCAGGGAGCAATTGCCGAGAACAACTAGATATAAAAACTTTTGCCTAGGGCGTGTTGACCTTTCGTGGGTTAATTTGCAGCAGTATGTTTGGTTTTTAGGCAAGGCAGAGCCTATGTAGTGTGGTTATTCCCCATGAATAGGCGATAACGCAGCATAAATACCAAACATGCGCTGCCCTTTGGGTTCTTTCTAGGGACGATTAACTCTTTGTTGCTCGGTTTTTACTTAGCCCACTAGGTTACAAACCTCGCGCCGCGATTAAATCGCCCCTAGATTGAACAAATTTCAATCCACAAAGATCAACACGCCCTAGTTCTAGCGTAATTTTCTTAACGTTAAATAGACCCCATATATAAGCGATTGGTATAAATTATAATTTTAAAAGCCGAATCTGTGTTTTACAGGTTCGGCTTTTTTGTGCGCGGGGATTTGTTGCTTTAAATTTAATCACGTTAGCGTTAGAATAAGCGCCGTATTTTTGAGCAACTTTAAGGGGTAGCTTTGTTTATAGTTTTACTAAGCAGTGCATTTATAGCTTTAATGTATTTAGAAACCATTAAAAAAGGCATGCCAATTAAACGATGGCTGATTTTAGGCGGTTTATTTGGACCAGTAGCCTGGTGCTTGTTTAATCTACATTATCGTCGTGCTTTAGTTAGAAATGTAGGAATAAATGCGTGTATATGGCGCCCTTAATTTATCGACGCCACATCTTTATTTTTTCTAATTAAGCTTGGCGCTGCTTTACTTTGTTGTTGTTTTAAAAACGTAGTAAATTCAGCTTTTGATAAAGGTTTAGAGTAATAAAACCCTTGGACTGTTTCGCAGTTTAGGGTTTTAAGTATTTCTATTTGATCGGCTTGTTCAACACCTTCAGCAACAACATGTAAATCAAGGTTATGCGCAATAGTTACTATTGAGTCGACCATATTTCGGCCACGCTCATTTTTCATATCATCTATAAATGCTTTATCAACTTTGAGCGTGTTAAGTGGAAATTGTTTTAAATACGCTAACGATGAATAGCCTGTGCCAAAGTCGTCCATTGCTAAATGAATACCGCGTGCACTTAACGAACGCATAATGGAAATTGCTTCTTTAGGATCATCCATTACCGTACCTTCGGTTATTTCAAGCTCTAAAAAGTATGAAGGTAATTCGTTTTTTTGTAAAATAACATCAATACGCGATGTTAAGTCCGGTAAGCTAAATTGTTTTGCAGATAAATTAACGGCAACTCTGCCGTTAAATAAACCGCTATCGAGCCATTCTTTAACGTCTCTACAGGCTTTATTTAATACGACTTCACCTATTTCTATTATTTGTCCTGTTTCTTCTGCAATCGGTATAAACACACCAGGACTAATAATGCCTTTTTTGGGTGTAATAAAGCGCACTAACGCTTCCATTCCGGTTAGCTTGCCTGTGCGAATATTCATTTTTGGTTGGTAGTACACTTCAAAATGGTCTTCTTTTAAACCAAAGCGCATGAGGTTTTCAATTTGCAGTCGTTTAACGGCTTGACGGTTCATCGTGTCGTTAAAAAATAAGTAGCTGTTACCTTTCTTTTTAGCATGATACATGGCGGTATCTGCATTTTTTAAAAGCAGTTCAGGCGTATTACCGTCTTCAGGGAATAATACAATACCTACACTTGAGGTGATTGCCAGTTCGTGGCCTGCCATTTTAAATGGTGTAGCAATGGCTGCTAAAAACTGTTTTGCCATGCGTGTAATTACATGAATGTCGTTAGTGTCAGACATTACCAGAGCAAACTCATCGCCGCCTAAACGATAAAATACATCATTCTCGCGGGTTAGTTTATTTAAGCGCATTGCTAGTTTAGCTAATAAGCTGTCACCTAGCTGATGTCCTAACGAATCATTTATTTTTTTAAAGTTATCTAAGTCGAACACAAGCAATGCGTGGTGCGAGTTGAGTTTTACTAGTTTATGTAAATCGGTAAAAAATAAATTTCGGTTAGGGAGACTGGTTGTGCGATCTCGATTCGATAAATTATGTAACTGTGACTCGGCTTTTTTACGCTCTGTTAAATCGGAATAAACCACTACATAGTTGGTTATTTGATTTTGATCGTTTTTAATTTCATCTATCGATATTTCTATAGGCAATAAAATGCGTTCACTATTACGAAGTTTTACTTCTTGTTGAATATGTTCGCGCTCTTTTACTATTTCAATAATTTTGTTTGTATAGCTTGGCTCGTACCCAGATAGATTAAAATCTTTTCCTAAGTATTGCTCGCGTACGCCACCAAACAAGGTTAAAAAGCTAGGGTTTATATCAACCAGTTTAAAGTTTTTATCGTAAATTGCTAAGGCGTCGGTGAGCGACTCAACACATTTAGCAAACAGGTTTAAGCGCTCTTCAGTTGATTTTAGCTGTGATATATCACGTACTGTACCTGTCATTCTTAGAGGTGATAAGTTAGCGTCTTTTTCAATTATTTTTCCGCGATCGAGTACCCAGTGCCAACGTCCAAATGTATCTTTGATCCGGTAAGTAGCTTCAAAAAAAGCAGACTGCTGCGCAAAGTGTACCTTTAATAAGTGCTCAACGTTATTAATATCGTGAGGGTGAATAAGGCCTTTATTTGGCGGAAACCCCATTAAGGTAGTTGAATCCATTAAGTACTTATCGTTAATACGAATAACTTCGCCTGTTTTTATGTTCCAGTCCCAAAGCGTATCGCCACTACCTTCTACAGTACTTTTAAGGCGTTTTTCAGAAAGGCGGAGCTGGCGACGTGATCGTCTAAGTTTGTGGATCACAAATAACAGGTAGGGCAAAGCAAGCGCTATAATGGCGCTTGCTAGTATAAGTATATTGTCGGAGTTGTAATTAAATGATGACTCAAAGGCAAAAAGCTCAAATGAGTAAGCAAGTACTACAAGCATGCTTAGTTTTATTATTATTTTTATCATTTTTTTATTACTTCTAATTTACAAATGATAATTTAAAACAAGCTAAACCTAGTGTCAAAGAGATTGAGAGTAAACGGGCATATTTTGAGATTTATTGACTTTTGCCGAGCTTAAAAGCTCATATCTTGGTCTATTATCATCAAATAGGCTTAGTGCATAAACTTTAAGTTCTTTTAGGGTTAGCGCATTTAAGGCATCTAAAAGTCGCTGCTGCATATGAAATTCATGATCTCTATTGCCTATAGCAAGCCATAACCTTTGTGAGCGCAGGCGCAGGTTTTTATCTTTTTCTGCAATATGAGTACTAAGGCCGTGTTTTTGCTGTTGCCAATCGTTTTCATCAAGTGCATCAATGTTATCAAGGTAGTTTTTAATAAAGCTGTTATGACGATGCAATAAAGTTTTTGCATCAAACTTAGGTGACTGCACATAAAATGCGATCCCAGCACGCGTATTAAATGGTGCATAACCTGCGCCTACTAAGTAGCCTAGCTGCTGTGTAGTTCGTAATTCATTAAAGTAATCTTGATTAATTAAATGATTTAACGCCATCATTTTTACTTTTTCGGCCACGCAATCCGTTTGCGCTTGATAGTAAATAACCATTGCATGGTCGCTACAAGGAAGTTCTAACTCGTAGCGAGTTACTTTTTTAATTTCAAAAAGAGGGCGTCTTAAATCTTCAATTATGGCTGCGTTTTTTAAGTGATCTGCGACCTTTTTTTGAAAGGCTATTGCATCACTTTGCTGCCAGTTACCATGTAAAAATGATTCAACATGTAGTGCTTTAAAAAAGTCTGTTCTAAACTCATTAAATTGCTGAAAACAGGTGTTTTTTAATGCTGATGCAAGCTCCCCTGGTTGTGGGTTCCAAGGCATTATTTTTGCGCCTAAAATGCTAAACAACTCACTCACAGGTTTGTTTTGGTTACTATTGCGCCAATGCCTTACAAGTTGTTTTTTATATTCAGCAAAGCGTTTTGCACAAATTTCTACATTAAATAAAGCATCTATTAATTGATCAACTAGCTCTAACTGGCTAGATGAAAGCCCCGCAGTATGTAAAGTTAACCCACCTTGATGCGAAGTTAAGTGGTAGCTAAGTCCTGCAAGTTCTGCTGGATAAAATTGCTCGCCTACGCTATCCATAAATAAATCTGTAAATAAGCGGGTGAGTGCCATATGCTTTACATCTTTTACGGCAAAATCAGAATCCATGGCCAAATAAAAATGACCTTTAGCAACACGAAATGTGTTGTCTTGTTTAAACCAAAAGTCAAAACCGGGTTCTTTTACTAATAACTCGGGTTTTGTTTGTGGTTTTATGACATCAAATAACACCACTTCTTTTGTCAAATAAGGATTAGCGGTAGGCAGCAGCATTTCGCTCAGCGGTTTATTTATCTCGCTAAGTGCATCAAGCCAATTAGGTGAAATATGTTCTACTTTATATGGTGTGTTGTACCATGCGGTTTTATGTTCAGGCTCTACATCTGGATGTATAAGTACGATGCGCATATTATGTGGCGTTAACCACTGCATGGCCATTTCGTGGGTCGCTTTTTTAAAGCCTTCCATTAAATAGTCGCCTTGCACGTAATTTGCTTTGTCGTAATGCTGCATATTAATGCTTAAATTACTGACCCAATCAATCAAGCGTGACTTTTCTTGGTTATCGAATGCTATTTGTAATAGATTTTTTTTATCTTGGTATAAGCGCGGCAATTTTTCGGTGTTATCGTTAATTAAGCAAATGTATTCAAACACCATTTCAATAATGTCTTCGAAGTATTCAATACCTTCATCGGTAAGCGCTAAACTAATATTAAAGTCTTTAAAGTTGCTGCCATTAATACCACCGCCAGCAGAAAGCGCGTTTATCCAGCCTTGCTCTTTTAAAATAGAATAAAGAGAACCCGCGCCTTCATAGCCAAGTAAATGGGCAATAAAACTCACTGTTTTGTGGCGATAAAAGTCGTCAATATTAGGCATAGCAAAACTTATGATAAGTTTTTGCATATGCTTATGCGGCTCAATATGAAGTATTTTTCCTATGTCTTGTTTGCGATAGAGTGGCTCACTGATCTCTGGCTTTTTGAGGTTTTTATTACCCTTAATTGCGCCAAAGTAAGTTTGTGCCCAGCTTTGTAGTGTGTTTAATGTTTCGTTTGCGCAAATAACTAAAGTCATCCACTGAGCTTGGTACTGACTATTAAAAAAGTCGCGAAGCTCATCACTAATACAGCGCTCTCTGTCAGCTAAGGTTTGTAGGTTTCCTACAGAAAATTTAGCAAATGGATGAGCTGGATTTACCGTTTCTTTGTGGGCTTGATAAATACGGCGACCATCGTCTTTTATTTTTAGTTTAAACTCGGCTTCAATTGCGTTGCGTTCTTTTTCTGTTTCGGCTGAATTTAAAAGTGGCGCAATAAAAAAACGGCTAAATTGGGTAAGCGCCTGTTCAAATTCTTGGTTATTAATATCAAAAAAGTAACAGGTATGCTCAGTGCCAGTCCACGCATTAGTGTTGCCGCCAGCTTGCGAAACAAAATTATTAAAACTGCCTGAATCTGGGTATTGGTCTGTGCCTAAAAAAAGCATGTGCTCTAAAAAGTGTGCTAGGCCTTGCCTATCAAGAGGATCGTCAAAATGCCCAGCGTTAACTGCCATTGATGCTGCCGCTTTTGTAGAATCTTTATCTTGCACTAATAGTACTTTTAGACCATTGTCCAGTGTAAAGGCGCGGTATGCTCTGTTATCATTGCGGCTGATATTCAAATGATGCTCCTGAAACTAAACGTTTACTTGTTAACAACAGATGATGGCTTCAGGAAAGCGAAATACAGCTTAAAGATTTACCTGAATCTCATGAAAGAATTATTTAGAAATAAATAGATTTATGTTGTTAATATAGCTGACAAATGGGCAAACTGGCTACTGTTTTATATTCTTTAATCGGTTGATTTTTTATGAAAACAATCCTAATAATGCGCCACGGCGAAGCAACACCCATGCAGGCTGATGATGCAGGTAGAAATTTAACCCAAGCAGGGCACGATGAAGCTGAAAAAATGGGCCTTTGGCTCAGTAAAGCACATTGCCCTGATGCACTGTTAGTTAGTCCTTACATTCGTGCACAGCAAACAGCTGCAGGTGTAGCTAAAAATAACGTATTTAAATTTAGCGAAACCACGTCCGATATTATCCCCGAAGGCAAACCTCAAATTGCTGCTGACTATCTTGAAACGCTTATTGCTACTCATCCCCAATGCAATACATGGCTTATAGTGGCACACATGCCTATTGTAAGTTATTTAGTGGATCAATTAAGCCCTGGTAATATGCCAATTTTTAATACAGGTGCTGTTGCTGTTATTAGTTATGATGAGCAAACCCAGCGTAGTAGTTATATAAGTATAAATGCCCCAGAAAACCTTTAAATAATTGAGAAAAGTATTATGACGATAGAACGCTTACAAACAGGTGCGCGCATGAGCCGCATAGTAAAACATAATGGCACTGTGTATTTATGTGGGCAGGTATGCGCCGACGCGCAAAAAGGTATTAAAGAGCAAACTCAAACTATGCTTGTTAAAGTAGAGGCGCTGCTTGATGAAGCAGGGAGTTCAAAAGAACATATGCTTAGCGCAACTATTTACGTAAAAAGCATGGAATACTTTGCTGATATGAATGCGGTATGGGATACATGGGTAACCGAGGGGTATGCACCTGCACGTGCTTGTGTGGAAGCTAAAATGGCACGTGATGCTCTGCTTGTTGAAATTTCAGTCGTTGCAGCTTTAAAAGAATATTAGCTTTAATGACTCGCTCCCCCGTTGTACTTATCACCGGCTCTAGTCGAGGTATTGGCGCTGCAACAGCATTATATTTTGCAAAGCAAGGGTATAGTGTTTGTATAAACTATAAAACTGATGAATCAAGCGCACGATTAGTGGCAGAAAAAATAAGGATGTTTGGCGTAAAAACTGAGATATTTAAAGCTGACGTATCGTATGAGCCTGATGTGTTAGCTTTATTCTTATTTATAGATGAAATCTTTGGAAGACTCGATGTATTGGTAAACAATGCAGGTATATTAAAAGGTCAAATGACTTTACTAGAAATGGACGCAGAGCGTATAAACTATATTCTGAGTACAAACATTACCAGTGCTTTTTTATGTAGCCGTGAGGCACTAAAGCGAATGGAAAATGGCGGCAGTATTGTTAATGTGTCCTCTGCGGCTGCTAAAACGGGCTCTCCTAATGAGTACATTGATTATGCCGCATCTAAAGGTGCAATGGACACATTTACTATTGGCTTAGCAAAAGAAGTAGCAAGTACAGGTATTCGTGTTAACTCGGTTAGACCTGGGCTCATCTACACGGATATGCATAGCGATGGTGGCGAAAAAGACCGAGTCGATCGGCTTAAAAGTAAATTACCCCTTGGTAGAGGCGGTACACCCGAAGAAGTGGCTGCAGCAATTTATTTTTTAGCTTCAGAGCACGCTTCTTTTACAACGGGTAGTTTTGTTGATGTAGCCGGCGGTTTGTAGGCTAAATTAATAAAGCTAGCCAAAACGTAAAGCTAATAACACTTAAGATGGTAGACAATACCACAGCCCCAGCAAGAGTAGCTTCATGCTGCTTTATTTGACTCGCAATAAGATAAGCATTTACGCCTACAGGGGACGCACTTAAAAGTACCAATACGTTAAGTATTTGCGTGTCTAGTTTGAATATATAAGTACCTACCAATAAAACTAGCGCAGGCAATAAAAATATTTTTAAAATTGATGCTATTAAGGCCGGTTGCCAATTTGCTGCTATTTTATAAAAAGCTAAATTTGCACCAAGTACAAATAACGCACAGGCAATTGCTGGTTTAGCTAATAGCTCTAAACTATTTGCCAAGTCTGTGAACAGTGTTACTCCTAATATGTTTAATATAAGCCCGCACCCGATACTCAGTACTATTGGGTTTAACACCATACTTTTCCCAAAGTGCGACCACGAAAATTTATCGCTACTGCCTTTAGCCCCTATTAAAAAAGTAAGTGCAAATAACAATGTGCTATGAAAAGTAATAATCATAAACGCAATTGCTATCATCTCTTTGCCAAGCGATGCAATAACAATAGGAATACCCACTAACACCATATTTGAATAGCTAGAAGCAAGTCCAAATACACCGTGTTGTTGGTAATTTTTTAAATGCTTTTTACTTAAATAAAAGCGGTCAATTAAAATACCCACCCCAAATACACTCAGTACAGGTATGTAAAAGCTCAAAAATGCAAAAAGGCTAATGCTTTGTTGTAAGTTAATTTGCGACATATTTAATAATAAAAAAGCAGGCAAACTAATATAAAAAGTAAACTTACTCAGGCCTGCAATATGCTGCTTTTCGAAAAATTTTAATCGGCAACAGCTATAACCTAGCCCAACAATGAAAATGAGCGGAAAAATAATTGAAAAAATATGCACGTAGTTACATCCTAGTAATAGCTAAAGTTAGCGTCTAAATTCATCACTTTGCGGTAAGTTAATTAGTATAAGTACTGCACCTCTACCACCATATTCGAGAGGAGCTTGATGCATTGCTATTACGTCTGGGTGCTGTACTAAGTATTGAGGCACTTTGTGCTTTAGTACGCCGCCGCCAATACCGTGCACCACACATGCACAATAGTAATGCTGCTTTTTACATTCGTGAATGAGTCCAGCGAGTTCATCTTTAGCAAGTTCTTTATTTAAACCATGTAAATCTAGCGTCAAATCGGGTGCAAAGTCACCACGGCGAAGCTGTTTAGCTAAAAAGCTGTCTTGGCCTGGTTTTACATATTTTACGGTGCCATGTGTATCTATATCGGGAATATAAACGTCTGAGAAAAAAAATTCAGACTGAGCCTGCTTTTTTTGCTGGGCAAATTGCTTAGCTTGTGACACCTTAGGTTTTGTATCAAAACGATGAGTATCTTGTTTAAATACCTTGGCGCCTGTGATCGTTTGACGAAATAAGCTTATGTCGTCATTGCTTAGGGACGAATGTGATGGAGTGTCTTTTTTCATAACTATTACCTAAACAAAAAAACGTAAAAACGCAGCGCAAAAGGCGGTACAATACTTAAATGAGGGGCAATTGTAATTTGCCCAGCGCAGATAGGCAATGCAATCGTCTTAAAGACTCAAAACAGTCAGTAAGCTAATACAGGTAAAAATATATGAGCGATTTACAAATAGAAGAAGCAACACTCGAAGAAGCCGTTGCAGAACTGTCAACTTTACATGACTGGTTACGTTGGACTACAAGCCAATTTGCAAGTAGTAGTATATTTTTTGGACACGGTACAGATAACGCATGGGATGAAGCTGTAAGCTTATTACTGCCTGCGCTTAGCTTGCCTGTTGATGCGCCAAAAGAATTAATGCACGCGCGTTTAACAAGCACAGAAAAAAACCGACTTGCGGGTCTTATTGCAGAACGTATTAACGACTGCACACCAGTACCTTACTTAACAAACATTGCATGGTTTGCGGGTATGCCATTTTATGTGGATGAACGTGTACTTATACCTCGCTCACCGTTTGCTGAGCTTATCAGCAATCGCTTTACACCTTGGCTTGGAGAGCCACAATCGGTTAACCGCATATTAGATTTATGTACGGGGTCGGGTTGTATCGCAATTGCACTTGCGCAAGCTTTTGAGGAAGCACAAGTTGATGCGGTAGATATATCGTATGAAGCACTTGAAGTGACAGATATTAACATTAACGATTACATGTTAACTGACCGTGTGTTACCCATTCAGTCTGATGTATTTAGCGGTGTACCAGGTCAAAAATACGACCTAATAGTAGCAAACCCGCCGTATGTTGATGCAGAAGATATGGCTGACTTGCCACGCGAATTTCATCATGAGCCAGAGCTTGGACTTGCATCAGGCCACGATGGTTTAGACGTAACGCGTACTATCTTAAGTGAAGCGAGTGAGCATCTAACTGATAACGGTTTGTTATTTGTAGAAGTTGGCAACTCTATGGTACATATGGATGCACTGTATCCGGGCGCACCGTTTGAATGGATCGAATTTGAACAAGGCGGCTTAGGTGTATTTGTAATTAGCAAAAAACAGCTAGATGAGTATTTTTCAAAATAAGTAAAAAAAGAATAGCCAAGCCTTGTGCTTGGCTATCGGTAGTCATTAGGAATGAGGAAAGTTAATGGCAGGTAATAGCATTGGACAGTTATTTAAAGTGTCCACCTTTGGTGAGAGCCACGGCGTTGCATTAGGCGGCGTTGTTGATGGTACTCCCGCAGGTCTTGAAATCACAGAGGCCGACTTACAAATTGATTTAGATCGCCGAAAACCAGGCCAAAGCCGTTATACAACGCAGCGCCGCGAAAGCGATCAAATAAAAATATTAGCAGGCGTTTTTGAAGGTAAAACCACAGGTACTAGCATTGGTTTATTAATTGAAAACACCGATCAACGCTCGCAAGATTACGGCAAAATTAAAGATGTATTTCGCCCAGGTCATGGCGATTACACGTATTGGCATAAGTACGGCTTGCGCGACTATCGCGGTGGCGGTCGTTCGTCTGCACGCGAAACCGCGATACGCGTAGCGGCAGGCGCTATCGCTAAAAAATACTTAAAGCAATTTCATGGTATTGAAGTTAAAGCATGTTTAAGCCAGCTAGGTCCTATTAAGGCGGAAACGTTTGATTGGGATGAAGTTGAAAATAACTTATTTTTCTTTCCTGATGCAAGTAAGCTTGAAGCGCTTGACGAATATATGCGTGACCTTAAAAAGCAAGGTGACTCAGTTGGCGCTAAAGTAAAAGTAGTGGCAAGCAACGTACCTGTAGGTCTTGGTGAGCCAGTATTTGACCGCCTTGACGCCGAACTTGCACACTCATTAATGAGTATTAATGCTGTTAAAGGCGTGGAAATTGGTGATGGCTTTGATGTAGTTGAGCAAAAAGGCTCTGAGCATCGTGACGAGTTAACCCCTGAAGGTTTTACATCAAACCATGCGGGTGGCGTACTTGCGGGTATTTCGACAGGGCAAGATATTATTGCTTCTATCGCGCTAAAACCAACGTCGAGCATTACTATTCCGGGTAAAAGTATTAATACAAGCAACGAAGCGGTTGAGATGATCACCAAAGGTCGTCACGATCCGTGTGTGGGCATTCGTGCAATCCCGATTGCTGAGGCAATGATGGCTATTACATTAATGGACCATTTACTGCGTCAACGCGGACAAAATCCACATGTAAATCACGAACACGGGCCAATTAACGGCTCTGTGTAAAGATTTATAATTATAAAAAAACGCGGACTACCGCGTTTTTTTATGTCTGTAATTTAGTTTGAAGCCTTTCAGGAGTTGTTCAAGTAAGCCCTATATACTGCAAGAAGGAGGGTAGTAATCATGAACGATAATATTAATGAACACTCACAAATAAAAGCCCAAGCTGCAATAGCCCGCTTAGAGCGATTCAGTAAGTTAACTGATAGCAGCATTGGCATACCTTTTACTAAATTTAATATAGGTTTGGAGGCTGTAATTGGTTTAATTCCCGTTATAGGTGATGCCGCAGGGCTAATTTTATCAAGTTATGTGCTTATAGAAGCGCAGCGTTTAGGGGTGAGTAAACGTATAAAGACTAAGATGATTATCAATATGCTCATTGACTTTGTGGGCGGATTAGTGCCATTTTTTGGCGATATATTTGATGCATTTTTTAAAGCCAATACGCGTAATACTCGACTATTAAAAAAACATTTAAACAAGCAGTTAAGTGAGTAATTTATAGCTTTAAGTAACAGTTAGCAAAGAGACTTTAAACAAAATGTTGTTGGTTGTTTAATCACCTAGTAAGGTAGGAGCGTCTATTCACTTTGGTATCTACAATATGCAATTATTTATCGGTAATAAAAACTACTCTAGCTGGTCATTACGCGCATGGTATTTAATGAGTAAATTTGATGTTGAGTTTAGTGAAAACCAGCTAGTACTCGACACCCCTGACTTTTACAATGAACTAAAAAAGACCTTTGCTTTGCAAAAAGTCCCAGCGTTAATTGATGGCGATTTACAGGTATGGGATTCGCTAGCAATTTGTGAATATATTAACGATGCTTACTTATCAGGCGCTGCATGGCCAAAATATATTACCCAAAGAGCTAAAGCGCGTGCGCTAAGTGCTGAAATGCATTCGGGCTTTATGTCACTGCGCAGTGAAATGCCAATGAATATAAGAGCAACCCGTAAAGTAGAACTATCGAGCGAAGCACTAAAAGACATAGCCCGTATAGACGAGATATTTGCACAGCAACAAAATGTGTTTCCAAATGAGTGGTTTTTTGGTGACTTTAGTATTGCTGACGCCATGTATGTGCCTGTTGTACTGCGCTTAAAAACCTATCAAATTACGTTATCGCCAGAGGCGCAGCAATATTGTGATTTTGTGATGCGTTGCCCCGTATTGCAAACTTGGATTACTCAGGCATTAACCGAGACCGATATTGTAGAATGTGATGAAGCAGGCACGCCTGCATAACTATTGCTTTTATGTGATTTACTTTTTAGTATTAAAACCATAATTTTAAAGTAGGCGAGCTGATGTACCTTAACCATCCTAGGTATGGCGATAAACCAATTGTTTCCAATACATCTTCGACTATTGAAGCAATTGAGAATGCGCACTGGCGTTACTCGAGCCTTAAATACTTCCCTAATACGGTAATATTGGCTGATATAAAAAAGCAAAACTATGCTATTTATCCTCGGGCACTTTATGTTGATATTGAAGAGAAGTGCGGGACTTGCTCTAAGGCATTTATTTTTTTTGCTCAAGAGCAGCAATATTGGTTTGAGGTACTTGGTTTTTGGGTCGATTCACACTGTACTCATTGCTTTGAATGCCGTAAGCATGCCAGATATATACTAACTCTTCGTAAACGATACGATATATTAACTAGCTTAGCCAATAAAACCTCAAATGAAAAAACACAGCGTAAAGAACTTGCCAATACGCTTTACTGTTTAGGTATTATTAAAAATATCAATAAAGTGAAAGATTAGTCCGCTTATATTTTACTATCACGCCTTATTTTTACTTTAGTTGTAAAAGCCCGTACAATTCGTCTCGTTTTTACTGCGCAAAATAGCGCTGCAACCGAGAAAAATTAGCCTAATTTTATGCATCAAATAGCTGATCTAATTTCAATTTTCGAACGCACTTTTTATCAAAGTCATAATACACGTCTGATAAAAGGTGATTTTGAACCTGTGTATTTACCAGCAACAGAGCACGTGCCATATCACCAAGTTGTATTTGCGCATGGTTTTTATGCGAGTGCATTACATGAGGTTGCACACTGGCTGGTGGCCGGTGATGCACGTCGTTTATTAGAAGATTACGGCTATTGGTATTGTCCTGATGGGCGCGACAAACAAAAACAAGCTGAGTTTGAAAACGTAGAAGTAAAGCCCCAAGCTATTGAGTGGTTATTAAGCACTGCAGCAGGGTTTAATTTTAATGTGTCGGTGGATAATTTAAACGGTGAGCAAACGTGTCGGTTTGATTTTCAGCAGCGAGTACATGCACGGGTATTATCGCTAATCGAAAATGGTTTTAACTCCCGTACAGAGTCACTTTTAAGAGCACTCTGTGATTTTTACAATACACCGTGGCCATTAACAGCGCAGCAATTTAATTGGCAACATCCAAAGGAGCTTTGTAATGGCGTTTAAATTAGGTTTAATTGTAAACCCAGTAGCGGGTTTAGGCGGCACAGTTGCTTTAAAAGGTAGTGATGGCGCGCACACAGCCGCTAAAGCAATCGAATTAGGTGCAGAACCCAAAGCAAATAGCCGCACAAAAGCAGCGCTTGAAGTGCTATTGCCTTATAAAGAACGTTTAACCATTTACACCGTTAACGGTAACATGGGTGAGCAAACAGCAAAAGCTTTGGGCTTTAAGGTAGAGGTTGTATACAACTCTGCTGTAATAACAACCCCAGATGACACAGAACAAGCAGCAAAAGTACTTAAAGACTTTGGTGTTGATTTAGTTTTATTTGCTGGAGGTGACGGTACAGCGCGTAATATTTGCCATGCAATCGAAGATACTATTCCCGTACTTGGTATTCCCGCAGGTTGTAAAATTCATTCTGGTGTTTACGCTATTACGCCAAAGGCTGCAGGGCGCGTAGTCGAAATGCTGGTTAAGGGTGAGTTAGTTACCTTAGCCGATGCAGATGTAATGGATATAGATGAAGATGCTTTCAGACAAGGCACAGTAAAGGCCAAACGCTACGGCGAAATGCAAACACCTAGCGAAGTACGTTATATGCAAGCGGTTAAAAATGGCGGTAAAGAAACCGACGAACTCGTACTTGCCGACATTGCAGCGCATGTTGTATCGCAAATGGATGAAGACACATTTTATATAATGGGTAGCGGCTCAACTGTTGAAGCCATAATGGAAGAAATGGGGCTTGAGAATACGTTACTTGGTGTTGACTTAATAAAAGATCAAACCTTAGTTGCTCAAGATTTAACGGCTAAGCAACTACTTGAGCTTACTCATGAGCAAAGTACTAAGTTAGTTATTACGCTCATTGGCGGGCAAGGGCATATATTTGGCCGTGGTAACCAGCAATTGAGCCCTGCGCTTATACGTGCAATTGGCAAAGAAAATATTATTGTAGTAGCAACAAAAACAAAACTACAAGCGCTTAATGGTCGTCCCCTTATTTGTGATACAGGCGATGGCGAATTAGATGATGAATTAACCGGTTATATTAAAGTAACCACCGGATTTAACGACCATATTATGTATGCAGTAGGGCACCACAACATTGAAAATACAGGTGCTTTGCAAAACCAGGAGATTAATAAATGAGTTTAGTGAACTATATCGATGCAGCCCAGCAGTACTTCGATGATTTAGTAATAAAAGCAACTGACGATGAGTTATTTGCAGGCGGCTATTTACGAGGTCATTTTGATCTTGCAGTTGGTTATGCCGAAGTAGAAAAGCTGACAATCAGTATAGATGAGCTAAACGAAACTGTAGAGCAAAGCTTAGTTAAAGCATATCGCAACGGTGAGCTTAATGAAGAAGATAAAACATTAGTTGCTCGCCTATGGGAAGAAGTTAAAGCACTCGTTTAACACCTTTTTTAGCACAATATAAAAACACGATTTGTTTATCACTATCGTGTTTTTTTGTGCCCGAAACTTTAAAAGTAGATTTTTATGTTAATTTACTGTTTTGTTTTTATGCGATATTGTTACTAAAATAAATTTTAGGAACAATAAGAATGAATAATAATCAAGACGCTTTACCTTCAGGGGTTGTAGCGCGTTTTTTAAATTTTGTTGAGCGAGTAGGAAATAAGCTTCCTGATCCAGCCGTAATATTTCTATTTGCAATGTTATTAATTTGGTTTTTGTCGTGGTGGTTTTCAGGCGTGAGTTTTGATGCAATAGACCCACGTACCGGTGAAGCGATTATCATTAATAATATGCTGGCAAGTGATTCGCTCGCTACCTTTTTATCCTCTATGGTAAAAACCTTTACTGGCTTCGCTCCCTTAGGTGTCGTTTTAGTGGCTATGTTAGGTGTGGGCGTTGCAGAGCATTCGGGCTTTATTAATACCGGCCTTAAGTTAATGCTTAAAGTCACTCCTAAAAAGCTATTAACGCCTTCAATCATTTTAGTGGCCATTGTGAGCCATACCGCTACTGACGCAGGTTATGTATTAGTCATTCCATTAGCTGGTGTGATTTTTTACGCCGCAGGACGCCATCCGCTTGCGGGTATTGCAGCTGCATTTGCAGGAGTCAGTGGTGGTTTTGGGGCTAACTTTATTCCATCGGGTATCGACCCATTGCTACAAAGTTTTACCCAAAGTGCGGCGCAAATAATTAATCCTGCAATGACAATTAACCCGTTAAATAACTGGGCATTTGCTTCAGCATCTAGCTTATTTATTGTGGCATTAGGCTGGTACATTACCGATAAAATTATTGAACCACGTTTGCAAAAAACCGCGGTTGATGGCGCTAAAGAGGATTTACCTGTATTTGAAGATGCACGTAGTGATGAAAAACGTGCTTTTTATATAGCCAGTACAGTAATGATTGCAGGACTTGCGTTATTAGCATTTGTATCTGCTCCAGACGATTCTGCAATGCGCAGTAGTGACGGATCCCTTACTAATTTCAGCTCTCCTTTAATGCAATCAATTGTCCCACTAATATTTTTACTTTTTTGGATTCCAGGCACTGTATATGGTTTTACGGTAGGTACCTTTAAAACTTCAAAAGACATGATTGATGCTATGAGTAAAGCGATGAGTGGCATGGCATATTATATCGTCATGGCGTTTTTCTGTTCGCTATTTATTGCTGCATTTAGTAAATCAAATTTAGGTGCATTACTCGCAATCGAAGGTGCGCAGTTATTAAAGGCAATGGAATTGCCAAGTGCAGTAACGGTTGTGGGCATTATCTTTTTAACAGGCTTTGTTAACTTGTTTGTAGGTTCAAGTTCAGCAAAATGGGCGTTACTTGGCCCTATTTTTGTACCGATGTTAATGCAACTTGGCATTTCGCCAGACTTAACTCAAGCCGCTTATCGTGTAGGTGACTCAAGTTCTAATATTATTACACCGTTAATGCCATACTTCCCATTAGTAGTGGTGTACTGTCAAAAGTATGTCAAAGGCACAGGTATAGGTACTTTAATTGCTATTATGCTACCGTACTCAATCGCCTTTATGATTGGCTGGAGTATCTTTTTATTAGGTTATTGGGCACTTGGTATTCCTTTAGGTTTAGATGCAAGCTACATTTATCCAGCATTACCTTAACCTAAACCTTTATGAACCTCACTCACTTGAGTGAGGTTTTTAAATAAAAGTCCTGTAATGTAAAAGTAAGTCTAAGTTACCTTTCTAAATCTCTCACTATATAGCCAAATAAGCTGGCCTCTCCAACAATATACACATAATCATTTTTTTTGTTCATTATTGTAGACTTATCGTCATACCACCTAAAATCATGAATCTTATTCGTTTTAGGGTCTTTGAAGTATAAACGAGTACAACTATCTTCATACTCAGTGCCACACTCTTGTACATCGGTCAGGATGTATTCTTTATACCAATAGTCGCCCTGCGTGTAGTAAGCCCATAATTTAATAAGATCAGAGATAAAAATATAGAGTATTCCATAGATTAATAAAGGGGATAATGGGTACATGAAAATGGATGCTAATTTCATTTTAGTATCTGAGAAATTGTATTTGAGTGATTCTCTATATTTACTGCAGCGTTTATATTTATTGAATATAAGTATATTTAAATAGATAAATAGTGCACAACAGATAATAGGGAGGGTTATAAAGAAAACAACGTCGTATAGTTCATTTGAGATGAATGGTGGATCTGTAAAGTCCATTAAAATAGGTATAGTGATGCATAATAAAATCGGGAGTACTATTGCTACAAAGAGCAAGCTGTCGTAAATCTTTTTCAATTTTTAATTCGTCCGTGAATTATAGCTTTTGTCTAGTTTACAGAATTTTTGTTATTTTAAAATCAGAGAAATGTATTTATAGGCATTAAGTAACCCGAACTCAGGCTAAAAAAACTATCCCTAGCTGCTATTGAATTGACGCGAAAGTTTATCTTTTTTCATTGTAGCAACAGCTTAAAAACAAAAAAACCTTGTCACTTTCGTGGCAAGGTTTTTTTATTAAAGAGTCGTTGCTTATTTAGCTGTGAAGCTCACTGGGCGACGTTCTTTACGAGGACCGGTACGCTTATCACCGCGTGCGCTGTCATCTTTGTTAAAGCTGCGTTTTTTGTCACCAGCTGGGCGCTCAGAGCGCTCGCCGCGTGGTTCAGCAGGACCTTGATCTTGTGTAATTGTTAAGCCCATAGGACGTTTACAAATAAACACTTTTTGGAAATGATCAAGTACATCTTTAGGCATGTTTTGCGGTAATTGAACCGTACTGTGATTGTCGTGTAAACGAATATCACCAATAAACTTGCTTGAGATGTCAGCTTCGTTAGCGATAGCGCCAACAATATTTTTAACCTGAACACCATGTTCACGACCTACTTCGATACGGTAAGTATCCATAGGACCTGCATCACGGCTGTTACGTTCGCGAGGTTTACGCTCAGCGCGCTCACCACCACGTTCGCCGCCACGCTCGTTACGACGTCCACGGTCACCGCGATCGTTGCGGTCATTACGTGGGTTACGGTCGTTACGCTCGTTACGTTCACGAGGTTGAATCTTAACTTCTTCAACTTTAATTGGAGACTGTTGCTGTGCTAAACACAGTAACGCACCCGCTAAGCTTTCAAGAGGAAGTTCAAGCTTTTCAGCCATGTTAGTAGCTACTTCATTGAAGAACGTGATGTCTTTGTTTTCAAGCGCAATAGTTAATTTTGCTTGTAACGCTTCGATACGTTTTTCTTCAACGATTTTTGCAGTTGGTAATTCAACTTGTGCAATTTCAGACTTCGTATGACGAATGATATTTTTAAGTAAATAACGTTCGTTATGTTTTACGAATAAAATTGCTTTACCGGTACGACCAGCACGACCTGTACGGCCAATACGGTGAACGTAGGCTTCAGAATCTTGTGGGATATCGTAGTTGATAACTAAGCTTAAGCGGTCAACATCTAGACCACGAGCAGCAACGTCTGTTGCGATAACAACATTTAGCATGCCGCTTTTTAAGCGTTCTACAGTGCGTTCACGTGCTTGCTGGTTCATGTCACCATTAAGTGGAGCTGCAGAGAAACCTTCGCGCTCTAATAACTCAGCAAGTTGTACTGTATCGTTACGCGTACGTACGAAAACAATAGCACCTTCATACTGTTCAGCTTCTAAGAAGCGAACAATCGCTTTATTTTTATGTACGCTTGCATTCCAAAACACTTGCTCAACAGATGATACTGTAGAGTTACGCGCAGAAATATGAACCTGTTCAGGATTGTTCATATATTTGCTACTGATGTTTTGAATTTGCTTAGGCATAGTCGCAGAGAAAAGACATGTTTGCTTTTCGCGCGGTGTTTTTTCCATGATGCTTTCTACATCATCGATAAAGCCCATACGTAACATTTCATCGGCTTCATCAAGTACAAGTGCTTGTAAAGCATCAAACTTGATAGTGCCACGGTTAATGTGATCGATTAAACGACCTGGAGTTGCAACAATAACCTGAGCGCCACGACGAAGTGCGCTTAATTGGATACTGTAGCTTTGGCCACCATATAGTGCCAATACTTCAATACCACGAACATGTTTAGCATATTGTTCGAATGCCTCAGCAACTTGGATCGCAAGCTCACGTGTTGGTGTGAGTACAAGGATCTGTGGCTGTTTCACAGACGGGTCAATATTATTTAGTAATGGCAGTGCAAATGCTGCGGTTTTACCTGTACCCGTTTGAGCTAGTCCCAGTACGTCCTTTCTTTCTAGCAATAACGGTATACATTGAGCTTGGATTTCAGATGGTGTCTTGTAACCCAACTCTTCAACTGCCTTCAAAATTGCAGGAGAAAGATTTAGAGATTCAAACGTGACTGGTTCTGACATTAATACGCCTCAACGAATTTAAAGAGGCGCGCATTATATAGGATTCGCGAGGCAAATGCTTGTATAAATTGAAACTAATTTGTATGTGTTTGATGTTGGTCGAAATTTAACCAGTCTAATTTGAGCTTTATTAAACTGGTTAACAAATTTAATACAAAGCTTACTTATACAAGCCTAGGTTTTCTTTTGCGTAAGCTTCAAATTCGGTAAACCCACCAACGTGTGTTTGATCTACAAAAATTTGTGGAACTGTTGGGCAAGGCTTACCCGCTGACTTTTCAAGATCGGCTTTACTTATACCTTCCTTAATTATATCGATGTAACGAAATTTAAAGTCATCACGTTCATTTGATAGTTGCTCAGCCACATCTTTCGCACGAACACAAAATGGGCAGCCTTCACGGCCAAAAATTACAGTTAGCATAGTTTTCTCCTCAATTTGATTAATATCAGTTTAAATGATTGAAAAATTATTTAAAGCGAAAAAAATCGATTGCACCATTCTAATAAAATCATAAATCATATTATGCATAGCAATATGATTTGCAAAATGCGAATCAGGAACTAAAGCGCGCCTGTCTAATACTTAAGTCTATGAATGCAAGTGTGTTTACAAAAATTAATTTGTGGCACACAACTTGATGATATAGAGCCATACATTGGGTTAACAAGAGTACTTTATGAATATTAATAGTCACGTTTTAGAAATTATCCAAGGGATAATAAGTAAATATTGTGAAACCCAAAATCGAAATTTCTCTATTACCTTAATCAATAAGCTGCAATGTAACTACGTCTGTTTGCAAATTCCGATTGAGCATATGATTGCGCAATGCGAAGAGTTTCTTATACCGGCGCTGGCTTCTACAAAAGAGAGCTTTTTACTTACGCTTGAAGCAAATATCCAAGGGATTAGTTTTCATTACCAAATTGATGATTCTGAACAAGTAAATATATTCGACTTCCACGGACTTTTAGCGACAAAAGAATCAGTTAGTTTAGCGCTTGATATTACCCAGAATGTAGACGTTTTAACTGATTGTGAGGCGCTACTTAAAAGCTGCTTAAAAATGTCGGCTAATACTCATAACCGTTTTGGTTTAAATTTTAAATTATTTAATAGTAACTTTAGAGAGTCGGTACAGCTAGAAGATTTACGCCACCTTAGTGGTAACGCGTTAATAGATAGGTTGAATAGTGACAGTTTAAATACACACATAAAGTTGTGCACAATTAACGACATTAATGAGTTAAGTCAAGCTCAAAAATTATCTAAAAAAATATTGGGTTGGCCATTTTTTGATACTGATTTAATTACTATTTTAACAACATTTCACACGCAAACACGTTTGTCGGTATTGGTTGCGGATGACAGCTTACCGAGCCAAATTGCTACAAAGGTAATGCTTGAAATGCTGGGCTGTTTAGTAACATGTGCAGAAAATGGTGCTAGCGCTTTGACCCTCGCCCAGAATGAATCATTTGACTTACTGCTTTTAGATGAGCGCATGCCAGGAATGTTTGGTAGTGATGTTGCGCAGCAATTAGTTAGGGAAAACACTCCTAACAACAACACACCTAAAGTTATTTTAACAGGGCTAACAGGGGATGATGAAATAGCTGGGTTATTTGAAAAAGGAATAACTCACTATTTACAAAAACCAGTGACAAAAGCAGTACTTGAGAAGTTTATTAAACCTTGGCAGATAGCATCTTAAATTGATTAATAAGGAGAGGGCTATGGATGATTTATCTACAACAGCACTTGTTTTAATTGGATTTCAAAATGACTATTTTTCCCCAAAAGGTATTTTATATGACGTGGTTGAGGAATCATCAAGAATTACTGGTGTTGTAGAAAATACAGTCTCTTTATTAACTTCTTGTGCAAAGCATTTTGCTTTAGTTGTTAATACACCTATTCATTTTACGCAAAATTACAGTGAGCTAAAAAACCCGATTGGTATATTAAAAGTAATTGCCGATGTAGGTGCATTTAAAGCTGGCTCCTATGGCGCTCAAACAATAGAGCAGCTAGACCCCTTTAATAATATTATAGAAGTTGTACCTGGAAAAAGAGGTTTAAATGCTTTTACACATACTGCTTTGGCCAGCAAATTAAAAAAACATGGCGTAACCAATATAATCTTAGCGGGTACTGTGACTTCTATCTGTATTGATTCAACTGCACGCACCGCTGTTGAGCTGGGTTTTAATGTTGCCATTTTAAGCGACTGCACATCGAGCCGCACTCCTTTTGAACAAACATTTTACTGTGAAGAGGTTTTCCCCCTTTATGCAAGTGTTTGTGAGAGTGATACTTTTATAAAGCATTGGAGAGGGCATGGATAAAAATGATGAACTACAAGTGCAAATCCAGTATGCGCTGGTTGAAAAACTGTCCAATAGTAATCGACGTCAGGCAAAGTTATTAGCTATTTTAGATGAGTGTATTTTTGAGTGCGATAAGCATTTAAATTTCACTTATATTAATGAAGCTTGGGAGAAGAAACTAGGTTATTCAAACGATTCATTAATTGGCTCTAACATTACTAAACTAATGAATTGTGAAGATATTATGCATTTTGTCGCATACAGTTGTTGTCTGCTTGAAGGCAAGCAGGCTCCCAGTGTAGAAATACAAATAAAAAATAGTCTTGGACTCATGAACTGGTTTGAGCTGAGATTAGTTTATGATGAGAAAAGCGGTTTTATAGGCTCGTTCTATGACATACAACGCCATAAAGATTCTCAATTTTTGCTAACCCAACAACAAAAATATGTAAAACGTTTATCGCTCGTAGCGAGCCATACAAATAACTTAGTAATTATTACAGATAAATTTGGTGTAATTGAGTGGGTTAACAAAAGTTTTGAAGTACTTACAGGTTTCACCTGTGATGAGGTTGTAGGCACTAGCCCAGGCCAATTGTTACAAGGGCCAAAGACATGTGAAAAAAGCCGTAAGGTTATGTCTCACGCTGTAAGAAATGGGCTTCCTTTTCAAGTTGAAACTATAAATTACGATAAAAATGGTAACGTTTATTGGGTTGCTATTGATGCAAACCCGGTGCGAGATCATGAAGGCCAAGTAAAGCATTTTATCGCTATAGAAACGAATATTACGCAACGAGTTAAAGCTGAACAAGCAATGGCAGAGATAGAATATAACTACCACTCTGTCGTAGATAATATTCCTGATATTGTTTTACGCCTTGATACATTTGGCAATTTACTATTTATAAATCAAGCATGGCAACGGGTCCTGCAAAGCAATGTAAATGAGAGCCTTGGCTTGCCTATAATTAAGTTTATAGCAAAAGAAGATGTAGAAAAAATTAGTAGTACTTTGCTTGATTATAACCAAGGTAAGCGTGATATACGTCGCTTTGATATACGTTTAATTAACGCACAAGGTATAAATAATTGGGTTGAAATTACTCTCACTCCAATTGTGGGTGGCTATGAAAGTGATTTATCATCTATTGCTGCAACACTTGTTGATATACAGGAACGTATAGAAAGCGAACAAATATTACTTGAAGCTAAACATCAGGCAGAAACATTAGCTGAGTCAAAAAGCCGATTTATGGCAAATATTAGTCATGAAATTCGCACGCCATTAAATGCTGTGATTGGCTCTGCAGATATTTTGCATCATACCGGTTTAACTTCTGAGCAAATGCGTTATACACAAATGATTAAAACAAGCTCTGATGCACTACTGAGTGTATTGGACGATGTATTAACGTATTCGCGTTTTGAAGCACAAGCCATAACACTCGATAATCAGCCATTTAGTATTGATACGTGTATCGAAGAAGCGATCGATATCATTACCCAAAGCGCTTTGCAAAAAAGGCTTGAGGTTATTTTTGATTTTTATCCTGATGTCCCCGCTCAAGTAATTGGTGATCATGCACGTGTAAGGCAAATAGTTATAAATTTATTAGCCAATGCGATTAAGTTTACTCAGCATGGCGTAATAACGGTCACTGTTAGGTGCACTCACATCAAAGGTAATAATTTAAATCTTCATTTATCTGTGAAAGACACCGGAATGGGGATTGCAAAAAATAAAATTGAAAGTATGTTTATGCCTTTTATTCAATCCGATAATTCAATTACTCGAAAACATGGCGGCAGTGGCTTGGGGCTTGCGATATGTAAGCAAATCTGTGATGTAGTAGGAGGAGATATTTCAGTTAGTTCTGAGCTCAATAAAGGGAGTGAGTTTATCGTCAATTATCCATTACAAATAGACACAACCGATTCAATATTAAGAGAAGGGTTTGCAGCACGAAGTAAAAAACCAAAAGTATGGATTGTAGGTAGTAACCAAGTCCTAAAAATAGCGCTGGAGCACACGCTCACACGGTACTCTATTGCTTTTGAACACTATGAAATATGTCCCAAAATACCCGAATACAATAACTTCCCAGATGCAATCGTATTAACTAACCCACAAATATTAACCCAAACACGTGAGCGTATAAACACATACAACTCACTTAATTCACCGTGTTTACTCCTCATAGATTTACAAGGTGAAAGCTTATTACCGCAAAATATTAACGACAAAGAGCTTAGGTTAAATGGCCCTTTTAAAGTTTCCCATGTACCGCGAGCAATTAGTTTATTGGAAGAGCAGTTATTTCATTTAGATATTATATTTACTAATCGTGAACAAAAAGATGCCTTAGAAAGCCCTTCGGGGTTAACTCAGTTGAATGGGGTCAATGTACTGGTTGCTGAAGATAATACTAATAATCAAATAGTAATAAGGGAGTTTTTAGAACAAAAAGGTTGCCGGGTACACATTGCTAGCGATGGGCAAGAGGCAATAACTAAGGCGAAAAACGATAAAATTGATATTATTTTTATGGACATACAAATGCCAATACTTGATGGAATTTCAGCAACTAAAGCAATCAGGGAATTAGGTATAGAAACTCCTATAATAGCACTCACAGCTAATGCGATTCATGGTGATAAAGAGCGATTTATAGAAGCGGGGATGGATGATTATTTAGCTAAACCAATAGTAAGTGAAACGCTTTATCTATTACTTGATACATATGCACCAGAGCACGTTGTTGAACCTAAAGATTTAAAGCTAACTCGTTTAGCGCAAGTGTGGGAAAAGCTGGGTTGAGCAATCGAAAGCTAGGGTCTGTTGAACTTTTAGGGTTGAATTTACAGCAGTCTGTTTGGTATTTAGGCAAGGCAGAGCCTATGCAGTACTCCCCATAAATGTGCGATAACGTAGTATTAATGCCAAACAGGCGTTGCCCAAAGGGTTCTTCCTAGGGGCTACTTACTCCTTGTTGCTTACATGGATGTAGATAAGGGGCGTGAGCAGGATGCGGAAGCTTTGCTCGGTTTTACTTATTATTACATGGATGTAAGCCCGTAGAATAACGCAGGAGTAGTTATCGAGCCCACTAGGTTACAAACCTCACGTCGCGATTAATCCGCCTCTAGTTTAAACAAGTTTTAATTCGCAAAGATCAACAGGCCTTAATATAAAAAGTAGGTTTTGTAGTATAAAACTTGATAAATAGAGACGTTAAACTAGTATTTTGAGCGTAGTTTGTAATTTTTTATTAGTATTTAATGATTTCTTTTTAGGTTTTTCAATTTGATTCGCAAATTGCAATTCAAAATAAAAATAAGATGTTCCGAACTGCTTTTAAGTTCTGGGTATGGCTTATTAATTTATTTTAAAGGATTAATTTTATTGGTTATTTTATTTTTTTATAAATTATTGTTTGGTTGGCATGGCTTTCGCAACAAGTTAGATATCAAACCGAGATGAATTAGTTAAATTTTAAGGGGTGCAATATGCAAACAAACACAAAAGCTAAACAACAACCTAAAGGTAACAACTGGGTACTTACACCTGAAATTATGGTTTTGTCCATTTTGCTTGTTGCTACTTTAGTTATCGGTATAACAGTTTTACGTGGCAGCGCTTCTTTAGAGCCGTTAGCGGATATACAGCCTATTACTTTTACACAAGCTGATGTTGAAAATGCACAGTCTATGAGTAATACATTTGATTCGCAAAATATAAATTACGCACAAAATGTAACAGCATCCAAAAACGAAAATAACGACACTCTTTCAAACTAGAGACTTTTGCGCAGGTAACAATTTATTGTTGCCTGCGTTTTTTTATATTTCTTACTGTCATTTTCAATTTTTCGTTCCTACTTATAAAATTAGCTATATGTTTTTAAATTTAGATTGTATGTAACCTAGCCTATTTTATTGAATCTTCTCTTGTACATACCTTCAATGATTAACTCCAATTCTTAGTCAATTATAACCAACTTCCACCTTCTTACTTGTTAGGCTTAAATAAACGCTCATCTATCAATTTAGTTGCATTGCAAACTGAATTGCAAAATGCAAATAACAGTAAAAAATTTGAAGACTAAACTAAAAAATGTAACCAATTGAATTGATTGTGTTTTACTTTATGTTTTATTTTTGAAAAGTGGTCTGTAACTTGCTCTTAACTATACAAGTCACTAAGGATGAAAATCGGAGCAGATCATGAATGCATTTAAATACCTAGAATCAGAAAGTCCAGTTAACCTCGCAAGATGGCATGAGTTAGAAAGAATCATGACTGATGCAATGCAAAATAATTATTTTAAAATGGTTTATCAACCGCTTGTATCGTTAGGGACTGGAAAGTTAGTCGGCTTTGAGTCATTAGTAAGATGCCAATCACCGCGTTTTGGAGTTGTAGGCCCTGATGAGTTTATACCTCATGTAGAGCAATCGGGAATGATTTTAGAATTAGGTGACTGGATTTTTGAGCAATGCTTATCCGATTTAAAACATATGCGACATTTTGGTATGACAGACATTTCTGTTTCTTTGAATATTTCACCGGTACAAATTTTAGATGGTGATGTTTTTTCAAAAGTAATGTACTTGCTTGAAAAGTATCAAATACCACCACAGGCTATCAAAGTTGAATTAACGGAAACAGCGCTAATCCATAGCCCTGAAAAAATAGCTAAAGCATTTGAAAACTTCCATAAAGAAGGCGTAAAAGTGTGGATAGATGATTTTGGCACCGGGTACGCGTCTTTAGGTTTGCTTCGTCAATTTAATATTGACGGATTAAAAATTGATCGCAGTTTTGTTAGTGGGATTTCAACTAATAATGAAGACTTTACGCTATGCAGCGCAATAATTGCAATGGCTCAGCGATTGGGTTTACAAACCGTAGCAGAAGGAATTGAAGAGAATGAGCAATTACAAATATTAGAGCAACTTGGTTGTGATATCGCTCAAGGATATTTGCTCGATAAGCCACAAACATTAACCAAAAGTATTGATACCTGGGCTCTTTAACTGTTTATATTCATTTTGATTTGCAAAATGCAAAAAACAAATTACTCTTAAACTACAACCCCTACATGTTATTAGTGTACGAAGCTTTAACTTACACAAAGGTTATCTATGCCTATATCAGAGCAGTTTATCGATAAAAGTATTACCGAACTAAATGTATTAACCCAACTTGAAAAGGATGTTGGAATAAACGTTTTAGCTCGACTGATAAACTTATTTATCGATGAATTAGTTACTATGGCGAACCAATTAGATACGGCAATTACTCGTGAAGATATTATAAAAATTAAAGAAGTGATGCATGTTTTAAAAAACTCGGCTGCTTTATATGGAGCTGCTCCTCTGGCTGCATTGGCAACACAGTTACACGATTCACCACCACCAACTACAGAAGAAAACTTGCACGCAGCACTTGTTATTAAGCATAACTTGGATAAAACCCGGGATGCATATCAAATAATGAGTAATAGTATAGCTATCTAGGAGAAAGCCGTGTCAGATACGATAAATAAAGGCCTCGTTTACATCGTTGAGGATAGCATTGCAAGTGGTGCTTTGTACGCAAGTCAGCTTGAGCAAGCAGGTTTCGAATGTAAGCATTTCGCTGATGGCTATTCTGCTTTGGTTGGTATTAAAGAAAAAATGCCTGCGGTTATAGTACAAGATGTATGCTTGCCTGATATAAGTGGGCTAGAAGTTTTACAATTTGTAAATAAACAAAAAAATCCAGCCAATGTAGTCATGATCACCTCAAATAGCTCTATTGATATTGCTGTGGAAGCTATGCGTTTAGGTGGCTTTGATTTTTTAGAAAAACCCTTCACAAGTCAACGACTTATTAGTTCAGTTGAAAGTGCGTTCACCCCTAAAGAGCAAATCAAAGTGCAACCCTTGGTTGAAAGCAGCGATAAAAACCAAGATTTTGTTGGTGAATCTCTCTCAATGAAAACTGTCTTTAGGTTGCTAGATAGCGCCGCGAGAAGCAAAGCATGTGTATTTATTACAGGTGAAAGTGGAACAGGTAAAGAAGTTTGTGCGCAGACCCTTCATGATGCGAGTCCCCGAAATAAAGGACCATTTATCGCTATAAATTGTGCTGCGATCCCTGCAGAGTTATTTGAATCAGAATTTTTTGGTCATGTTAAAGGGGCATTTAGTGGTGCGCTAAGCGATCGAAAAGGCGCTGTTGAGGTAGCTAACGGTGGAACGTTATTTTTGGATGAGTTATGTGAAATGGAGCTTAACTTACAAGCTAAGTTATTACGCTTTTTACAGACAGGCATATTTAACAAGGTTGGTAGTAGTGAAGTATTACACAGCGATGTTCGCTTAGTATGTGCAACAAACAGAAACCCAATAATAGAGGTTGCGGAAGGGCGCTTTAGAGAAGATTTATATTATCGTTTAAATGTTATCCCCGTAAAGCTACCGCCTTTAAGAGAGCGCGGAAATGATATATTACTGTTGGCTGAGTATATCTTAAAACAGAAAAGCGATAGTAACGCTAAGCATTTCATTGGCTTTTCTGATGAAGTTAAAGCGCTTTTTTGTAACTATGATTGGCCAGGAAATATACGCGAACTGCAAAATGTAATTGAAAATACAGTCGTTATTAATGATGGCGATGTAATTGAAAGGGACATGTTACCAAATTCATTTGGTCTAGGTGCTGTAAAGCACTCGAGCTCATTTAAGTCAATTCACAATATAAACGAGCAGAGTGTTCAATTATCTCCTATGTCTGTTCACGACATAGAACCTCTATGGCAAGTTGAAAAAAGGGCGATTGAAGATGCAATTAAAAGCTGCGAAGACAATATTCCTCTTGCTGCTGCTTATTTAGGGGTAAGTGCATCTACCATTTATAGAAAAATAAAGGGATGGTCTTAAAGTCATAATTGATTTTTAATTACACTTTTCAGGTTGAATTAATAAAAGTTACCCTAAGCTCTATGGGTAAGAGCAAATTAATTTTTAATCTGAAACAGTAAAAGGAGATCGCAATGAGTAACACTAGTTTAAAACCTGCGGATATTATGCCATCACTAGTAGTGAGTGATGTTGACGAGAAAAAGATAGATTTAGTCGACAGAATAAGTGATTCCCCATGGAAAATGATTGTTGTTTATCGAGGCCAGCACTGCCCTAAATGTACTGCGCAACTCAACGAGCTTGCTAAAGTACATAAGGATTTTAAAGAAGCAGGAGTTGAAGTCGTTGCTGTAAGTGGTGATAGTCATGAACAGCTTAATAAGCATCTTGAAAAGATAGATATTAACTTCCCGATTTACTATGGTTTAACAATCGAACAAATGACTGATTTAGGGCTACATATTAGCGAGCCTCGCAGTGATGCAGAAACTGACCATCCATTTGCTGAACCAGGAATCTATGTGCTTAATGAAAAAAATCAGCTTCAAATGGTCGATATATCAAACAGTCCGTTTGTTCGTCCTGATTTAGAACAACTGCTAGGTGGGATTAAGTTTTCAAGAGAAAACGACTATCCAATCCGGGGCACATTTATTAAATAGTATTCATTCTACATGGTTTCAAAAAAGGCACTCTTCAGTGCCTTTTTTATTTATTTTTAATAAATTTACTTGAAAACAATTTTACCGTCCATATATAGTTAAGTAGGACGCCTGATGGGTCCTAAATTAAACTTAAACAATTGAAATTTATATTATTAATTAAACTTTGCTTGAGCTTGTTCAATAGAAAAGCACATGCAAAATATCGCTTAAATATGAGGATATTATTATGCGTACAGTAGACTTATCACCACTTTATCGTTCATTTATCGGCTTCGAACATTTAGCATCACTTATGGATGCGGCAGCTAATACAGACAAGCAGCCGAGTTTTCCTCCTTACAATATAGAAGCACTCGATAAAGACAAATACAGAATCACTATGGCCGTTGCTGGTTTTAGTGATAGTGAATTGACCATTGAGTCAGAAAACAACACGTTAAAAGTTGCAGGTATTAAAGCTAACAAAGATGAAAATAATGAACGTAAGTTTATTCATCAAGGTATAGCAGAGCGTAACTTTGAACGTAAATTTCAGCTTGGAGACCATGTAAAAGTACTTGGTGCCGATTTAGCTAACGGCTTATTGAGCATAGAGTTACAGCGTGAAATTCCTGAAGCACTTAAACCACGTAAAATAGAAATTGGTAATAGCAATCTAATAGAAGGTAAATAATCTTCTAAAGTACATATTCCCCTGATTATTTAGCCGCCTCATTTGAGGCGGTTTTTTTGTTTAAAGCGCTTCTAAATTATTAAGGTAGTAGATTGCTTGTTGCAGCGTTTGTTCTTGAAGTGTTTTATCTTGTTTATCCCAGTTTTTATATACCATACCAATACGTGGGTTCTTCTCTAGCCTGTCTCTGTGTCTATTCATGAAATGCCAATACAAGCTATTTAGCGGGCAGGCTTTATCTCCTACTTTTTGTTTAACATCGTACTGACAGCTTTTGCAGTAATCGCTCATTTTATTAATGTAGTTACCGCTTGCAGCATAAGGCTTTGTTGCAATTATTCCATCATCGGCAAACTGACTCATGCCTCGGGTGTTAGGCATTTCTACCCATTCTATGGCATCTATATAAACACCTAGGTACCAGTTATCTACGTCATCAGGGTTTATTCCTGTGAGCATACAAAAGTTACCAATAACCATTAGGCGCTGAATATGATGAGCATAAGCGGTTTCAAGGCTTTGCTTGAGTGAGTGGCTTAGACAATTCATTTTTGTAGAGCTGTTCCAAAAATAAGATGGCAGTTTATTTTTGGCTTGTAATTGATTTTTAACTGCGTAGTCGGGCATGTTAATCCAATAAATGGCACGTACATACTCTCTCCAGCCTAATATTTGCCTAGTAAAACCCTCTACTTGCGAGAGGGATATTTCATTGGGCCTTTGTTCGTATTCGCTTATTACACGTTTGATTACATACAGCGGGTGGAGTATTTTTGCGTTTAGGGCAAACGATAAACGGCTATGGTACAGGCTGGTATTGTTTTTACTTTGATCTGTCATCGCATCTTGAAAGTGACCAAAGCGACTAAGTAAGTGCTCACAAAAGTATTCAAGAGATTCAATCGCTTGTTTACGCGTTGTTGGCCACTCCAGTGAATGTTGATTTATTTCACCTAAATAAGCGACTTTGTGTTTATTTAAACGAGAAATAATGCTGCTAACATCAGTATTGAATAACTTAGGTTCGGGGATATCTGCTAAGTCTTTTTTGGAAAATTTATTACGATTATTACTATCAAAATTCCATTTGCCACCGGTTGGCTTTGCATCATCAATTAATATATTAAATTGCTTACGCATAGCACGATAAAAGTGCTCCATTGTTACATGCTTGTTTTTTGTAAAGCGTGTTTTTATATCGGTGAACGGTAATAAAAAGTGTTCAGTATCTGTAGCAATTACATTTAATGAGCTATCACTTTTAAACTTAGCTAATTGAGACTTAAGCCTAAACTCGTCAGGGTATTGATATTCGATAGAGTCGCATTGGTATTTATCGGCAACTCGTTTGAGTAATTCAATTAAGTCTTTGTCATCATCGGTATCATCAAGTGTTAAATGCAAAACATTGAAACCGGCCGTGGTTAATGCAGTTGCGAAGTTTTCCATAGCATTAAAAAAAGCACACAGTTTTTGAATGTGATGTTTAACGTAGTCGGTTTCTTGTTTTAGTTCAGCGATCAGATAAAGCGTGTCGTCGTCTTTTTGTTTGTACCATGAATGAGATGGGTTTAACTGATCGCCTAGTATTAGTCTGAGTGTTTTGTGATTGGTCATAGTAAAGCCAAATTTCTTTATACGGACATATTTCATGAAACGATCGTTTTACTATTTAACGGTGAGTGAATGGGAGCTACAAAATACTTTACTTTAAAAATGTGCTGATTTTAATACTGGGAATTAGCTGTTTTTCTTGTTTGGTCAACAACCTTGTCTAAAAACCCAAAGTTGGGAAATTTAAAAGTAATGAGAGCCTGTATTAAGTTTAGAGTCACTTATAAAGCTGATTTGTCGAGCAAGCTAATAGTAATAAGGAAGTTGCGTTTAATAGCGGGTTAGTAAAATAAATGTAGGTGATAGGAAACCAATATATTGTGTCGTTAGCAGCAGAGCTTAACCGATTATCAAATCAATAAAGACGCGTTGGACGATGGTGTTGAAATGAGCTTGATGTGAGGGGGTTAAATAAGTAATTTAACCACTTTTAAGGCTTATATATTTAAAGTTTATTACTTTGCTTTTGTAGCATTTTTTGTTGTAACGAAACCACATTAGATACATTAAATAAAACATTGCCTGCAAAGCTTTCAAAATATCTGAGCGCTTTTTTCCAAGCAAGTTGGCTCTCAGCATTAAAGTGTTTACCAAGGTGCTCTTTAAGGGTTTCGTAAAACGCATCAGATAATAGTGCAATGTCATTTTGTGAAACACTGCTTTTTTTTAGGTACATTAAATGATGTGCTAAAAAAGGAGCTACCGATGCCGGCTTATCTAAATGTTTAACAATTCGTTCTAGCACACAAAAAAGAGTAAAACTCTTTTCGTTAAATTGTAAGGCTGTTGGGTAATTCATCTCAATGCTAGATTCAGCTAATTTACTGTGAAATCGAGCCGTGAATGCATGAAAATTTGGCTTAATAATTGTTAAGTTATTTAACAATGCTGATTGTTGTTGATTCATTTTTTATCTCTCTGCAGTGAGTAATAACTATTATTATCAAGTGGCATAAAATTGATTATAGCGGGCAGTTAAAATTCTGCACGTTTTTTTAGTGTTAAAGTATGGGTTTTAGTTATATCAATTTATTTTCTGGTAAATTGCAAGCATGTAGGAGGCTATGCAGTTGCAAGAGTTCAGTTGGTTTGATTCTCACTCAAAAATAGTAAGCTGCAATATTTAGCATTTTGACGATGAACATTTTATAAAACTGATTGATTACTTATGTTACTAACACATACATTAAATTAGCATCTTGACGAATTGGAAATTTTATAAACTAATTGCGTATTATAGTTGCTAATTAGCCCACACATCCTTATAATAACGGCCATTGTTTAGCATGTTGTAAAACAGCTAACAGCGATATTAAATTTAAGGTTTGATATCTATTGGCGCGGGATGGAGCAGTCTGGTAGCTCGTCGGGCTCATAACCCGAAGGTCGTCGGTTCAAATCCGGCTCCCGCAACCAATTCTACTAGTAGGTATTACCTTACTAATTTATATCGCGCATTCTAAGTAATGCGCGTTTTGCGTTTTAGGCTATGTAGTTTAATTAGGTCAGTTTACTGACTCGCAACCAAGCTTGGCCCTAGGCCACACAGTTTTATGCTTTATTGGTGTGACGCCCCGCTTGGTTCGGGGCGTTGTTGTATCTGCACCTTATGATTTGTGGCAATTGTCATCAAATTAAAATTTAAACTCAGTATTTTAGGGCTATAAGCCCTTTTTTTGTTTGTATGGAGGATTTTCGTGACAAAACTTGAACAAGATTTAGTAACCATGTTAACGCCTGCGGTAGAAATGTTAGGCTTTGAGTTGCATGGTCTTGAATTTGTGCAAGCGGGTCGCCATTCTACCTTAAGAGTATATATTGCTCATGAGGATGGGATCTCAGTTGATAACTGTGCGGATGCAAGTCGCCAAATTAGTGCGATTTTAGACGTCGAAGACCCAATTACAAATGAATATGATTTGGAAGTATCGTCTCCTGGTGTTGATCGTCTATTATTCAAACAAGATCACTACGAGCAGGCGCAAGGAGAGGAAGTACGCGTGCGTACCAAACTTCCACAGGATGGTCGTCGTAATTTTAAAGGCGACTTAGTAGCAGTTAGCAGCGATATGATCACACTATCTAGCGATGGTGAAGAGCATCTGATCATGCTTAGTAACATCGAACGTGCGAATTTAATCGCGAAGTTTTAAATTCGAGTGCGAAGGAATAGGGCAAGCGAGGCATTACCCATGGCAAAAGAGATATTATTGGTTGCTGAAGCCGTTTCCAATGAGAAAGCGGTTCCAAAAGAAAAGATTTTTGAAGCTCTAGAGTTCGCTTTAGCGACAGCGACAAAGAAAAAACACGATGGCGAAATTGAAGTGCGTGTAGCAATTGACCGTAAAACCGGCGATTACGACACGTTCCGTCGTTGGCAGATTGCCGCTGTATTAGAAGACGGTTCTTTAGAGAATCCTTACAGCGAAATCACTCTAGAAGCAGCGCAGGTTGAAGAACCTGATTTGCAAATGGGTGATTATGTTGAAGAGCAAATCGACTCAATCAAATTTGACCGTATTACAACACAAATGGCCAAGCAAGTTATCGTACAGAAAGTACGTGAAGCTGAGCGCGCTTTAGTTGTTGAAGCATACAAAGATCAAGAAGGCGAGCTAGTAACGGGTGTTGTTAAAAAAGCAACTCGCGATGCAATCGTACTTGATTTAGGTAACAACGCAGAAGCGGTAATTTACCGTGATGACATGTTACCACGTGAAAACTTCCGCCCGGGTGACCGTATCCGTGGTCTTTTATATGAAGTTAAGCCAGAAGCACGCGGTGCACAATTATTTGTAACGCGCTCTAAACCTGAAATGCTAATGGAATTATTCCGCATTGAGGTGCCAGAAATTGGCGAAGAGATGATTGAATTACGTGCCGCTGCACGTGATCCAGGTTCACGCGCTAAAATTGCTGTTAAATCTAACGACAAACGCATTGATCCAATTGGTGCATGTGTTGGTATGCGTGGCGCACGAGTTCAGGCTGTATCGTCAGAACTTGGTGGTGAACGTGTTGATATCGTACTTTACGATGACAACCCAGCACAATTTGTTATTAACGCAATGGCGCCAGCAGAAGTTGCTTCAATCGTAATGGATGAAGACACTCACTCAATGGATATCGCTGTAGAAGCTGATAACCTAGCACAAGCAATTGGTCGTAATGGTCAAAACGTTCGTTTAGCAAGCCAGTTAACTGGCTGGGAACTAAACGTAATGACTGTTGAAGACATGCGTACTAAAAATGAAGCTGAATCTGATAAGTTACTTAACTTATTCACTGAAAATTTAGAAATTGATGATGAGTTTGCATCATTACTTATCAACGAAGGTTTCTCGACACTTGAAGAAGTGGCTTATGTGCCAGCGTCTGAATTTTTAGAAATTGATGGTCTTGATGAAGAGACTGTAGATTTACTGCGCTCACGCGCAAAAGATGCATTGACAACTAAAGCACTTAAAACGGAAGAAAGCTTAGATGGCGCAGAGCCAGCTGAAGACTTACTTGCGCTTGAAGGCTTAGAACGTCACTTAGCATTTGTTATGGCAAGCAAGGGTGTTGTTACACTTGAAGACTTGGCAGAGCAAGGTATTGACGAATTAGTTGATATCACAGAACTTTCATCTGAAAAAGCAGGTGAACTGATTATGGCTGCACGAAACATTTGTTGGTTTGCAGACGAGTAATTTATTAACGGAGGTATTACACACTATGGCAGAAGTAAATGTTGAAAAACTAGCCGGCGATATAGGTACAACTGTTGATAAATTGCTACAGCAGTTTTCACAAGCAGGTATCACTAAGCAAGCAACTGATAACGTAACAGAAGCTGAAAAAGCAACGTTACTTGATCATTTAAGCAAGCATCATGGCGGCGCAGGTTCAGATGGCCCAGCGCGCATGACTTTGCAACGTAAGAGCAAAAGCACTTTAAGTGTAACGGGTTCTACGGGTAAAGCTAAAGACGTTCAAGTTGAAGTTCGCAAAACACGTACATACGTGAAAAAAAGCGCAATGGAACAAGAACAAGAGCAAGCACGCTTAGCTGCAGAAGAAAAAGTGCGTCTTGAACAGCAGCAAAAAGCTGACCAAGAAGCTGCAGAATTAAAGGCGAAACAAGAGGCAGAGCGCAAAGCGAAAGAAGAAGCTGACCGTAAAGCCAAAGAAGAAGCTAAACGCAAAGCTGATGCAGAGCGTAAAGCGAAACAAAAGCAGATGACCCCAGAGCAAAGTGCTAAGTCTGAGAAAGATCGCATAGAAGCTGAGCGTCTGCAAAAAGAAGCAGAAGAGGCCGCATTGAAGAAAGCTGAAGAAGAAGCGAAACGTCAAGCAGAAGAAGCAAGAAAGCTAGCTGAAGAGAACTCGGCACGCTGGAAGAAAGAAGAAGAAGAACGTAAGAAACGCGAAGAAACAGCGGATCACCATCTTACGACTTCTACTTATGCACGTGAAGCAGAAGATGTTGCCGATGCTCGTGATGAGCAAGGTACTCGCCGTGCTAAGAAAAAGAAGAAAGCGCCAGCAAAAGATAAATTTGCAGCGTCAAGAGGCCGTAACAAGTCTAAGTTAAAAGCACCAGCATCATTACAACATGGTTTCCAAAAACCAACTGTTGATGTTAAAAATGAAGTGCGTATTAGCGAAACAATTACAGTAGCTGAGCTTGCATCACGCATGGCAGTTAAAGGCGCTGAAGTTGTTAAAACAATGATGAAAATGGGTGACATGGTTACTATTAACCAAGTGATCGACCAAGAAGCTGCACAACTAGTTGCAGAAGAAATGGGTCACAAGGTTATCATTGTTAAAGAAAACGAATTAGAGCAAACAGTACTTAATGACCGCCATGAAGATGGTAAGTCAGAGCCGCGTGCTCCAGTAGTAACTGTAATGGGTCACGTTGACCACGGTAAAACATCGACTCTTGATTACATTCGTTCTGCGAAAGTTGCTTCTGGCGAAGCTGGTGGTATTACACAGCATATTGGTGCATACCACGTAGACGTAAATGGTCACATGATCACGTTTTTAGACACACCAGGACATGCTGCATTTACTTCAATGCGTGCTCGTGGTGCTAAAGCGACAGATATTGTAATCCTAGTGGTTGCAGCAGATGATGGTGTAATGCCACAAACTAAAGAAGCGGTACAGCACGCACGTGCAGCTGGCGTTCCTTTAATCATTGCTGTAAACAAAATGGATAAAGAAGGCGCAGATCCAGATCGCGTTAAAAACGAACTTGCTGTACTTGACGTTATTCCAGAAGAATGGGGCGGCGATACGCAGTACGTTCATATCTCAGCTAAAACTGGCTTAGGTATTGATGACCTTCTTGAAGCAGTATTGAACCAATCTGAGCTTTTAGAACTTTCTGCACCTACTGAAGGTATGGCTGCGGGTGTTGTTATTGAATCTCGTCTTGACAAAGGCCGTGGTCCAGTAGCATCAGTACTTGTTCAATCTGGTACGCTTAACCAAGGTGACATTGTATTATGTGGTCTTGAGTATGGCCGTGTTCGTGCAATGCGCGATGAAAACGGTAAAGACATTAAGTCAGCTGGTCCATCTATTCCAGTTGAGATTTTAGGTCTTTCTGGTATTCCAGCTGCAGGCGACGAAGCGACTGTAGTTAAAGATGAGCGTAAAGCGCGTGAAGTTGCTTTATACCGTCAAGGTAAGTTCCGCGATGTTAAACTAGCACGTCAACAAAAAGCTAAGCTTGAAAACATGTTTACTAACATGACTGAAGGCGATGTTTCTGAAGTTAACGTGGTACTTAAAGCAGACGTTCAAGGTTCTATCGAAGCAATCTCTGATTCACTAACTAAACTTTCTACTGATGAAGTGAAAGTGAAGATTGTTGGTTCAGGTGTTGGTGGTATTACCGAAACTGATGCAACACTAGCTGCAGCGTCTAACGCAATTGTAGTTGGCTTTAACGTTCGTGCTGATGCTTCAGCTCGTAAAGTTATTGAGACTGAAAACTTAGACCTTCGTTACTACAGCGTAATCTACAGCTTGATTGACGAAGTTAAACAAGCAATGTCAGGTATGTTAGCGCCAGAGTTTAAGCAAGAAATTATTGGTCTTGCTCAAGTTCGTGACGTATTCAAGTCTCCAAAAATTGGCGCAATCGCTGGTTGTATGGTTACTGAAGGTGTTATCAAACGTAGCGCTCCAATCCGTGTATTACGTGAAAACGTTGTTATCTATGAAGGTGAACTTGAGTCACTTCGTCGCTTTAAAGACGATGTTGCTGATGTTCGTAACGGCATGGAATGTGGTATCGGCGTTAAGAACTACAATGACGTACGTGTTGGTGACCAAATCGAAGTATTTGAAACAGTTGAAGTACAACGTACTCTATAATTGTTACTAGGGAGTATTGAACGCTCAGGTTAACGCCCGAACGTTCTACACACCCTACGCTAAGATTTTAAATGGGGGCTTAGCCCCCATTTGCATATCCATTATTTAGTTAACTTATTATTTAATTTCAATAAGTTATTATTTTAGGACAAGTATAATGAGAGAATTTTCTCGCACTGATCGTGTTGCACAGCAAATCCAAAAAGAGATTGCTGTAATTTTACAACGCGAAATTAAAGATCCACGCTTAGGTATGGTGACAGTGTCAGCGGTAGAAGTATCGCGCGATTTATCTTATGCCAAGATTTTCATCACGGTGTTTAACACGCAAGATGAAGATGCAGCAAAGCAAAGCGCAAAAGTACTTAATGAAGCAACGGGCTATATTCGCTCGTTACTTGGTAAGCGTATTCGTGCACGTATAATGCCTGAGTTAAAGTTTGTCGTTGATAACTCATTAATGGAAGGTATGCGTATTTCTAACTTAGTGGATTCTATTATCCGCGAAGATAACGCAAAGCATGTTGATGAAGACGTAGAAAGTGTTGATGCTGCTGATATTTCAGATAGCGAAGAAGGTACTGAACACGTAGACGATACAGATAGCGAAGAAGGCACTGATACAGATGGCAAAGCGCAGTAAAGGCCGTGCAGTTGACGGTATTTTGTTGTTAAACAAACCTGAAGGCATTTCATCAAATAAAGCATTACAGCAAGCAAAGAGCGTCTATTTTGCGCAAAAAGCAGGGCATACAGGTGCTTTAGATCCACTTGCTACAGGTATGCTGCCAATTTGCTTTGGTGAGGCGACTAAGTTTACGCAGTTTCTACTTGATACAGATAAAACTTATATCGTTCGTGCACAACTGGGTGAGCGTACAACAACATCAGATTCTGATGGCGAAATTGTTAGCACTAAAGATGTAAACGTAACGCGTGAACAGCTAACAAAAGAAATAGCTGCTTTTGTTGGTGAGTCTGAACAATATCCGTCAATGTACTCGGCACTTAAGTACCAAGGTAGACCTTTATATAAGTACGCACGCGAAGGTATTGAAGTACCTCGAAAGTGCAGAAAAATAAACGTGTTTAGCTTATCGTTTGACGAATTTGATGAAGAAAGTAACGTATTACAGATGACGGCCCATGTATCTAAAGGGACGTACATTCGTACAATCGTTGATGATTTAGGCGAAAACCTAGGGTGTGGCGCACACGTTATAATGCTTCACAGAACTGCTGTTGGTCAGTACCCGGCAGATAAAATGGTCTCGCTTGATGAAATTGAAGCATTACTTGCTAAAGCGAAAGAAGAAGAGCTTGCACCTTCTACTTATTTAGACTCGCTGCTACTACCAATTGATACTGCTTTAACTGACTTACCTGTCATTGAAATTTCAAAAGACGAAGGCTGGGTATTTAGCCACGGACAAGCAGTTGAGTTACCAAAACCTTTGCCTGAAGGTGCTATTAAAGTAGTTGCTGATGGTGTGTTTATTGGAACCGGTGAGCGTAACTCAAATGGTCATTTAAAGGTTAAACGTGGTCTTGCTAGTCAGCAAGACGATTACGTGAAACCGGAATAAGCAACTAATGTGCCTAACAATGGCTTAATAGTTGTAGATGGGGATAATTAACTTGTAGTTATTCCCACAGTTGGTAGAATACGCCCGCTTAATCGTTTTGGCTGAATTAGTGATCGGCTAAGACACCTTTTAAATTTAATTTTTGGAGTTACTATGTCACTAAGCAATCAAGAAAAAATCGATATCATTGCTAAATTTGCACGTGCAGAAGGCGATACAGGTTCATCAGAAGTACAAGTAGCATTACTTACTTATGATATCAACAAGCTTCAAGGTCACTTTGCTGATCACAAGCATGACTTCCACTCACGTCGTGGTCTGCTTCGTAAAGTAAGCACTCGCCGTAAACTACTTGATTACCTTAAAGGTAAAGACATCACTAGTTATACTGCGTTAATCAAAGAACTTGGCCTACGTCGCTAAGAACTAGATTATAGAAAAAGGAGCTTTTTAGCTCCTTTTTTTGTGCCTAAAATTTGTGTTTTCAAATTAAGAAAATTCTTAAACCTATTGAATTGCAATATAAAACCCCCATTTCATAGCTTACCAAGAGCTTTTGTATTTAACCGCTAAATAAGCCCAGCTGAAATCTAGTCGTTAGATTGAACAAATTTCAATCCGCAAAGATCAACACACCCTAGACTCGCATTTTGAAGTAGCTTTGGTATATACTATGCGCGTAGATAAAAAGGTTTATCTACGCTTATTCACATCATTGCCAATTGTAGTACTTAATTGATTTCCAACTGAATACAATTATGTACTGTAATTGGTACTTTGATGACAACTTATTAGAATACATTTAAGGAATATTTTAAGTGCAAGCAATTATTAAAGAATTCAAACTAGGTCAACATACAGTGACTCTAGAAACTGGTGCAATCGCTCGTCAAGCAGACGGCGCTGTACTTGCAAGCATTGGCGACACTTCAGTTTTAGTAACTGTTGTTGGTAAGCGTGAAGCACAACCTGGTCAAGACTTTTTCCCACTAACAGTTAACTACCAAGAGCGTATGTACGCTGCTGGTCGTATCCCAGGTGGTTTCTTAAAGCGTGAAGGTCGTCCTAACGATGGCGAAACTCTTATTGCACGTCTTATTGACCGTCCAATTCGTCCACTTTTCCCAAGCGGTTTTGTAAACGAAGTACAAGTTATTGCGACTGTTGTTTCTGTTAACCCTGAAATCCAACCTGATATGGTTGCAATGATTGGTACTTCAGCAGCACTTGCTATCTCAGGTATCCCGTTCAGTGGTCCAATTGGTGCATCTCGCGTTGGTTACATCAACGGCGAATACGTACTTAACCCTACATTGAAAGAGCTTGAAGAAAGCCAACTTGATTTAGTAGTAGCCGGTACTGATAAAGCGGTACTTATGGTTGAATCAGAAGCTAACGTACTTGCAGAAGACGTAATGCTTGGCGCTGTTGTATATGGTCATGAGCAATCTCAAGCGATCATCACTGCAATCGAAGAATTTAAAGCAGAAGCAGGCAAGCCTACTTGGGATTGGACTGCACCAGCTAAAAACGTTGCACTAGAAGATAAAGTAGCAGCAATTGCTGCTGATAAAGTAGGCGCAGCTTACTTAATCACTGATAAAGTAGCGCGTAAAGAAGCACTTGGCGAAGCGAAGGACGAAGTTGTTGCAGTATTAACAGCTGAACTTGCTGAAGGCGAGTCTTTAGACAAGCAAGAAGTTGGTAAAATCTTCGGTTCACTTGAGAAGAAAATCGTTCGTGGCCGTATCGCTGCTGGCGAAAAACGTATCGATGGTCGTGAACCAGATATGATTCGTGCACTAGATGTAATGACTGGCGTATTACCGCGTACTCACGGTTCTGCTATATTTACTCGTGGCGAAACTCAAGCGTTAGTAACAGCTACACTTGGTACAGAACGTGATTCACAGTTAATCGACGATTTAACTGGTACTCATAAAAACCACTTTATGCTTAACTATAACTTCCCTCCATTCTGTGTAGGTGAAACTGGTTTTGTTGGTTCTCCTAAGCGTCGTGAAATCGGCCATGGTAACCTTGCTAAGCGTGGTATTGCTGCTGTAATGCCAACACTGACTGAATTCCCATATTCAATCCGTGTAGTATCGGAAATTACTGAATCAAACGGTTCATCTTCAATGGCTTCTGTGTGTGGTACTTCACTTGCACTTATGAATGCTGGCGTTCCAATTAAAGCATCTGTTGCGGGTATTGCGATGGGTCTAGTTAAAGAAGACGAAAAATTCGTTGTTCTTTCTGACATCTTAGGTGATGAAGATCACTTAGGTGACATGGACTTTAAAGTTGCGGGTACTGCTGCGGGTATTACTGCACTTCAAATGGATATCAAAATTGAAGGTATCACTCAAGAAATCATGCAAATTGCGCTTAAACAAGCTAAAGCTGCACGTTTACACATTCTAGAAGTGATGGACGAAGCGATTTCTGCTCCTTCTGAAGAGCTATCAATGTTTGCTCCTCGTATCTACACGATGAAAATCCCACAGAAGAAAATCGCTGAAGTTATTGGTAAAGGTGGCGCAACTATTCGTCAACTTACTGAAGAAACTGGTACAACGATTGAAATCGGTGACGACGGTACAATTAAAATTGCCGCTACAGATGGCGAAAGTGCAGCTAATGCCATTAGCCGTATTGAGCAATTAACAGCTGAACTTGAAGTAGGTACTATCTACGAAGGTAAAGTTGTACGTATTGTTGACTTCGGTGCATTTGTAAACATTCTTCCAGGTAAAGATGGTCTAGTACATATTTCTCAAATTAGTACTGAGCGCGTTAACAACGTGGCTGATCACCTTTCTGAAGGTCAAGAAGTTAAAGTTAAAGTACTAGAAGTAGATCGCCAAGGCCGTGTACGTCTAAGTATTAAAGAAGCAATGGAATCTGCAGCACCAGCTGTTGACGCGCCAACTGACGCGTAATTGCTAACTTATTAATCTAGTTATATTAGCTAGATGATAAAAAAGGGGCTGTTTAGCCCCTTTTTTTATGCTTTAATGAAACCTTATTGGACAAGGTCTGTCTTATATTAATCGCGATATATCTTGGTATTAAGGATTTTAATGATACTCAAACATTTAGCTTTGGCATCTTTTGCTATTTTGTCTTTAAGCGCTTGCCAAACTACAACCGAATCAGAACCAACCCCGATTGTTAATGTGCCATTTACTGCACCTTTAGCTTCTGACTTTAGAAGTGAAATTGCCATTGCACGCTACTCAGAGTTATTGAATAGAGCTGACTTAAGCGAAGAGCAACAAGCTAAGCTTTATTATGACCGTGGTGTACTTTTTGATAGTTTAGGTATGACCACTCTTTCGCGTATTGATTTTAACCGCGCAGTAAAGCTTAAACCTGATTTAGCTGAAGTATATAACTTTCTAGGTATTCAACATACGCTTATGCAGCAATACGAAAAAGCCTATGAGTTTTTTGATTCAGCCCTTGAGCTTGATGAAGAGCATGAATATGCTTATTTAAATAGAGGCATAGCCCTTTATTACGGTGATAGAGCAGGTCTTGCTAAAAACGACTTTGATGAGTTTTTAGCCCGCTCTCCAAATGATCCATACCGTGTTTTATGGGTTTACTTAGCCAGTGCACAAGAAGATAAAGCAGCAGCGCTTGAATCACTTAAAACTAATGCAACAGCACTTGATGAATCGCAATGGGCGTATCAGTTAATTTCTCTTTATACGGGGGATATGACTGAGTATGCATTTTTATCTGGCATTAGTGATGGTGTTAGAACCGAGCAAGAATATGCGCAGCGTTTATGTGAAGCTTATTTTTACTTAGCCAAAATGCATCAAGCAGCTGGTGAGCTGTATTTAGCATCAGACTATTTTAGGCTTGCGCTAGCAACCAATGTACACGAGTTTATTGAGTACAAGTATGCGCGTTTAGAACTTGAGTTGATGGAAGGTGTTGACGCAAGTTAAGCGTTTTAAGTTAATAGGTGTATTACTATGTTGTTTGTTAATTACAGGCTCGAGTAATCACCTTGGCGCTATTGGCTTTTGGCATGTTTTAAATACAAAAGCCAATGTTCTACAAAGTTATTGGAATTCACCCGTTCACTTTTCAGAGCACCTAGAGAAGTTACCAAAGACCTCTTTAGCTATACTCGCTCGCAATCAAATTTCTTCAGCGCAATATATGTATTCTCTTAAGCTTATTAAAAGCAGTCAGAGTGATACTGCAAAACCATTTTGGCTCTCAGCTATAAATGACTTAACAATCCCAGAGCGTAAAATATTAGCAACAAAGTTACTTGAGCAATTACGTTGGAGCGATTTAGAGTTACTCGCTAGTAAAAACAAATTACCAGCAGGGGATGTGCTAAATCATCTAAAACTTCAGTTAAAAACACCACAGAGTAAAGTATCTACCGCGTTTATCCACAATCTTGGTTTTTCATCTTTAAGAAATATAAGCAAACCTAATAAGCAATGTATGTTTAACGTACTGACTATGAGCGATCATCGTAGTGGCTTATATAAACTTACAGAGTTTATTAATACTTATAATAAACAGCCAGAGCCCCGTGAAAATATTTTTTGCTTTTCAAAACCAGTTTACGTTGCGGGTATGCTTGAGTGCAAAAGTAGCACTAGTAAAATAGCAAAGTGTGACTGGCAATTATCTAAACTTAATAACCAGCTTCCTAACAATTATGATTTTATAGTGATGATGCCTAAAGACGGTACGGCTAATGTCACGAAGGGAACAATGCTAATAAACTCAAAAGCAAAATACAGTGTGTTTTTGCACGAGCTGATGCATTTTAACGGTTTTGAGGATGAATACGCTTTGCCTAAAACTAAGCAAGCATGGTTGTGTGCAAAAACAGGTTTTGTTGCGCCTAACCTATTTATTTCTCATGGTGAGCCGCCGCCAACAGATTGGCATAAGGCAAAGAGTTGTCAGCAAGGAGGCATTGCTTATAAGCCCAGTGAAAATTGGTCCATTATGCAATATCAGCAGTTAGGTCTCTCAGCGCAGTATAGGCAACTTTGGTTGAAACATTTAGATACGACCAATGGTAAGTTTCATCGTCACTCTAGCGCGCTTACATTTGCAAATAAGACTATATTAAACTAACAATTATCACTATTAATTAATTGTTTTTTTAGGCTTAATAAATTGTTAGTTATTGTTTGAAAAATGTCCATATAGAACCGCTTTTTATAGACAAAATAAGTGTTTTTCAGTATAACTATAGTCATTAATGTCGTTTAAAAACAGGCAGTAAAAGCATCACTTAGTATTAAAAAAGAGATGCCCTGATAAACTTATGATTATAAAAGGCCCTACATTATGACTTTGCTCTGGATACCCTTGTTATCCTTAATTGGCAGTGTTATTTCTGCATGCACAGGTAAGTTATCCCGTAATTTAAGCACTAGTTTAACGGCTCTTGCGCCTTTGACTGCTTTGGGGATTACTCTATACCATGCACCTGCAGTTTTAGCGGGCGAAACAATTCGTTATTCTTTAGCTTGGATCCCGTCAATAGGACTCGACTTATCTCTGCGGTTAGACGGTCTTAGTTTATTGTTTATGTTTATGATTTTAGGCATAGGCCTGCTCGTTATCCTCTACACGCGTTACTACCTCAGTGCTAACGATTCAATGGCTAAGTTATATAGTTACTTAATGCTATTTATGACCGCAATGCTTGGCATTGTTATGTCTAATAATGTTATCCAATTGTGGCTGTTTTGGGAATTAACGAGTATAAGTTCATTTTTATTAATTAGTTTTTGGTGGCATAAGTCAGAAGCGCGTAAGGGCGCACGTATGGCGCTTGCAGTAACAGGGGCGGGTGGCTTAGCACTACTTGCTGGCTTAATGTTATTAGGAGACATTGTTGGTAGTTACGACCTAGATGTTATTTTAGCAAGCAAAGCAATCATTCAATCTCACGATTTATACGAAGTAGCATTGGTATTGGTACTATTAGGTGCGTTTACTAAATCGGCACAATTTCCGTTTCATTTTTGGCTTCCTCATGCAATGGCAGCACCTACTCCAGTAAGTGCGTATTTACATTCTGCAACTATGGTAAAAGCCGGTATATTTTTGTTAGCGCGTTTTCATCCTGCTTTAGCTGGCACGGATACTTGGTTTTTACTTGTAGGGTTAACGGGTTTAGCAACGCTATTGTTTGGTGCATACATAGCATTATTCAAACACGATTTAAAAGGATTGTTAGCCTATTCAACAATAAGCCACTTAGGTTTAATAACGCTGCTATTAGGACTTGATACTGAGCTTGCGACCGTTGCTGCTATTTTCCATATAATTAACCATGCAACCTTTAAGGCATCGTTATTTATGGCAGTTGGTATTATTGATCATGAAACGGGCACGCGTGATATGCGTAAATTAAATGGCATGTGGCGATACTTACCTTACACAGCTACACTTGCAATGGTCGCGGCAGCGGCAATGGCTGGCGTTCCGCTACTTAATGGTTTCTTATCGAAAGAAATGTTCTTTGCAGAAACACTGCATCAACAAGTGCTTGGTTCTATGTCGTGGTTAATTCCAGTATTGGCAACTGTTGCAGGTGCTTTCGCTGTAGCGTACTCAGCCCGCTTTATTCACGACGTATTTTTTAATGGCGACCCGATTGATTTACCTCGAACGCCGCATGAACCACCACGTTATATGCGTGTACCAATAGAAATACTCGTTGTGATTTGTTTATTGGTGGGCATGTTCCCGCACTTTACAATTGACGGTATTTTATCTGCGGCATCTTTAGCTGTACTTGGAAAAGAAATGCCAGTGTATGAATTAGCTATCTGGCATGGGTTTAACTTACCTCTACTTATGAGTGCAATGGCGATTGCTGGCGGCTTATTTATTTACATTAATCGTAAATATCTATTTCAATTTCAAGCATCACTACCACCTCTCAATGCTAAAAAAACTTTTGAACGAGTAATTTTAAGTATCGTTGCTTGGTGTCAATCAAAGGTAAATAGTACAGAAAATGGTTCCCTACAGCGCTATCTTGTAATTATGTTAGCAGTAGTACTACTGTGTGCGGGTTGGCCATTATTTGAAATGCAACAGCTTGCCGGTAGCATGCCACTTACGCCGGTTGATGTGCACAATGCAATTGGAGCTGGCTTGTTGATTATTGGTGCACTTGCTACCGTTATTTGGCATCGCTCTCGAATGGTATCGTTGTTAATGCTCTCAATTGTAGGGTTAATGGTGTCGGTTGTATTTACACGTTTTTCTGCACCTGATTTAGCACTTACACAACTAACCGTTGAGGTTGTTACTATTATTTTACTTATGCTGGCATTGTTTTTTTTACCGCAGCATACGCCAAAAGAATCAAGTTCGTTACGCGTACTTCGAGACTTAGGCATAGCCTCTACGCTAGGTGTAGTTATAGCGAGTATTTGTTATGCATTACTTACACGTCCATTAGATTCAATTTCAGACTTCTTTATTGCTAACGCTAAGATTGGTGGCGGTGGTACTAACGTAGTTAACGTTATTTTGGTCGACTTTAGGGGCTTTGATACGCTTGGCGAAATTACCGTATTAGGTATTGCCGCATTAGGTATATTTAAAGTACTTTCTCGAATCCCATTATTTATGCCTGCAAGTGACAGTGAAGGGCGCCCATGGGCTAAAGAGCGTCACCCAATATTACTGGCGAGTATTTCACAAAGTTTATTGCCGCTTGCCTTATTGGTTTCTGCGTATATTTTCTTACGTGGGCATAACTTACCTGGTGGTGGTTTTATTGCTGGGTTAGTAACATCAATCGCGTTTATTTTGCAATACATGGCGCATGGTACGGCATGGATTAACGAACGTTTTGATGTTAATTATCGCAAAATTATAGCTTCAGGCATTGGTATTTCTTTGTTTACAGGTGTGGGTAGTTGGTTCTTTGATAAGCCGTTTTTAACAACTTGGTTTGACTACTTTGATATTCCGTTTGTCGGTAAAACAGAGCTTGCCAGCGCGATTGCATTTGACCTAGGTGTTTACTTAACAGTTGTAGGCGCTACGTTAATGATTTTAGCAAGCTTAGGTAATATGACAGCAGATACCCAGAAAAAAGAGGTAAATATTTAATGGAATTATTGTACGCATCTTGCGTTGGAGTATTGGTCAGTTGCGGTGTGTTTTTACTGCTGAGAGCTCGTACATTCCCTGTAGTACTTGGGCTTACTATGATTTCATACGCTGTTAACTTATTTTTGTTTTCAGCAGGTCGTCTCACTATTAATAAAGCAGTAGTGCTTGGCACAGGATCAGATTATGCAGATCCTCTACCTCAAGCTTTAGTGCTTACCGCTATTGTAATCGGCTTTGCGATGACTGCATTTGTGGTTATTTTGGCAATACGTGGGCGCGCCGATTTAGGTAGTGACCATGTTGATGGTTATGTGCCTAATGCCTCTGCAGATAATAAGGAGCAAAAATGATCCAACATTTAGCTTCGCTACCTATTTTATTACCTATGCTGACGGCAGTTATTTTATTGCTGCCGCCATGTGGTAAAAGCGTCAAAATTCGCCGCTTAGTTTCAATTGTAATGGCAATAGCTACTTTTGCCATTAGTGTGCTTTTACTGGTACATATTAATAATACGGGTATTAATGTTTACGCTATTGGTAATTGGTCTGCACCATTTGGAATAGTCTTAGTCGCTGATATGTTATCTACCTTATTAGTTACGTTAACTTCACTTTTAGGTTTGGGCGCTATTTTATATGGTAGTGCTGGCGATGATGAAAAGGGCAGCTTTTATCATCCACTTGTCCACTTTTTAATATTGGGTGTAAATGGCGCGTTTTTAACGGGCGATTTATTTAACCTATTTGTATTTTTTGAAGTGTTACTGATTGCATCCTATGCATTGTTAATGCATGCAGGTGATAAACAAAACACTCGTGCTGCACTGCAATATGTAATATTGAATTTAGTTGGCTCAAGCGTGTTTTTAATCGGTTTGGGTATTTTGTACGGTGTACTTGGTACGCTTAATATTGCAGATATGGCGCAAAAAGTATCCGAGCTTACGGGCGATGATGTATACCTAGCAAAGGCTGGTGGTTTATTACTACTCATTGTATTTGCATTAAAGGGCGCATTATTACCTCTGCATTTATGGCTTCCAAATACATATTCAAGCGCTAAACCTGTGGTTGCTGCATTATTTGCGATTATGACCAAGGTAGGCGTTTACGCTATGCTTCGTGTTTACACTGTGATATTTGGCGAACAAGCAGGGGCGCTTGAACATATGGCGCAGCCTTGGCTTTGGGGCTTAGCAATTGCCACGATTATAGTGGGTGCTATTGGTGTTATGGCAGCGCAAGACTTACGTAAACTCACTTCTAACTTAGTATTGGTATCAGTGGGAACGTTGGTTGCGCTAATCGCATTACAAAATGTAAATGCCACTGCTGCACTTTTATATTATTTAGTTCATTCAACACTTGTTAGTGCCGCACTATTTTTATTAGCAGATTTAGTTTCAATCCAGCGCGGTAAAGTTGGCGACAGGCTAGTAGCAGGTCGCTGCGTTAAACAACCATTTTTATTAGGTGTGTGCTTTATTGTTGCGGCTTTAACAGTAGTTGGTATGCCGCCACTATCAGGCTTTGTAGGTAAAATTTGGATACTTAAAGCCACATTAAATAGTGAGCAAGCTTTACTATTTTGGCCTGTATATTTAGTAACAAGCTTTGCGTTATTAGTAGCGCTTTCGCGTGCTGGCACGACCTTATTTTGGGAGCATAAAAGTAAAAAAAGCGAAAACACAGATAGTTCAAATGCACACCCGTTGCAGGTAACTGTAATTATAGGTTTACTTGCTTGTTCGCCATTGCTCGTTATTTTTGGCGGGCCAATAAGTGACTACATGCTAGGTGCTGCTACTCAGTTACATGATATAAGCGGCGGTATTAATGCTGTACTTAAAGGAGGCATGTGATGAGATTACAAGCCCGTTTTCGTTGGTTACCAACACCATTTCGTAGCCTGTTTTTGTTTATGGTATGGTTGTTGTTAAATAATAGCGTGTCGGTAGGACACTTAGTACTAGCGACTATTTTTGCTATATTTATACCCCTATTAAGCTTTTCACTTCGCGAACCTCAACCGCTTATTTTAAGGCCTGGACTAGCATTAAAGCAGTTACTTATAGTGCTTTACGATATTATTGTTGCAAATCTACAGGTGGCTTTGCTTATACTTGGGCCATCTAAAAACTTACGCCCGGCCTTTATAAAAGTACCGATTGATTTAACTCATGATATGCCAATTACTATATTGGCCAGTAGTGTATCGCTTACACCCGGTACAGTGAGCGCAGAGGTTTATCCAATTGCAGAATCGTTACCTGAAGGTGAAGAGCCAACACAACGTTACTTACTAATACATGTGCTCGACCTTAAAGATGAAGAAGCACTTATCAAACAAATAAAACAACGCTACGAAGCTCCACTGAAGGAGATATTTCAATGTTAGACACCGTATTACTCATTGTTTTTTCGATGATTGGCTTATCGTTATTGCTTAATTTATGGCGATTGATTATTGGTCCGTCAGTGCCTGACCGTGTTTTAGCGCTCGATACAATGTACATAAATGTTATTGCACTGATTATTTTATACAGTATAAGTATGGACACAGGGCTTTACTTTGAAGCAGCACTGCTTATTGCCATGCTTGGTTTTATAAGTACAGTTGCAGTGTGTAAGTATTTACTACGCGGCGATATAATTGAATAAGGTGAAAACATGATCAGCGAATGGGTTGTATCAATACTATTGTTATTTGGTGGTACGTTTATTTTAATTGGCTCGATAGGCTTAATTAAACTGCCTGACTTTTTTATGCGTTTGCATGGACCAACGAAGGCAACAACGTTAGGTATGGCAAGTATGTTAATCGCAGCTATGGTTTATTTTGTAAATTCAGGCCATGGACTCAGTGTTAGAGAAATACTCATTACTATATTTTTACTAATTACGGCGCCGATTAGTGGTTACATGCTAATAAAATCAGCTATTCATCATAAGCTAAAAGCTAAAGAAGGCACTAAAGGTCTCGATAATGTAGAGGACGATTAACGCAAATGCGCACTAATAAAAGGCCGAATAAACGCGATTTATTCGGCTTTTTAATGATTACCTGTCCCCTTTACAATACTAATTAATCATGTGACTATAAAACGATTATTTATATTAAAGGATATTATTATGGGTAAGGTACTACTTTTATCATTACTGATTTTTTCTAGCAGTTTATATGCTGAGCAAAATACAAAACAGCAAAAAATAGATGAACTTATTAGTGTAATGAACTTAGATTCAATGGTTGATTCTATGTACGGCCAGGTTGAAGGTATGATGAAAGGTATGTCTGATAAAATGGGTGTTAAGCCTTCTGAACAGGCAATTTTTGATAAATACTATGGTGACATGACGACGGTATTAAAAACCGAAATGAGCTGGGCCAAAATGCAGCCGATGATGATTAGCGTGTACGACAAACATTTTAGTGAGCAAGAGATTGCTGATATGTTAGCATTTTATAAGACAGATACCGGGCAAAAAATACTTGAAAAAATGCCTGTTGTAATGCAAGAGTCTATGCAAATGTCTCAAAGCTTAATGAAAGATGCCATGCCTAAAATACAAACTTTAGCGCAGCAGCTAAGCGACGAATTAGAGCAAAGCCGTAGCGAATCAAACTAGGGCATGTAGATCTTTGTGGATTGAATTTATTCAATCCAAGGAAGATTAAATTGCGGCGCGAGGTTTGTAACCTAGTGAGCTCGGTAACTGCTCCTGCGTTACCCTACAGGCTTACATTCATGTAAGAATAAGCAAAAACTGAGCAAAGCTTCCGCGTCCTGCTCACGGCCCTTATCTATATCCATGTAGGCAACAAAGAGTTAATCGTCCCTAGAAATAACCCAAAGGGCAGCGCATGTTTGGTATTTATGCTGCGTTATCGCCTACTTATGGGGAATAACCACATAAATAGGCCTACCTTGGCTAAAAACCAAACAGTCTGCTGTAAGTTAAACCACTAATGTTCAACAGGCCCTTAGATTAATACGCGTCTTACTTAGGCGCTTCTCTCCTGAATTCACCCCTCCTGATGATACGCGCCGGTATCAGCTTAAGTTAATTCTGTTTGTGTCATTATGCCAATGATCAATAATACTTAATCATTTTGATATACGAGTGCATGGAAGCAGAGGTAATTAGTGATAACAACTAAATAATAAAATCTTTGCCTTGTTATCAACACGTTTTTATTCTCTCAAACAGGTCACTTAATTAAGCGAATTGGTATTATTTTATTAGCTTTAAAATAGTCATTGACCTATGTGTTGCACCTAGGTTTATTATGAAGCCACTGAAACACGACGGAGCCAAATTATGTATGTTAAACAACTCGCCAAGTTGATGGGCGTGACTGCCGATACTGTTCGTCATTACACGCGTGTTGGGTTACTTAATCCAATACGCAGTGAAGAAAATGGCTATCAAGAATATACAAAGCAAGACCAGCAGCGTTTAAAGTTTATTATTAGCTCTCGTCAACTTGGTTTTTCACTCAAAGATATTCAACACATTATAGGCGAGTCAGAGCAGGGAAATTGTCCTTGTCCTTTAACACGCAAACTCATTACTAAACGCCTAGAAGAAACCGAAGCACTATTTCAAGAAACATTAAAGCTACGAAACAGAATGCATGCAGCCCTTGAGCAATGGGATACATCAGCTGATGGTGCAAATGCCAGTGACGTGTGTAGTTTAATAGAATCTTTTGTTGATCCAATAAACGATTCCGTAAATAAGGAGCAGCGTAATGACGACTAATACAAAAGACACCGCGCAAAACTTTATTATTGAAGGCGCTAATTGCGGCAGTTGTGTAGCCAAAATTGAAAAAGCCCTTAATAGCGTGCAAGGTGCGCAAAACGTGGAAATGAACTTTGCTGAGCGTACTGTACGCGTAGAAGGTAAAGCTGACGAAAGTACGCTTATTAAAGCAGTTGAAAACATTGGTTATTCAGCCAAACCGATGAGTAACGAGTCTGATCAAGATGCACTTGATGAAAAAGCAAAGTCGGACGAGGCACATTACAAAAAGCTAATGCGTAATATGATATTAGCGTTAGGAGTCGGTGCGCCGTTAATGATATACGGGCTTATTTTTGACATGAGTGTGACCACCGATACACAACGAATAGCATGGTTTTTAGTGGGTATAGTCACGCTAGTGGTTATGGCTATATCAGGTAAACAATTTTACAACGGTGCATGGCAGGCATTCAAAAACCATGCTGCCAATATGGATACTTTAATAGCACTTGGTACAGGTACTGCGTGGTTTTACTCAATGTTTGTCGTAATAGCGCCAAACTTATTACCACAAGTCGCAAGACACGTATATTTTGAAGCATCATCGATGATCATCGGTTTAATTAGTTTAGGGCTCGCTTTTGAAGTAAAAGCACGTGGGCGCACCTCACAAGCAATTAAACGCTTAATTGGCCTGCAACCAAAAACTGCACGCGTAATTCGTGGTGGCGAAGAGCAAGACATCGACATTAGTGATGTTGTAAAAAATGATGAAGTACGCGTACGCCCGGGTGAAAAAATCCCTGTGGATGGCGATGTTATTGAAGGCAGTAGTACAGTTGATGAGTCAATGCTTACTGGTGAGCCAATGGCCGTCCGCAAAAAAACGGGCGATAAAGTTGTTGCCGGAAGTATTAACAAAAGTGGTACTTTATTATTTAAAGCCACTCACATTGGTAGCGAAACCACACTTGCCAATATTATCAATATGGTAAAGCGTGCACAAAACTCTAAGCCATCAATAGGGCGCTTAGCTGATGTTATATCAGGAATATTTGTACCAACAGTTATGATTATTGCGGTACTTGCAGGGCTTGCATGGTTAAACTTTGGACCTGAGCCATCAATTGCTTATGCCGTTGTTGCAGTAACTACGGTACTTATTATTGCTTGTCCTTGTGCGTTAGGACTCGCAACCCCTATGTCGGTTATGGTGGGTATTGGTAAAGCCGCTGAGTCAGGAATATTAATTCGAAATGGTGAGTCGCTGCAAACGACATCTAAAATCACCACCATGATTTTAGATAAAACAGGCACTATTACTCAAGGCACACCGCAAGTTACCGATGTAGTTACCTTTAACAACAGTGATGAAAATACAGTAATGCAACGTGTTGCAAGCCTTGAAAGTAGCTCAGAGCATCCACTGGCTGAAGCAATTACTGCATACGCTAAAAAGCAGGGCTTAACTTTAAGTAAAGTAGCCGATTTTGATGCAATTACAGGTAAAGGTGTAGCCGGCAGTGTTGACGGGCAAACATTGTTGTTTGGTAATAAAGCGCTAATGGATAAATACGATGTAGCCGTTGATGATGCAACCGAGCAAGCTCAAACACTTGCCAGTGATGCTAAAACGCCCATGTATTTTGCAAGTAATAATAAGCTCCAAGCTATTATTGCAGTAGCAGATCCTATCAAAGAGGATTCAGTTGAAGCTATTAAACGCCTGCAAGATAAAGGTATCCACTTAGTTATGCTAACAGGTGACAACAAAGCCACTGCACAAGCCGTTGCTAAGCAAGTTGGTATTGATGACTTTATTGCAGAAGTAATGCCCGATGACAAAGTAAACGAAGTAACAAAGCGCCAATCAAACGGTGAAATAGTGGGTATGACAGGTGACGGTATTAACGATGCTCCCGCACTTGCGCAAGCCGATGTAGGGTTTGCAATTGGCACAGGTACCGATGTTGCAATAGAAAGTGCAGATATTACCTTAATGCGTGGTTCGTTACATGGACTTGCTGATGCAATTGCAGTGAGTAATGCAACTATTTCAAATATTAAACAAAACCTATTTGGTGCCTTTATTTATAACGTGGCGGGTATTCCGATTGCAGCCGGCGTGTTGTATCCATTTTTTGGAATACTACTTAACCCTGTTGTTGCAGGTGCAGCTATGGCACTTTCATCGCTTACAGTGGTAAGTAACGCTAATCGCTTACGTTTTTTTAAACCAAATAAATCGTAATTTAAGCTAAGGAGTACATTATGTTGATGATTAATATAGGTGGTGCACTGTTAATAGCCGCAATTATTTATTGGTTTTGGCTATACAAACCAGAGCAAACACAAAGTGAAGACAACAAAGTGACGATAGTTGTTGATAACGGTGTTTATAAGCCAGGACATATTAAAGTGGCAGCCAACAAAGAGATTCTACTTACCTTTGATAGAAAAGACAGCGCGCCATGCGCCGAAACAGTGGTATTTCCCCAGCTTGATATAAGTAAAACTCTAGCAATGGGTGATGGCAATACAGTTAAACTACCTGCGCTTGAAGCCGGTGAGTATGACTTTCATTGCCAAATGCAAATGTATAAGGGCAAGCTAGTTGCTCAGTAACCTGAACTAAGTGGGTGTTGGGGTCGTATAGTTGCCTTATAAAAGTTACTAGTAAGAGTCGCTATATTAAATGAATAAATTAAACCCTAAAAAATTATTGAATAGTAAATGGACCGCAACACCTTCTATAAATAAAGAAAAACACTTCATTATTGTTGAGGTGGAATTTGATGAAGACGGTAATGTAATTGAATGTATTACTGAGGCTGTTATGTCAAAAAATCAATATCCAATTAGTTGGCGAGATTTAAAAGATAACCAAAAGTGGCTACAAGGGTGGAAGTAGTTTAAATCTATGTAATTTTACCTATCTCTAATAGCGGCACTTTTGCAAATAGCTGATACACGATGTAGGTTTGCTTAACTCAAGCGAACCTATATTTTACAACGCATCAAATTATGAGTTGAATGCTACAACTTAGCTTTAACATTGAAACCTTTCTAGGTAAATTCGCCATTTGGCAACAAAACAGTTAATTTCAAAGTATCCCTTCAAAATTTTTATAATAAATCTCAAAATTAATGTAACTGACTAATTATAAATGAATTAATTTTTTAATTGCCGCAAATAAATCCTATGTAATTTCCATGTTCATATTCAGTTTATTTTGAGGGCTAACCCAAATGCCCCCTTATTGGCTTTTTAGCAAAAGTGTGTCTTTTTAATTAAACTTAACCAATTGATTTATATTGTTTTATTGTTTTTAGTTGAATGGCTGTTGCTAAATAGCAACAATAACACCACCCAAAATTAAGCATCTTTTGCTTTATATCGTTTAACTCATTGTTTTTAGATAAAAAATAAAAAGTGGCACCGAAGTTGTAATACCTAGAGTGTATTAAGCAAAACGTGATGAAAGCCAAAGGCCTAATCGCAACAACCCAATGAAGGAATACTATTATGAAAACATTTCAATCAACACTAGTACTAATGGCGCTAGCTTCTTCATCAGCGGCTTTTGCAGCAACAGATTTTGATACGTTAGACGTAGACGGTAATGGCGCAATTAGCCAAGCCGAAGCATCAGTAGATGCTGAGCTTTTAAGCAAATTTGAAGAACTCGATACAAACCAAGATGGTGAGTTATCAGAAGATGAGTTCTCTGAGGCCTAATTTCAGAGCCTTAAGTAGTTAATGCTCTGTGATGTAATCTAAATTCTGAGTTGCCAAAGACAACCTAAATAGGCAAGGGAGCCTATTAAAAAGAATAACAAGGATGTGACTAGAGAGCACTATAGAGCAAATTTATATCAGGACATCGCATACTATTGAAGGATTATATTATGAAAAAGCTACAATCAACACTTGTACTTATGGCGATTGTTTCTTCATCAGTCGTATTTGCAAACACAAACTTTGAAACTCTAGACACAACCGACAACGCCTCAGATAGTCAGGCTGTAGAGTCGGTGCAAGTGAAAGAGCAATTTGATGAGCTGAATGTTCAAAGTAGCGGTGGGCCGACAGAAAATGATTTTTTTGAATATTAATTTACAGACACTTTACTCCTAAAGGATCTTTGAAAAGGACTTCTTACCTCCAATCAGGCTCAAAGCCTAAGGAAACGATTATGAACACATTACACAAAACTCTAGCACTTGTAGCCCTAGCTTCTTCTTCAGCAGCGTTTGCTGCGGTAGATTTTGATTCTTTTGATGCTGATGGCGACGGTGTAATTAGTAAAACAGAAGCTCAAGTCAACTCGCAGCTAGTACAGCTTTTTGATCAATTAGATGCAGACGGAAATGGCGAATTATCTAAAGAAGAGTTTTCGAAGGTTCAGTAACAGGCTCTAGATTTGAGTCGGGTTTAAACCTTATTAATCATACTCACAAAGCAGCTAAGTAATTAATACTTAGCTGCTTTTTTGTGCATTTAATTTAATATTTTATTATTTATTCACCAAAGTAGTGCAAAACTCAAGTTTGAATATGATTAAGCTGATGATTATTAAGTTATTTTATTGTTGGTTTTAAACTTGCAAATCTATTGATAACTTAGGTTAATGAGTGTTTAAAATGGCACGGATGAGTTATATCAGTAGTGTTGAGCGCTACCACGAATATGAGCATGTAATACACAGTTTACTTGAATCTATCTTGATGAGTATTGAGGATGGGTTAACTAAAGAGCGTGATACTCGCTACCTAATTAAGCAGTACCCATTTCTAGAATTACAATATTGTTTAAATGCAGAAGGTTTGCAACAGGGTAATAATGTCTGCTTTAAACGGGCATATAGCAAACAACTGGGTGAAAGTGGTAATCAACAAGACTTAAGCGAGCGACCCTATTTTTTGAACGCTAAAACAAGTGATAGAGTGTGCTTTACTGATCCCTACATTTCTATAGCGACTAACCATTTATGTATATCGGCGATTAAAGAACTAAAAAAACCAATTAATAATCAACATTACTTGGTCGTTGATGTGAGCTTAACGCAGCTTATTGAGTTTGTAATGGGTGATACTGCTCGCGCTAATATGTCGCCTTACTTTAAAGCGGGTTACGGTATTATTGTTGCGTGCTTATTTTGCTTAGTATTATTTTTACTGAATATCGTTTTTAGTGATATATACGCGCTATTAACCCATGTAGATACCTCATCAGACCCACTTGAACCCTTTAGTATCATTATTTACATCACCCTAGCATTAGCAGTATTCGATTTAGGTAAAACAATACTCGAAGAAGAAATCCTTATGCATAAGGATATTTTTAGGCACTCATCTACGCGGCGCACTATTACACGGTTTATATCTACCGTGTTAATTGCTATATCAATTGAGGCGCTGTTAACTATGTTTAAAGCGGCGCTGGGGCAATCGGAATATTTAATGCCTGCAATAGCGATGATGCTTGCAGTAGTGGGGCTTTTAATTGCACTGGCTATTTATGTTTATTTAGGAGCAAAGGCCGAAACGCTATTAATGCGGGCTCGTTTAAAGCAAAAATCCTCCAAGTAGGAGGATTTTTATATTACATAACTATTAATAGTTATTTATTGCTTATCTTGCGCGCGTTTGGCTTTAAAGTCAGACTCGCTCGTCCACTTTGGCCAATCGCCATTGTTTGCAAGCTGTGTGGCTATATCAACAATAAGATCTATATCTTGCTTAACACCACCTAACGACCAATCAGCTGAGTAGTCGTCTGCTTCTTTATGATACTTATGCGCAATGTACTCAGGATCGGTATCGCCCAGGCTCATAAATAATAAACTAGGCACGCCTTGCTTAGAAAGCGAGAAATGATCTGATCTAAAAAACAAGCCATTTTGCGGGCGAGGATCCATTTTAACAACACGGCCTTGTGATTTTGCAGCCTTTGCTAAATAGTTTTCCATTGTCGATAAATCTTTACCGTATTGTAAAATGTAGTCAGTGCCATCAAGCACGTTCATGCCATCAATATTTAAAAGACCGACCATTTGTTTTGTAGGTACTACCGCACCCGATGCAAATTCTTCAGAACCAATTAACCCCGTTTCTTCTGCTGTAAAGTTAGCAAAAATAATTGAGCGTCTAAATGGTTTTTGCTTGTTCATTTTGCTCATGATGCGTGCTATTTCAAGCGTGGCTGCAGTGCCTGAAGCGTTATCTACTGCGCCGTTATAAATCTTAGGGCCAGTATCAGTTTGTTTAGTACCAAAGTGGTCCCAATGCGCGCTAATAACAACGTATTCGTCAGGTGATTCGCTACCTGTAATTTGTGCAACTACGTTATGCGATTTTGCATGAGATACTTCGTTTTTAAAGGCAAGGTTTGCTTTTAAGTTAAGTGGCGTCGCTATAAAGTCATCATTTAATGCTGCTTGTTTTAAATCTTGATAGTTTAGCTTTGCGGCGTTAAACATTTTCTCAGTTGCATCAAGTGTTAGCCAGCCCATAACCGGTAATTTAGACGCGTTTAAATTGTTATCCATTAACGTGTATTTGGTGGCGGTGTTTGAACTTTCAACTACGCCCCAAGGGTATGCTGCAGGTGCGGTTTCATGAACAATAAATACAGCCTTTGCACCTTGGCGGGCGGCTTCTTCATATTTATAAGTCCAGCGACCGTAGTAGGTCATTGCATTACCAGTAAAAAGGGCATCATTTTGAGTAGCAAAGCCTGGGTCGTTAACTAGCACAACCACTGTTTTACCAGTTACATCAATATTTTTATAGTCATTCCAGTTATATTCTGGCGCATTAATACCGTAGCCCGCAAATACAACGTCAGAGCTTCTTAGATCAATTAATGGCTGAAGTTGCTCGGTACGTGCGGTAAAGTCTTTACCTGATTCAAAGCTCAAATCACCTACCTTTAACTGCATATCCTGATTAGCAGTCACCATTGCCATTTTTACAGGCTGTAAGTATTTGCCTTTATAAGCGCCGGTTAAACCCAGCGCTTTATATTGCTCGCTTAAGTAGCCTACAGTTTTCACTTCACCATGAGTAAGCGGGCCTCGGCCTTGAAAGTCATCAGAGGCTAGCGTTTTAATATGCTGTTTAATATTGCTAAGGCTTACACCGGCTGTATTTTCTAATGGGGTGTGTTCGCTTGCAGGCTCCGAGCAGCCAAATAGTGCAACTAGCAGGCTTAGGCTAGCGCTTTTTAAAAGAGTAGATGCCATAGTCTTCATATTGTTATTTAATTAGGCTTTCAATATAAAGGAAGCACCGCAGCGATGTCGAATTTTTATAGAGAACTTTTCATTCAATTGCAGATTGATTTTATAAGGTGTATAAATAACGAACAACCTAAAGGAGCACATAATGAGCCAATGTAAAAAAAGTGGGTATTTATTTATAGCTAGTGGCATTGCATTTTTTGCTGCTGCAATATTAGCTGAGCAGGAGACATTTTTTGTGTTGTCTGCTTCTTTTATAATATTGGGCACTATAAGTATAAAAAAAGCGGCTTAATAACCGCTTAGTTTTTTTAGCTAAATATAAAGCTTAAATACAATACTTGGCACTAAAAGCAAAAAACCAGCATTAGCTGGTTTTTTAGTATAAGTTGCAGTTAGCTTTATGCGTCTGCAAGCTTTACGCGGATCTTACTTTTATCAACAGTAGATTGGTTAAGTGCTTTAATGGCGCTTTTACTTTCTATGTCGTTTGGCATTTCTAAAAAGGCAAAGCCTTTAGATTGGCCAGTTTCTTTATCAAGTACTAAGTTACAGGTAGTCACTTTACCGTGCTCTGCAAATAAAGTACGAAGCTCATGCTCAGTGGTAGCACGAGACAAGTTACGAACTAATAGTTTCATAATGAACCTAAATAATTATGTCAGTACTAATTATCTCAAGTAACTCAGTTTTAACCTAATTTTATTTTAAAACATATATAAATAAACGTTCTATAGGAATAATTGTTTGTATCGCACTGAAAAAACATAGCTTTTATAATTTTAAATAGATTGCCATCAAATTGGTCATGTTAATTGGTAATTGAGTTGTGGTTATTTGCATAGTTAATTGGTAAGTTTATGTTTTATTAACTTACTATTAACCATAAAGCTAACAATGCCTAAATATAATCTTAAACTGTGTAATGTAATTACAACCGCACTTCTATATTGTTTAGTTGTTGGTTGTGGCAGCTCGGGCTCTGATTCTACGATAAAAAATAATGAAGCGATTACTTTACAAACTCCTGCAATAATTGGTGGCAATAGCCGAGGCGAAGTTATTAGTAATAGTAATGATGCAATAACAGGCTCATTAACTATTACTGATCAACAACCCAGCGAGGCTGCTTTTATAGCACAAGAAAATAGCGCTACAAGCTATGGTTTTTTTAGCTTAAATGCTGGTGGAGATTGGTCATACACACTTGATGATTTAAATACTTCAATAACATCTCTCAATGAGGGTGAAACACTGCAAGACACAATAACAGTAAACTCTGTAGATGGTACTAGCGCACAAATTATCATAACAATTGTAGGTGCACCAATAGCTCAAGCTGATGGCTTTGAGAACATCTCGAACGTGTTATTACAATCAGATGGTGTAGATTCGGGACTTGACGCATATACACTTATTGAAAATGCATTCGGCGAAGGGTCAATTGAATCTCCAGACTTATACGTTGGCAATCATGAAAGTGTTGTCCATATTATCGAAGATACCGATACGATAATTGGCAACCATTTTATATTTTTAGCCCACCGAGATGATGACCAAGATAAAGACAAAGGTGCAAGTGACAGACAACGTAATGAAATAAAAACCTACGATAAATCACCACAACAAACACTGGCGTTTGAGGGCGAGACATTTCAATACAGCTGGAAATTTAAAGTAAGTAGCGAGCTTGAGCTTACGAGTAAGTTTAGCCATTTTTTTCAAATAAAAGCCCGTAACGAGAGTAACGACAACACCAATGGTAATGACGATCAGCCTATTATCACTCTCTCAGGTGCACAAAAAAATAGTACAGGTAATCAACTACAGGTTCGATATAGCGCGGGGTTTGATGAAAACGGCAACAGTACGGGTCTTGATAGAAACTTAATTGAAACCGACTGGTCTTTAATTACAGATGAATGGGTCGAGGTGTTTGTACAAGCTACATTTAGTGAAAGTGGTAAGCTTGATATGACATTAACGCGCTTAAGCGACAACGCAGTGATATTTAATATAAGCGAGCAAAACATAGATATGTGGCGCGGCTTTAGTGATGATGATTTTGCTCGTCCTAAGTGGGGAATATACCGCTCAATTGTTGAAACCGACAGTCTTCGAATTGATGAAGAACGTGTTAGGTTTGCTGATTTTTCTATCACTAAAGGTAAGTTAGCGCAGTAAGCTATTTGATCAATTAGCATGAAAAAGCCGTTAATAATTATGCATTATTAACGGCTTTTTTTGTTCTTTGATAAAAGTAGTTATTTTACTTCTTTACCCGCTGCTTGTTGATCAGCATGGTAGCTTGAGCGTACAAACGGACCTGAAGCCGCGTGAGTAAAGCCAATTTCGTCTGCATACGCTTTTAAGCCGTCAAACTCTACTGGTGGCACGTAGCGTTTAACCGGTAAGTGATGCTTAGAAGGTTGTAGATATTGGCCTACAGTTAGCATGTCAACGTTGTGTGCACGTAAATCGCGAAGTACTTCTTCAATCTCGCTAATTTCTTCACCTAAACCTACCATTAAGCCTGATTTAGTTTTAACTTCTGGGTGAGCTTCTTTAAAGCGACGAAGTAATTCTAATGACCATTTGTAGTCAGCACCTGGGCGAGCTAGTTTGTATAAACGTGGCGCAGTTTCAAGATTGTGGTTAAACACATCTGGTGGCGTCTCGATTAATATCTCTAGTGCGCGGTCCATACGACCACGAAAATCAGGTACTAAAATTTCTATAGTAATAGTTGGATTGTGCTTACGAATTTCGCGAATACAATCGGCAAAGTGCTGTGCACCACCATCGCGTAAATCATCACGGTCAACCGAAGTGATTACAACGTAGCTTAGCTTCATATCTTTAATAGTTAGTGCTAGCTTTTCAGGTTCAGTGGCATCAGGTTTTAATGGGCGACCATGAGCAACATCACAAAATGGGCAACGACGAGTACAAATAGCACCTAAAATCATAAAGGTGGCTGTACCGTGGTTAAAGCATTCAGATAGGTTAGGGCACGAAGCCTCTTCACATACCGAGTGTAAGCCATGCTTACGTAGCGCTTTTTTAATGCCGTCAATGCGATCGGTTGATTTAGGTAAGCGAATTTTTAACCATTCTGGCTTACGCAACATTTCAGTTTTTTCTGTAGGTAAAACTTTTACTGGGATCAACGCCATTTTTTCTGCGTCGCGTAGTTTTACACCTGGTTCCATTTTGACTGGTTTATTCATTCGTTTTCAAACCCTTCAGTATGCTTAACCTGTGTTGCATTAAGCTTCTTGATCATGTGTTTCACCAATCCTTCACCTGCACTTTCTAGGTTTTGAGGACCATCTAATTCTTTAGTTTGCACCATATTCATGCCCGCATAACCACATGGGTTAATGCGTAAAAATGGACTTAGGTCCATGTTAACATTTAATGCTAAGCCATGAAACGAGCAACCACGACGAACCCTTAACCCAAGGGATGCAATTTTGCTGTCGTTAACGTAAACACCTGGTGCATCAGCTTTAGCGTAAGCTTCAATACCATACTCGGCGAGTGACTCAATAATGCACTCTTCAAGCCATGTAACCAGTTCACGTACACCAATTTTTAAACGACGTAGATTAAATAATACATACATCATTTGCTGGCCAGGGCCGTGATAAGTTACTTGTCCGCCACGGTCAACTTTAATCACCTCAATGTCGCCGGGAGCCAGTAAGTGTTCGTCCTTACCAGCCTGACCTTGGGTGAATACACTCTCGTGCTCTACAAGCCAAATTTCATCTGGCGTATTTTCATCACGGGTGTCGGTAAAGTCCTGCATTTTTTGCCAAATTGGCATATAACGCTGACGACCCAGTTGGCGTACGATCAAAGTGTTTTCGTTCACAACAAATCTCAACTATGGCTTAAAGCATATGGCGTACGTCATCAATATTGCTGATCACGTTGTAAATTTCTTCAATGTGTTTGCCACTAGTAACCGTTGCTACAAGGCTTACTGACTCGTAATTACCTTTGCTGCTTGGTTTTACTTTAGGGGCGTAATCGCCAGGTGCTATTGGTTGTAACTTAGCTAAAATTTGATCAGTTAAGTTTACATTAGCTAAACCCATTATTCTGAATGTAAATGGGCAAGGGTACTCTAGGTACTCATCAAATTTAGTATCTTTAACAGGTTGAACCACGACGGTGACTCCTCATACAAAAGTGTGGACTCTATGCAAGCTTGAAGCTTAATACAGATAGGCAATTAGCAGTCTTGCTTATATGGGGCGCATTCTAACATTTTTCAAGCAAAAAAAAACGCCTCACAGTGGAGACGTTTAAATTAGTTACCCTAGTTAATAGGGGAGCTATAAATTACTGCATTATCTGTAAGCGTAAGTAATCATAAATTTTGCTAAAGAAGCTGCCTTCTTCCACTTCTTCAAGTGTGACTAGTGGGTATTGAGCAATATCTTCACCCTCTAGTTGTAAGAATAATGTACCTACTTTAGTACCTTTAGCAAGGGGTGCTTCAAGCGTGTTATCTAGCTCAAAGTTAGCTTTAAGGTTTTTGTGCTGACCACGTGGGATAGTAATTGGTGTATCTTCTAAAATACCTAAAGATACGTTCTCTTTGTTACCCATCCAAATACGTTGCTCTGCAAAGCTATCGCCTGCCTTGTACGGAGTAATTGTTTCATAAAAGCGAAAACCATAGTTAAGTAGTTTTTTGCTTTCTACTTTACGAGCGCGTTCGCTTGAAGTACCCATAACAACAGCAATTAAACGCATATCGTTCTTAGTTGCTGAGGTAACTAGGCTGTAGCCTGCTTCTGATGTATGGCCAGTTTTAATGCCATCAACATCTAAGCTTTCGTCCCACAATAATGAATTACGGTTATATTGCTTAATACCGTTATAAGTAAATGATTTTTGCTTATAAAGTGCGTATTCGTCTGGTACATCACGAATAAGTGCAGCACCGAGTGTCGCCATATCGCGAGGAGTTGTGAAGTGCTCGTCAGTATCAAGGCCGTGGCTGTTGATAAAGTGACTGTTGCTCATACCTAATTTAGCAGCATGGGCATTCATTAAATCAGCAAATGCGCTTTCGCTTCCAGCAATATGCTCAGCCATTGCAACACATGCATCATTACCTGATTGGATAATAATACCGTGGTTAAGCTGATCAACACTAATTTGCTTACCTACTTCAATAAACATCTTTGAAGATTCTGGGAAGTTTTTAGCCCATGCTTTTTCGCTTACCGTTACCATATCGGTAGTGGCAATATTACCCGCTTTAATTTCAGTACCAATTACATAACTGGTCATCATTTTAGTTAAACTTGCAGGTGCTAGCTGTGTGTCAGCTTCACCTTCAGCAATGACTTTACCAGTTGTAAAGTCGACTAAAAAATAACCTTTTGCATTAACTTGAGGTGGTGCCGGAATAATTTGGGCGCTGGCTGAAAATACGGCGGCTGTACAAACTAGGCCGCATACACCTTTGAGGATTTTTTGTTTAATAGATTTCATCATACTCATTAATGGTTAAAGTTAAAGATTCGCGTTACGCTATTCTAAAGGCCTTACTGAGTGTAAAGCAAGAACGCGTTATGAAATTGATTTTGTTTTAATTTTTTTAATACTTCGTCTGCATGAGGGGTGTCTTTTATTGGCCCTAAATGCAATCTGTAAATATCGTCTTTTTGAACGATATTTGTTGGTAATTTGTATTGCTCTCGCAATGTGCTGGCAAGTGCTTCAATGTTAGCAAGTGTACTACCTGCAGCTACCTGAATATAGGTTTGACGCGCAGTAGCGCCCGCAAGCGTAACGGCCTCTAGCTTAACCTTTGCTGTACCATGGGTGTAATAGCCAAGCTTATAAGCGGCAGCATACGAAAGGTCAATCACTCTATCGTCATGAAACGGGCCCCGGTCGTTTACGCGCACAATTACCGATTTACCATTTGCTGTATTGGTTACTTTAACAAAGCTAGGTAGTGGCAGCGTTTTATGCGCAGCGGTCATGGCAAACATATCGTACGTTTCACCATTTGAGGTGTGGTAACCATGAAACTTACGACCATACCAAGAGGCAACACCTTCCTCGCTAAAGCCCGTCTCATCAAGCATGGGCGAATAACTTTTACCAAGCACTGTATACGGACGGCTAGCGCTGGCACTTTTAGTAACTTCGGTAACTATAGCGTCTTGCATCTCAAGTGTAGTCGGTGCTCTAAGTGGTGCTGCATCATGGCGCATGCTATAACGACTACTAGAGCCGCTACTACATGCACTTAAAAGCACAATTAATAACGTGGTAAATATAAGCTGATTAGTGTGTCGCATTATTTTAAAAGCATCCTTTTATCTGTTGCGATTGACATAATAATGCCAAATCCTGCCATTAACGTCACCATCGATGTACCACCATAACTAATCAGTGGTAAAGGTACGCCTACAACAGGTAATAAACCCGAGACCATGCCTATGTTTACAAATACATACACAAAAAAGGTGAGGGTGAGCGCGCCTGCGAGCAATTTACCAAATGCATCTTGTGCATTAACAGCAATATATAAACCACGGCCAATAATAAATAAGTACAGGCTAAGTAAAACACATACGCCAAATAAACCAAATTCTTCGCTTAAAACTGAAAATATAAAATCGGTGTGGCGCTCTGGCAAAAATTCTAGTTGCGATTGTGTGCCAAGTAGCCAGCCTTTACCTTCTATACCGCCTGAACCAATAGCAATTTTAGATTGAATAATATGATAACCAGAACCAAGCGGATCGCTCTCAGGGTCCAAAAAGGTGAGTACACGCTGCTTTTGATAATCGTGCATACCGTAGTGCCAAAATGGCCATGCAGCAAGCGCTACAATCGAGCTTAAAAAGCCTATTAAACGCCAACTCAAACCAGACAAAAATAATACAAATATACCTGAGCTTGCAATAAGTATAGCGGTACCTAAATCGGGTTGTTCTTTAATTAATAGTGTAGGGAGCATTACAATCATAAAACCAATAATTAAATGTAGCGGGCGAGGCGGTAAGTTGTTTCTACCTATATACCAAGCTACCATCATCGGGACTGCCAACTTCATTAATTCTGCAGGTTGAAACCGTGTCACCCCTAAATTGAGCCAACGCTGCGCGCCTTTTGAGCTTACTCCAAATAAAAGTACACCGACTAGCATTAATAACCCAACGCAATAAAGGGGGATCACTAACCGCTTTAACGTGGCAGGCGAAAACTGTGCTAAAACAATCATAGCAACAATCGCACCGCCCATGCGGGTCATGTGCCTAATCATCATAGAAGACTCTTGCCCGCTTGCGCTGTAAACAACCATTATGCTGCCAGCCATCATTATAAGTAGTGCAATAAGCAGCGGTAGATCTAGATGCATACGCATCCAAATAGAGCGTTTATCGTGCAAAGCGGTCATGGTGTCTCGTTCCTTGCAAGATTAACTGGATTGGCTGCAAAGTAGTAATCCATAAGTTGGCGGGCAATTTGAATACCGCCGTGGTTGTTTTCTAATACAACAGAAACCACAATTTTTGGATCGTTGTAAGGTGCAAAGCCTACATAAATTGTATTATCGCGTTGGCGCTCTTTAAGAGATTCTGCATCGTAGCGTTCACCTTGGGCAATACTAACTACTTGCGCGGTACCGGTTTTACCAGCCGAGTCGTAGTTAGTCCCTTTAAATGCTTTGTGGGCTGTGCCTGATATTTTTTGTACTGTATTATGCATTGCATCTAACGATACTTGCCAATGGCGCGGATCTTTTAAAATAATAGGGGGTTTTTCTTCGTTGTTAATTTGCGTTATGTCGTTATCTTTTTTTATCACTTGCACCAAATGAGGGGGGTGATTAATACCACGATTAACTAATATGTTAGTTGCATTTGCAATTTGAATAGGTGTGGCAGTCCAGTAACCTTGGCCAATGCCTACCGAAATTGTGTCACCAGGCCACCAAGACTCTTTAAAGCGTCCTTCTTTCCATTCTTTTGAAGGTAGAATAGCAGTAGTTTCTTCGTGAATATCAATTCCTGATAAATCACCGTAGCCAAAGCGCGCCATAAAGTCGCTTATTTTAGTAATGCCTAATCGATAAGCTGCATCGTAAAAGTAGGTATCGCAGGATTCTTCAATTGCTTTGTATACATCAACGTGGCCATGTCCCCAGCGTTTCCAATCTCGCCATTTGTGCTCGACGTTTCGTATTTCAAAAAAGCCCGGGTCCCACATCGATGTTGTTTCATTTACTATGTTTTCTTCAAGCGCTAATACTGCCATTAAAGGTTTTACCGTAGAGGCTGGTGCATAACGACCTTGCGTAGTACGGTTTATTAACGGACGGTCTTGGTTAAGCAACGCTTTATAATTTTTGCTGCTAATGCCGTGTACAAATAAGTTTGGGTCGTAACTTGGGTTTGAATAAAGGGCAAGCACGCCACCATCTTTTGCATCCATAACGACAACAGCGCCACGCATATCTTTAAGGCCATGCTGTGCAATTTGTTGCAAGCCAATGTCTAAGGTAAGTACTAAATCGCTACCAGGTTGTGGTTGGGTCATGCTTAGGGTGCGAATTACACGGCCACGGTTATTAACTTCTACTCGTTGTGAACCCACTTTACCGTGCAATGTTTCTTCATAGTATTTTTCTAATCCGAGCTTGCCAATATCATATGTAGCACGGTAATTGGTTGCACGATCTTCTTGTTCTAATTGGTTTAGCTCTTTTCTATTAAGCTTGGCAACATATCCAAGCGCATGCGTTAGCGTGTCGCCAAATGGGTAGTAACGAGCCAGACGTGCCTCAATACTAAAACCAGGGAATTTATGTTGATTAACCGAAAATTTCGCTACTTCTGTTTCGTCTAAGCGGGCTTTTAATACTTGTGATTTAAAACGACGGGTGTGTTTTATATCTTTTAAAAAGTCTTGTTTATCTTGCTCTGTAATCGCAATTATTTTACTTATTTGATCAAGCGATTCGTCAAGGTCATCTACCTCTTCGGGGATGACTTCAAGGTTGTAAACAGGTTTGTTTTCAGCAAGTAGTACACCATTACGGTCGTAAATTAAACCACGGTTGGGTGCAATAGGAATAACTTTAATGCGGTTATCATTGGAGCGAGTTTGGTAGTCTTCGTGATCTTCTACCTGAATAGTATAAAGATTAGAAAGCAATACTGCGACTAATCCTAATACAAAAACAAAACCCACGAATGCTCGCCTAGCAAATAAGTTTGCTTCTGCGGAGTGGTCACGAATAGTGGGTCTATGTTTTAGCATGGCAAGGCGTTACTCGCGATGATAAGGATGGTTGTTATTTAAGCTCCAGCCTCGGTAAAGGCTCTCTGCAACAATTATACGCACCAAAGGGTGCGGCAATGTTAAATTAGACAACGACCATTTTTGCTCAGAAGCCGCAATGCACTCTGGAGCAAGTCCTTCAGGTCCGCCAATAAGTAAACTTACATCGCGGCCATCGAGTTGCCATTTTTCCATATTTTTAGCAAGTTGGTGAGTATCCAGCGCTTTCCCTGTTACCTCTAACGTTACAATACGATTGCCTTTTGGAATAGCCGCTAATGTTTTTTCACCTTCAATGTGTAAAATGCGTTTTATATCTGCATTTTTACCACGTTTTCCGGCTTGAATTTCAATTAACTCTAGGGCCATATCTTTAGGAAAACGGCGCTGATATTCTGCAAATCCCGTTTCTACCCATGCTGGCATTTTGGTACCAACAGCAATCATTTGTATTTTCACGTATTACTTCCAAGCATTGTCTAAAATGAGTGAGCGTTTAGCCCCACAGTTTTTCTAGATCGTAATAGCTACGTGCTTCGTTTTGCATCACGTGTACAACCACATCACCTAAATCAACCAGTGCCCATTCGCCGTCGCCTTCACCTTCATAACCTAATGGTTCTGAATCTGCGTGACGTGCTTCTTTTGCTAAATGATCGGCAATTGACTGTACGTGGCGTTTAGAAGTACCAGAACAAATTACCATGTAATCTGTGATATCTGATGTTCCAGTTACGTCAATATGAACGATGTCACGCGCTTTCATATCGTCAATTTTGTCCATAGCAAAGGCGAGTAGTTGTTTTGAATCCAAGGTTTTGTCTCAATTTAAAAATTTAATGGCGCGCATTTTAACACGCTAGGAGTTTTTAAGCATCAATTTGATAGAGCTGATGCACTTCTATGTAATGACTCACTGCATCGGGTAATAGTTCATTCTTTTTATTACTTTTTTTCAGCTGCTTACGAATTGTACTTGAGGCCGCATCGAGCATTTCGCCCGGTAAAAAATAAAGTTTACCTGCAAGTGAGTGTTTTAGTGTTGCTACTTCGCTGGCATTTGCGTGTTGCATATAGCTTTTAAGCTCACCTTTTACAGTGCAATTTTGAGCAGGGCGTTGATACACCACAATATGGCAAAGCTGCGTTATTGCCTTCCACTCAAACCACTTATCTAGGTTGTTAAACGAGTCCATACCAATTAAAAATAAAATAGGTGTAGTGGGGTGCTCTTTACGAAGTTCTTGTAAGCTCAGCAACGAATACGATGGACCGGTTCGATTAAGTTCTCTTAAATCGAGTTCAAAATGAGGATAAGGTGCAATGGCTGCGTTGAGCATATTAATTCGGTGCTGTGTACTAATACCCGGAGCTGCTTTATGAGCAGGGAGTGCACAGGGCATAAAGTAAAGCGTATCTAAATTAAACGCATTTACGCATTGCTGCGCCATATTTAGATGGCCTAAATGGACTGGGTCGAAAGTGCCACCAAAAATTGCGATCATTTAACACCCATTAGTTATTTATTAATTAACCGCGTGGCACGGCATAGGAATGTTGAGCGGCTGGCAAAACTTAATACAAATATGAGCAAGCGCTTGGTAAGGTGCAATTAAATTACCTTGCTTGTAACTGGCATCAAACAACGCTACATCACTGTTTATTTGCTCAAGCGTGTGCATATTTAAACGGTTAATTGCGTTTTGAACTGGACCTTGTTGGTTTTTCCAAATTGCTTTTTGTTTAAATAAATTAGCGATAGGTTCGCCATTTAATAAACCAAGTTGCACACTTATAAGTGTATTAAGCTCTTTGGTTATAGCCCACAATATGCTCACGACTTCAGTGTTATCGCTGGCAAGTTTATTTAATACTTTTATAGCTTGTTTGGCGTGGCCATTTAACAGTGCATCACTTAAATCAAAAATATCAAATTTGGCTTGATTTAACAGTCCTTGCATTACTAATTGCTGAGTAATTAATGCATTGCCGTGCAGTAGCGAGAGCTTTTCAAGCTCCTGGAAACACGCTAATAAGTTGCCTTCAGTGGCATTAATTAAGCTTACCTTGGCGTCGTTTTGTACATTAAGCGATAAACGTTGGCATTGATCGTCAAGCCATCGTTTTACATGCGTGCCTGTAAGCGGGTAACAAGGAACAAATACGCCTTGCTTATCAAGGGCTTTAAACCATGCTCCACGTTGTACTTCTTGGCTAGCTTTAGCGCCTTTAACAATTAAAATAGTATCGGGGTTAACGAGTTCAACCACTTTTTTAAAGGTATTGCTGCCAATAACGCCTGGCTTTTGTTGGTTTAAATCAAGCTCAATAATAGTACGCGCGCTAAACAACGACATGCTTTGGTACTGGGCTATGATTTCTTGCCAATCGAATCCTTGCATTAAAGTAAACTTAATTACTTCATCAAAACCTTGTTGCTTAGCACTGTCGCGAATTTGTTGTACGCACTGTGCTTCTTGAAAAGGCTCTTCTCCAAATACTAAATAAAAGGGCTTTAGCCCTTTATTTAATTCACTCGGTAGTTGATTAGCGTAGCAGCGCATTATAGTTGCGACAGCTCTCTAACAATACGACGACTGGCCTGCTCACGAATTTCGCTAATAAGTAATTCAAGCTCTTTTGCTTTTGCTAATGCATGATCCGGATCGTCTTGGTAATTACGATAAAGCTCAAAACGTTTTTCTATCGCTTTTTCACCTGGGCGTTTAACTACATACGATACGCCATATGCGAGCTCGTATTCAGCAACCTGGCCGTTTTGGAACAGCGAAAGTGTTTGGCGTTCAATGCTTTCTTTACGTAAATACAATTGGGCTTTATCTTTAGCTGACGATACTAATTCTACGTTACTCGCTTTAAGCTCTTTTTTAAGCTCAGTGAATAAAGTCGATTTTTCGTCATCGCCTACAAGTGTTAGCTGTTTTAAGTTATCAGGCAGGCTAGAGGCTTTTTTTAAATGAAAGCCACAGCTTGATAACAAAAAACAGACTAGCACTAAGGCTAGTCCATTTTTAATGGCGTTAAATGCAGCCATATTAGTTAGCTACCACGTTAAGTAGCTTGCCTGGTACGTAAATGATTTTACGAATGGTTGAGCCATCAGTAAATTTAGTTACGTTAGATTCTGCAAACGCAAGGGCTTCTACTTGCTCTTGAGTTGCATCAGCTGCCACTGTTAACTTAGCGCGAAGCTTGCCGTTTACTTGCACGATGATTAATTTTTCATCTTCAACAAGAGCCGACTCGTCAACTTTTGGCCATGGCGCATCTAAAATTTCACCTTCTTTATCAAGCTCTTTCCAAAGCTCATGCGATAAATGCGGAGTAATAGGTGCAAGCATAATAACTAATGCTTCAAGTGCTTCGTTGGCAATGGCTACATCTTGCTTGTCGCTCAGTGGTGCTTTTAATAACTTATTAGAAAGCTCCATAATAGCGGCAATAGCGGTGTTAAAGGTTTGACGACGTTCAACATCGTCAGTCACTTTAGCAATGGCTTTGTGTAAGTCGCGACGTAGTACTTTTTGCGGGTTAGTTAGCGTTGATTTATCAAGTGCTTGGTAACCTACTGTTTTAACGTCTACCGCGTATTTCCATACACGTTTTAAGAAACGATGCGCGCCTTCAACACCCGAGTCTGACCATTCAAGCGTTTGCTCTGGTGGTGCTGTAAACATCATGAATAAACGCACTGTATCTGCACCATACTGGGCAATTACATGTTGTGGGTCTATACCGTTATTTTTAGACTTAGACATTTTGCTCATGCCTGATGAGAATACCGGCTCGCCGTCTTCCTTATGCCATGCTTTAGTTACGCGGCCTTTATCGTCGGTTTCGGTGTTTACATCGCTTGGCGAAATCCAAATGTCGCCGCCTTTTTCATCTTTACGATAAAATGTTTCAGCAAGTACCATACCTTGGCAAAGTAAGCGGTCAAACGGCTCGTCTGAGTTTACTAAACCAAAGTCACGTAATAATTTATGGAAAAAGCGCGAGTACAATAAATGTAAAATAGCGTGCTCAATACCACCAATGTATTGGTTTACTGGTAACCAATAGTTAGCAGCAGCTGGGTCTAGCATGCCTTCGTCGTAGCGAGGGCTACAGTAGCGTGCGTAGTACCAAGACGATTCCATAAAGGTGTCAAACGTATCAGTCTCGTGAAACGCAGGTGCGCCATTTACTGTTGTTTTAGCCCACTCTGGGTCTGCTTTAAGTGGTGACGTTACACCGTTCATTACCACATCTTCTGGTAAGCGAACTGGTAGCATATCTTCTGTTGCGGCAAGTTCTTTACCATCTTCATCGCTAAGCATTGGAATTGGAGAACCCCAATAGCGCTGACGGCTCACACCCCAGTCACGCAGGCGGAAGTTTACTTTACGCTCACCAACGCCTAGTGCTTCTAATTTATCGGCAATTGCTTTAAAACCAGCTTCAAAATCTAGACCGTTAAATTCACCCGAGTTTACAAGTACGCCTTTATCGGTAAATGCTGATTCTTTTAGGTTTACTTCAAGATCTGAACCTTCAGCAGGCGCAATAACTTGTTTTATATCTAAGCCGTACGCCGTTGCAAACTCAAAGTCGCGTTGGTCGTGTGCAGGTACTGCCATTACTGCGCCTGAGCCGTAATGCATTAATACAAAGTTAGCAACCCAAATTGGTACTTGCTCGCCCGTTAATGGGTGAGTGGCGTAAAAGCCTGTTGCAATGCCTTTTTTCTCCATTGTTGCCATGTCTGCTTCGGCAACTTTGGTGTTTTTGCATTCTTCAACAAACATTGCAATAGCATCGCTATTTTTAGCGGCTTCTTGCGCAATAGGGTGACCACCAGCAACAGCAACATACGTAACACCCATAAAGGTATCTGGACGTGTTGTGTATACGCTAAATGTTTCGTCGTTATCGGTGCGTTTAAATTCAATATCACACCCTTCAGAGCGGCCAATCCAGTTGCGCTGCATTGTTTTAACTTGCTCTGGCCAATCTTCTAACTTGTCTAAATCGTCAAGTAGCTCTTGTGCGTAGTCGGTAATTTTAATAAACCACTGTGGAATTTCTTTTTGCTCAACCACAGCGCCTGAACGCCAACCGCGACCGTCAATAACTTGCTCGTTAGCGAGTACAGTTTGATCTACTGGATCCCAGTTAACTGTCGACATTTTTTTATACACTAGGCCTTTTTCGTAAAGCTTAGTGAAAAACCACTGCTCCCACTTGTAGTATTCTGGATGACATGTCGCAATTTCGCGATCCCAGTCATAACCAAAACCTAATTGCTTAAGTTGGGTACGCATGTAATCAATATTTTCGTATGTCCACTTAGCTGGTGCTGTTTTGTTTTTAATAGCAGCGTTTTCTGCAGGTAAACCAAACGCATCCCAACCCATAGGTTGCATTACGTTTTTGCCTTGCAGGCGCTGGAAACGAGAAACAACATCACCAATGGTGTAGTTACGCACATGACCCATATGCAGTCGACCACTCGGATAAGGGAACATAGAAAGGCAGTAATACTTTTCTTTGCTCTCATCTTCAGTGACTTTAAATACCTGGTTTTCTTCCCAGTAGCTTTGTACTTTTGACTCTATATCTTGCGGGTTATATTGCTCTTGCATCTATGGTTCCAGACTTCTTGCAAACTAATAAAAAATTGCCATTAGGATACCCCAAATAAAGTGCTATTCACAGCGTCAAAAACGCGGTTTTGATAAATTATAACCTTCAGTTCAGGTTAACCTATACTTATCTAAGTTATAGGGTGATTTAACAGCAATTTTGAAGGAGTATAAAATGGCAGATTATAAAGCATGGCTCAGCGATTTAACCAACTGGCTAAAAGATGTAAAAGATCACGAAGTAAAAGATACAGTTACTCGGTTTGTTGAATCTGAGCAGGCACTTAAAGATTTAGGACAAGAAAAGTACGGGTTATACAAAAGTTACTTACAGCGCGATATAGAACATGTCCAAGAAAACGAATCACACTATAATTCGCTTGCATGGCAAGAGCTTAAAGAGTCTCTTTGGTTTGAACTTTCGCACATAGAAGATAAAACTCAACTTGAGTGGCAATCTCTTAGTCAAGATTTTAAGCACAATGGTGTGTATCACGCAGGCGAATGGATAGCCATGGGCACATTAGTATGTAAGAATTGCACCCATAGTTACGATGTTTATCACGCTACACAAATTACACCGTGTATTGAGTGTGATGGAATCTATTTTAGTCGTAAGGCACTGCACCCTTAAATATAAGTATTAAGTGGCTGCGGGCCACTTAATACGCCCAAAGGCCAGCGAATATGCTGGTAAAAAAAGAAGTTAGAATGACGAAAAAATTGCTGCCACTATCTGTTTCAAAGCTCGCACCGAGTATTTCTACTAATCACGTAAACACGTGTATGAGCAATCCATACCCAGAGCAACTTACGTTTATAGGGCAACAACGCGCCCAAAGTGCTTTAGACTTTTCATTAGGGATGGAACTGCCGGGTTACAACGTTTATGTAATGGGCGAGGCCGCTCACGGGCGCTTTACGCTTGTTAAAGACAAACTTAAACAACACGCAAAAGACCGCTCAACGCCAAACGAATGGTTATACGTAAATAATTACGATGACCACAGAGAACCTATTGCGCTGTTTATGCAACCGGGCCAAAGTAAGCAACTTAGTGACGACATAGATTCATTTTTAGATGAAGTACTCGACACCTTTCCTGCGGCATTTGATAACCCAGCGTATCAGCGTAAGAAAAAATCAATCGACCGTGAGTTTAATGACGCCTACGACAGTGCTATTACCGCAGTAGAAATTGCCGCACTTGAACAAAGCGTTGCGTTAGTCGAAGAAAAAAATTCTGTAGGGTTTGCACCACTTGTTGATGGTAAACAGTTAAGCGACAGTGAATTTGGCGAACTTGAAGAAACATTGCGTGAAGAATTTTTTGAAAAAATAGAAAAACTCGAAGATGCATTAATAGAAGCGTTAATAGAGCTGCCACGTTGGAAACGAGAATCAAAAGAAAAACAACGCAATCTTAAAAAGTCGACTGCAGAGCAAGCCACTAAACCACTTTTAAAAGACTTAGAACATAAATACGCAACTCACATTGGCGTACTGCGTTATTTAAAAGATATACGCGTTGAAATTATAGACGCGGTACTTGAATGGCTCGATGACGAAGATGAAAGTGAAGAAAGCAAAGAAGACTTTGATCGCAAAGGCATGCTTACCGACTTTTTTGCACCTAATATTTTAGTTGAGTTTAAAGAGGACGACGCCGCACCGGTTGTGTACGAGCCTAACCCAACATTTGGCAATATATTTGGCAAAATTGAGTACTCAACTTCGCAAGGCTCTTTAATTACCTGTTATCGCTCAATTCAGGCCGGTGCATTGCACCGTGCTAATGGCGGTTATTTAATTATGGACGCTGAAAAAATCATGGCAAACCCACAAGTGTGGGATGGTTTAAAACTTGCGTTAAAAACACATCAAATTAAAAACGATTTACCGTATCAAGACAGCACAGTAGGGACGAGCTTTACACTTCGCCCGCAGCTTATACCGCTTGACGTTAAAATTATTTTATTAGGTTCGCGTGAGTTGTACTACACCATAGGTGAATACGATGAAGAATTTGCAGAGCTATTTAGAGTCTTGGCCGACTTTGATTATTACTTGCCAAGTAGCGATAAATTGCAATATCAGTTTATTACTAAAGTAACCGAGTATTGCGAGCAAACATTAAAGTGCACTGCAACGCAGGCTGCTATGGTGCGTTTACTTAAATTTAGTTACCGCCAAGCTGAGCATCAAAATAAATTATCAGCGCGTTTTGCTGATGTGCTTGAACTTATTGCAGAAGCCAGTTACTACGCAAAACAAGACAAATTAGCCGTTATTGACGCGCACCATATTGACGAGGCCATTGAAGGTAAACAATACCGTACCGGCCAAATTAGCGAAAATATGCTCAGTGATATAAAAGAAGGCCACACACTTATTGCTACTAGCGGTCAAGCCATTGGCAAAGTGAATGGCCTAACGGTACTGCACATTGGCGATACCTCGTTTGGTACACCTGCACGTATTACCGCAACGGTTTATGCGGGCGCCGATGGCGTAATAGATGTTGAACGCGAAGCTGAGCTTGGTAAAGCAATTCACTCAAAAGGCGTTATGTTGCTTACCGGTTATTTAGGAAATAAATACGCGCAGCACTTTAGTTTAACGCTTAGCGCTAATATTGCTATTGAGCAAAGCTATGGCTACATAGATGGTGATAGCGCATCTTTAGCAGAGTTGTGTGCGCTTATTTCGTCTATTACAAGCCTACCTATTAGCCAATCAATTGCGCTTACAGGCTCTATTAACCAACATGGTGATGTACAAGCCATTGGCGGCGTAAACGAAAAAATAGAAGGCTTTTTTAAACTGTGTAAAATGCGTGGTTTAACAGGTTCGCAAGGCGTTATCATTCCTAAATCAAACCAAGTTAACTTAGTGCTTGATGATGAAATACTTAATGCGGTTGATGCGGGTAAATTTAATATTTACGCAGTTGAAACCGTAGACCAAGCGCTTAACTTATTAATGGATATAGAAGCTGGCGATATTATTGATGACCAGTATCCAGAAAACTCAGTAAACGGTATTGCGCTTGCTCGTCTTAAAGAGATTGCCGACATAGTAAACGGCGATGATGACGAAAAAGACGAAGAGCCAGATAATGAAAAGCTAAACAACGAAAAAGGTTAATGATGATTAATATAATTTTGGCGGTAGTTATCGCCATTTTTTGTTTTTTAATATTTCAAAGTAGTAAAAAAGCAAAACAACAAGCAGGCATAAATGCACAAATAGGTGCAGACTATTTAGCCGCTAACGCAAAGGTAGAGGGTGTAGTCGAAACCACATCAGGCTTACAGTACAAAATAGTGCATAAAGGTGAGAGTGAGAACACACCGAGCCCAACAAGTATAGTTAACGTGCATTACCACGGCACACTAATCGACGGTACTGTGTTTGACAGCTCAGTAGAGCGTAAAACACCGATTAGCTTTGGTTTACATCAAGTTATTAAAGGCTGGACTGAGGGTTTACAACTTATGAGCCCGGGCGATAAATACACGTTATATGTACCGCACCAATTAGCGTACGGCGAAAAGCGTGTAGGGAGTATTCCTCCTGCCTCAGTACTTATTTTTGAAGTAGAGTTACTGGCAATTGAGTCTGAGTGATTAAATTAAATAACAAGGAAGTAAGTTATGAATAAAGACGAATTACTTAAAATAGCCAAGGGTGATATTAACTTTACCTTTCAATCTATTATTTATGCATTAGCGCTGTGCTTACTCGTTGCAGCTGTTTTTTTACTAGAGATGAGCGTTAACTTACAAATGGGTTTAATAGTTTGTATTATTGGTGTGTTTGGCATGACTATTTATAATAATTTAAATATCCGCCTAAATGCGGCACTTGCACTTATTGCGCTCTCACAAGATAACCAAAGCACTAAGTAAGCAACGAGTTAGTTTAATAAATTGGTATAAGCCCTACTTTAATAAAGTGGGGCTTTTTGCTTTTAGCTAACAATAAAATTTACTCAAGGATTTTAATACGAGGTCGATACCTATAAAAGAGGCAAAGCTATTTTAGGGACAAAATAATGAAGGTTTCAGCGGCTCCCATTCCATACCAAGTACACAGCTCAAATACTCAACCTTTAGCGCAATCAGATAAACTAGCTGTTGAAAAAGCGAGTGAAGAAAAGAGCGAGGAAGAAAATGAGGAAGAGCCAAAGTATGTGTTATCAAAGTTTCTAGATACCAAAGCGCAAGAATACAGTGAAGATAACGCTACGTTTAGCAATCAATATAAAAACCTTGAAAAAGTATATAAACACTTCACTGGACGAGTTATTGCGCTGCAAGAACAAATTAACAAACTTAAACAAAGTCCAGTTCAACGTAGTTTAACCATAGATAGTAGCGCCAATGAGCTAAATAAAAGTGATGCCAATTTAACTTTAGATGCAGAGCACCTAGGTGCAAAAAAATATAAAAACACGCAACAGCAAGATCAAATAGATATGTTAGAGCTGCAATTAGGGGAGCTAAAGTCAGAACAAGCAGCAATAAAACAACAAATGGTTGAGCTGGTTATTAGTGAAATGAAAAGGCGAGGCGACGACTATACTATTTAGCGCCACCAACATGCTGGTGGGTTAGCTTTTAAACTCAATTTTACCCACTTCAAGTTTAAACTTACCTTCTTGTTTGCCTGCAATCATAAAGCCTAGCTGTTTTATATCGTCAAGATCAATAATAACCTGCTGCTCAAGCACGCGACCGCGATACGTTAAAATAAAATCACTCGGAGCAAAGTTTATATCTACCCATTCATTTTTTACTGTTTTAAATGAGTGGGTGTACGCTGCGCCATCAAGGTAATTGGTAGTTCTGAGCCTAAGCTGATAGGTTTGTCCATCGCCTTTAACACGCAGCGCTATCGCTTTAGAGTTTTGACCTTGCGCGTTAAGTTCGGTACGTATTGATGCAAAACCACCGTTGTTTTCAAGCGATACATTCCCTTCAAATATTAAACTTTTAGCAGTTTGGTTTACTTGGCTATTTGATACCCCACCCATTACTGAGTCGTTAACAACGTACCAGCGCTGGTTTGCATTCGCTTGTGCACTTGCAACTAATAAATTAAATACAAAAAGTGATGATAGTTGTTTGGTGATCATGGCTTACTCCTAAATACTTTAAGCTTATCAGTACGGATAAACATATTATTTGTTCACTTATTTAAAGCTAATTATTTTTACGGCTCCATTTTTTCATGATTTTTTCAAACATAATTTCTTTATCAGTTTTATCCTCAGGACAGGGTTTACCGCTACCTTGAGGCATGCCATTACTACCAAATACGGTTGAAGTATCAATTAAATAGCATTTACCGTTAAATTTTTCTAATCGTCGTGTGCCTGTTGTATTTTGGCTAATAACTTCTGAGTTGTCAGATTTTACTGGCGTTTTAATAGTCGGCTTATTGTTTATCTCATCACTTGCAGAGCCATTGTCTTCACCAAAGGAGACCATTTTTTTATGAGTCATATTATTTACAGGTGAGCCAAATAGCGGCGCATATGGATTTAGCTTTTTAAATGTTTGAGAAGCTCTTTTTGGAGGCTCTGAAGGCGCAGCTGACTGGGGTTCAAGAGATTTTACAGGGTCTTTTTTAAGCTCAGTTTGTGCCTTTTGTAACGTGGTGGTTTTGGCTTTTGTAGAATCTTTTTTTATAGGTGTAGTGTTAGAGGTCGCTGCATTTGGTGCATCAGTTTTAGTATTTACAGGTTTTATATCGGGCGCATTGGTTGTTGTAACAACTGAGCTTGGCCTAGGTAGGCTAGCTAAATTAACCGTAACATAGGCCTGTATTATTGCGCTTTCCTTTTCCTTTGGCGGCGCAACTTTAATAGATTGCGAAAACAAAAAGTACAACACAATAGCGTGTATACAAAACGAGATAATCCACGGCCATGCATTCCCTTTATTCACATCAAACCCTCAACATAATAGTGCTGTTATGAGTCAATAAAATACATTTAGTTCACCTAAAGTTAATGTGTTTTACTTTGTGGCTTTATTGCAGATACAGCAAAACTATTTTGCAGTTTCTGTTGTTTTTGCAGGTGCTTGGTTACGTTATTATGAGCGCAATCAAACTTAGGAGGCATTATGACATTACTTTTTGAACCAATAGAACTTGCAGGTAAAACATTAAAAAACCGTATTGTTATGCCCCCAATGACCCGCTCGCGTTCAACACAGCCTGGCGATATAGCTAACGACTTAATGGCAACATATTACGCACAGCGCGCAAGTGCCGGGCTAATTGTAAGCGAAGGCACGCAAATTAGTGAGCTTGGTAAAGGTTACGCTTGGACTCCGGGTATTTATTCAAATGAGCAAGTTGCAGGCTGGAGTAAAGTAACAAGCGCAGTACATAGCGCTGGTGGCGTGATGTTTGCTCAGCTTTGGCATGTTGGCCGCGTAACTCATAGTGACAACACCGGTGGCGTGCAGCCTATTTCAGCCTCGGGCATTGCTGCAAAAGACGTAAAAGTATTTGTAGATACAAACGGCACACCGGGTTTTGTAGATACTCAGTTACCACGCGAAATGAGCAAACAAGATATTACGCAAGTCATAGGCGAATTTCGTCAAGCTGCTAAAAATGCAGTTAATGCAGGATTTGATGGCATAGAGCTTCATGCTGCAAATGGTTACCTTATTAACCAATTTTTAGACTCAGAGTCAAATGCACGCACCGATGAATATGGTGGCAGCGTGCAAAACCGTATACGCTTTTTAATTGAAGTGGTAAATGCTGTTAGCGACGAAATTGGTAGCAGCAAAGTAGGCGTAAGACTTGCCCCGTTAACAACCCTTAATGGCACAGTAGACGAAAACCCTGAGGAAACTTACTTAGCGGTTTCTGAGGCATTAAATAAAGCCGGTGTAGGTTACATGCATATAGCTGAAGCCGATTGGGATGATGCACCTTTAATGAGTGTTGAGTTTAAACACGCCATTCGTAAAGCCTACAGCGGTGTATTAATTTACGCAGGCAAGTACACAAAAGAGCGCGCAGACAAAGCACTTAGCCAAGGCTGGGCCGACATGATTGGTTTTGGTCGCCCATTTGTATCAAACCCAGACTTACCAGCACGCTTAAAGCAAGGCAAGCCTCTTAACAGCCACAACCCCGACACTTTGTTTGGTGGTGCAGAGCAAGGCTATACCGATTATCCAGTTACAAATTAAATTTATATAAATAAGGAGCTGTAATATACAGCTCCTTATTTGTTTTAATTGCACAGAGAGTACTTACTTAATTGCAGTAATAAACTCTTCGTCAGAATACAAGTTCTTAAGTAATTTTTGAACAAGCTCTACATAGCTTCGTTGACCATTTGGGATTGCAATTGCTCCAATAAATGAAGAGTCGAAATTATGTTCAGCTGAAATTACTTTCTCAAATAAAATTGCATCGTCTTCTGAAACAACAAAATTTACTTTTATAAATGATTTCCCCTCTGAGAACCCTGTTACATCAATATCTTGATCAATAACCTTGCCAGTCACTTGCTTTTTAGCAACGCCAGACCAAAGTTTAGCCAGTTTTAATTCTTGTATTAAAGCGCTCTCAATATATGCTCCATAACTGTTGCCTACAGATGAAACAAGAGGAGAGCCTCGAAGTGATATCTTATTTAATTTTTTTTCAGATTCAATTGTTCCGACTGAGACGGGTGTATTAGACTCTTCTTTTAGTTTAGAAACGTTGCTGATATCTGCACTATAAGGTGGAACTTGAATGGTACATGCACTTAAAAATAAAGCCGCGATTAAACCTAGTGAACTTTTATACTTCATTTTATTTCTGTCCTTATTTATAAATTTGATTGATCAAGTTCTACAACTAGTTTGTTAAATGCTTCTTCCGTTGCACGTTTTGCAGATAAAGAAAAATCATTTTTAAACTCATCAAATTCAGCGTTGCCAAAACCTTTAACTTCACTATTCCATGCTATATCACCATTATTATTTAAAGTTTTACAGTTTAGCGTGAAGGTAAATTCTGTAGGAGGCCATGTGAATAAGCTATCTGAGCTAGATTGCGTGGTTATTGTCGGTATGAATACATACTCAATTTTCTTATCTTTTAAAAATGTACTATCAGTTAATGATTCAAGCTTATAGACGTTTTCAAATTTATTAGAAAGCACAGTATACAGCGCTGCTTCTGTGTCTTTATAAGGTTTGTAACTAACATTATCGCCACCACCGCCAGGTGTTTTTACTTGTTTTTTTATATCATCTTCAGAAATATAATAACCTACAACTGATGCTGATTTATTTTCTGTAACCTGAAGTTTTTCAGTGTCTGGATTTAAACTTATCTGGTGAGCACAGCCACTCAAAATAAGAACCGAAAACAAGAAAAACATGTTAGTTAATAACTTCAAAATATACTCCATATATTTAATTTTTAGTGTGAAAGCAGTTTCAGCATCAATATATGTTCAATAGTTACTTTTGTAAATTATGTTAACTTTATATTTGTAAACAGTTGTAACTTTTAGTATTTGTGAGGTCGATTTTCTTCAAAATAAAGCAGAGTTAATCTTGAGCAAAAAATAAAAAACGCGTAAGTTAACCGGGTTACCTATTTTAACAACAAGAATATAAATGAAAGCCAAAGAGATAGAACAATTAGAATTATCAAATTCTGAAACCCGAGAAGTTATTACACCCTACGCCTTTAAAATTGACAGTGCTTTACTAGGCTTGCCTTTGGCTACACCAAGTAGACGTGCATTAGCGATTATTATTGATGTTGCACTGATATTTTTAGCAGCCAAGCTCAGTGCGGCTTTAATTGCATTTGTCGCTGCAATGGCTTTTTATAAAGGTACGGCTCAGCAATACCTTCCAAAAATGTCGAGTGTGTGGAGAAGAATCTTAAAAGTAACGGCAGCAAGTATTTTATTTGTAAGCGCACTTATTGTGCTTTCAATTGGCATAGATTATCTAGAAGACGATAACGCAGATCAAAGTTTGGCTGTTCAGGGGGTAAAAATACAAGATGAAATTCAGCTTACTCCCACAGAAAAACCACACGTAAACACTTATTTAGCGCAAACAGCCGATGACAGCTGTGATCAACCTTGCCAACAAAACGCGCTTGATAATTTAATAGGGGAAGTTCCTAAATTAGCAGAAATGGACGACCTACAAAACCCACAACTTGCTACCGTACTTTTACAGCTATTGGTGTTCAGTGAAAATAACGAAATAAAGCCTGCACAGTTAATAGAAGAAAAACCTGCACAAACAACCACAAATAGTATTTTGCAGTGGAGCAAGGGTATTATTCAAGACTTAGGCTTAGGTTTTGGTTGGGCTGCTGTTTACTTTACGTTGTTCTCCTTACTTTGGCGCGGGCAAACACCGGGTAAAAAGGTTTGTAATATCCGTGTTGTCGCCTTAAGCGGCGAGCCATTAGGTTTATTAGATTGTTTTGGTCGCTACGGCGGCTACGGTGCAGGCTTTGCCACCGGGTTATTGGGGTTTTTACAGATATATTGGGATCCAAACAGACAAGCTATTCAAGATAAGATATCAGCCACGGTAGTTATTCAGGGAAGTTTGAACCAAGTTGTAAATGTGCATACGGTCGAGGAGACTGTAAAAAGTTAATTTCAGTATCGCTGTATTATATAGACTCAATCAGTAACTTTTTTAATATTGTTAGCTTTTTAGTATCTTTCCTGACTTTTGCATCCATTATCTGGGCCATTAGTTCTATGTCGCTAAGTATCTCTTCTGAGTCAAAATATCCCATGTCTGCTAATCCCTTATCTAATTTACATACAGAATAAGTAGATCTTCCCTTTTCGGTTAGTGGAAAATAAATCCTCTCTCCAAATTTTTTTAAGTGCTCATCATAATTATCAAAATGAGGATGAATAATTAAGAATTGAGATGATGGGGGGTATTTAGTTCTCTCTTTTTTTAATGGTAAAGGTTTAACTACATCAATATCTCGTTTGGCATTATTGCAGTCAACGCAAACCACACAAAGGTTCTTTGGATTAAAAATAAAGTGTTTATATTTAGACTTTGGTGCGATGTGTTCAACTTGACAGTTTGCCGCATTCCTTAAGCTTATCGAGTTTTTACAGTAGCAACAAAGGAAATTTTGCTCTTCACGATAATGGCTTCTTATGCTTGATCTTAAGCTCTCTAAACGATCACTAGACCAGTCAGTATGATTAAATTCTGGAGCCCCTGTTACACCTTTTATAAGGGCTTTTTGCTCCTTAGTGTATTCTACAGCTCTTAACTCAATAACCATAAACTTTAAATACCTCATTTAAAGAGTCAATGAGTTCCAATATAGGATCATCGTTACTTATTTTTTGTTTCATACGATTAAGCATTTCTAGTTGTTTAATATCGAGTTCGTCAAAAAATTTGTATGTTTTGACTTTTGAATAAATATGCATAGAAATTTTAAGAAGATATTCATTGCTGTGGCCTGGTGATTCAAAAACATTTACAAGCTGATAGTCTGAGGAGCGTAAATAATGCTCTGATGCATCTAATAAACTATTTTGTTGAATATTTAAAATTTCACAGTTCGTTGTCGATATATTCGAAACTATAAGTGGTGAGTGCGTAGCAATAATAAAATGACAACCCGAGTAAGTATTTAGGGATTGGTTTAAAATATCTACAAACCGTTCTTGCCAAGAAGGGTGCAAACTTATTTCTGGCTCATCAATTAACACTAGAGAGTTATCTTCAATTGAAGCGACAATTCCTAGAAATAGTAAAAAAAGACATTGCTCACCTGAGCTTCGAGCTGATAAAGATCTTACTTTGGCATTTGGTGATAAGTAACTTGCTCTTAAAGGCTGATCTTTGAGTGTTTCAATATCTGCTACAACAGCTAAACCAGAACGTAGTAAATCAGATAACTCTCTTTTGTCAAATTCAATATCATGCTGAGAACTTGACGGTATTAACTTTAAAGATTGATTACTAAGGCTTAATAAAACCTCGGGTGAAGTATAAATAGCTTCGAGTTTTGAAAGCAGATTTAAAAGATCAGTTTCTTCAAAGTGGTAGGCTGCTGTTTGAAGCTTTAATTGTGCTTCTAAAGATATTTTTTGATTCTTTATATCTCCGGAGGAAATTATGAGGAGGTCTTGCTCTGTTATAGTTGAAGTTAACTTTATTTTTAATACACTACTAAATCCAAATTCATCTAAGAATCCTTTTAAAGCATTAACTTTACGGAGATCAAAAGTTTGTTGAATGAGTAACTGCTTTATTGCATTTGATGCGATACGGACTGAAGGGCTTAAGTCTTGTATATATGGCTTAGAGCCTATGTATGAATATACTTCAGATAACCACGGATATTCATCTGCTCGGAAATCATTTTGGAAGCGCTCAAATTGACTCGTTGATGCGCAGATTAATTTTCGTGGTAACTCAACTCCAAGTATATCTGTAAGAATTTCATATTCATTTTTGTTATTGATGGCCCAGCGTAGCCTATCTTTACCCGTTTGTGTTTTGGGTTTGTATAGTTCAGCATATTTTGAATAATATTTTCTAAATATATCCAATAACAACTCTGTTTTACCACTACCGTTATCACCTACGACTACAGTAAATGCATGTTTCTCGTTATTGACGCCGGCGAAAAGTTTAGTATTACCTATTTTACGTGATCGAAATCCCATTTCTAAACCTTTTCATTTTTCAATATGTTATTTAGCTCTTTATTGAACCTACTTTAAACCTAACCCCAAACCCGACAACACCCATCAACAACACAAATCCCCACACAAACATATTTCCATATTGGCTGTACACGCTGTCGCCTTTAATAAGCTTTATGTTGGCTTTCAATATAGTAGCTTCAAACTGAGGCATGGTTTGTTGTGTGTGGCTTATAGGGTCGTATACGGCGCTTACACCATTGTTTGTAACACGCACTAGAGGTCGTTGTAGCTCGAGCGACCGCATACGGGCTATTTGCATATGTTGCAAAGGCCCAATGGAGTCGCCAAACCAGGCATCGTTACTTACCGTAAAGAGTAGATCAGAATCACTTTTGTAATTTCCGCGTACTAAGTCGGCAAATACTATTTCGTAGCAAATAGCGGGTAGTAGGTTAAAGCCATTGGCGCGTAAGTTGTTTTGCACTTTGTCGCCGCGCGTAAACGACGACATAGGTAAATCGAATAACGGGGCAATAGGGCGCAGTAAATCTTGAAACGGTACAAATTCGCCAATAGGTAATAGCTGGTGTTTTTGATAGCGGTTTTTATCAAGGTAATGATAATGCCCATGCTCGTCGCTGCGTTCTTTATTACCAACCACGATAAGCGTATTGAATATGTTTTTGGTGTCTCGCTGGTAGTCAACAATACCGGTCACGAGGGCGGTTTTATTAAACGAGGCGGCACTGTCTAAATTGGCTAGGTAGGAATCGGCAAGCATTTCTATTTCAGGCACTGCGGCTTCTGGCCATACTATTAAGTCGGCATCCCAATGTGGGCGGGTCATGTCTTGGTATTTGCTCATTGTGGTCCAAAACTCACTGGGCTCAAAGCGTAGGTGTTGCTGTATGTTCCCTTGTACGAGCAATACTGACATGTTTTTATCTGTGTAATGAATACTGCCAGTGGTGTTTGCACCTGTAAAAATAAGCGCAACAGCTGTAGCAGTAACCGCCGGGGTTTTAAAATCTTTTTGGGTAAGTTTATATAGTGCAAAGCCAATAGCGATACACACGAGGGTTAAGCCAAACTCGCCAATATAAGGGGCAAGCAGCCTTAAAGGTCCGTCGGTTTGTGTGTAGCCAAAACTTAACCACGGGAAACCGGTAAGTACGGTGCCACGTAAATACTCACTAATTGCAAAGCAGGCAATTAGTAATGCGCCAAAGCTTTTAGGACCAGTGGCAAAGCGTGTAGTTGCCCAAAAGGCAAGTGCGGGAAATAATGCTAAGTAGGCGCACAAAAAAGCCATTAACGAGAGCGACGCTATAAGCGGCATACCGCCAAAGGTGGCAATAGAAACATGTACCCAGCTTATACCTGCACCAAACCAGCCTAGGCCAAATATAAAGCCATATTTAGCGGCGGTTTTTGCGTGTGCTTTACCGGTATTATTGGGATTAACGCAAAAAATTATGGCACCAAGGCTAACAAATACGATGGGCCAAATTTCAAAGGGGGCATAGCCAAAAGTTAAAACAAGGCCCGCAACGAGTGCGAGCCATGCTTTTTTATCTTTTGCTAATAGGGTAAGTCTAGTTAGCAGTTTCTTCACTGTCGTTATCATCAGCCTTAGGAACGGTGACTTGCAGTTGCAAAATACGACGATTGTCGGCGTTGGTTACTTTAAATTGGTAACCTTCTATGTCAATCGTTTCACCACGGCTTGGCATATGGCCAAATGCGTGCAGTACAGTTCCGCCAATAGTATCGGCTTCGTCTGTGCTGTAGCCTGTTTTAAAATGCTCGTTAAAGTCATCTACAGGTGTGAGTGCTTGCACTACGTGAACATGTTTAGCAAGTCGACGAATATCTTGATGTTCTTCTTCTTCGTCGTGCTCATCTTCGATTTCGCCAACAATTATTTCAAGAATATCTTCAATCGTAACCAAGCCCGATACGCCGCCGTATTCGTCAATAACAACAGCCATATGGTAGCGTTGCTGACGGAATTCGTTTAGCAATGTATCAACACGTTTGCTCTCAGGTACTACCATTGCTGGGCGTAAATAATCGCGTATTGATGGTAAATGCTCGTCTTTATTTAAGATCAGTGGCAATAAATCTTTAGCGAGTAAAAAACCTTCTACATGGTCTTTGTCTTCAATCACCACTGGAAAACGTGAGTGAGTTGAGTCAACCATCATTGGAATTAGCTCTTCAAGCGGGCTGTCGATCTCAAGAGTGATCATTTGTGAGCGCGGAACCATTATGTCTCGCACTTTAAGCTCAGACACGCCAAGCACACCTTCTATCATCTCTTTTGTTTCAGGATCGATTACGTCTCGTTCTTGCGCATCGGCAATAACTTCGACCAGCTCTTCTCTATTCTGGGGTTCCCCTTGCAACATTTGGGCTATTCTGCCCAACCACGTTTTGCCAGAAGAACCCTGGCTAGATTGCGAGTTACCGTCGCTCATTGCGTCTAATTGCTCCGTTAATTTAAATATCGTCCCGGTATGGGTCTGCTATGTTTAGCTCTGCAAGTAATTGCTTTTCGATGCTTTCCATCTCTAAAGCATCGTCACTCTTTATATGGTCAAATCCAAGCAAATGCAAGCATCCGTGAATAACCATGTGAGCAAAGTGGTCATGAAATGACTTCTCTTGCTCAATTGCTTCAGCTAATACAATGGCTGGGCAAATAATTAAATCACCAACCAAGGGAATATCTATTCCTGGTGGTGCTTCAAATTCGAACGACAGTACGTTGGTCGGTTTATTTTTACCGCGATAGTCGTTATTAAGTTGTTGCGATTGCGCTTCGTCGCTAATAACGATACTGAGCTCAGACTCATCACGGTATTGGCTAAGGGCTTTGTCGGCCCACAGTGCAAATTGCTCTTCGCTTGGGAGGTTGTCAAACTCACAGGCTATTTGTAAATCAAGTTCGGTTGTCAAAGTATTACTCTTTAGTGGTAGGCTGTTGAAGAGCTGCAAGTGCGTCTTTTGCATTTTGCTTTTCAATGCGCTTTAGTCGCTCGCTTTCGTCGTTACGCTCGTAGGCTTCAACTATGCGTGCTACAACAGGGTGGCGTACTACGTCTTGGGCTTTAAAGTAGTTAAAGCTAATTTCGTTTACGCCATCAAGTACTTCCATTGCATGGCGAAGGCCTGAACGTGTGCCACGAGGTAAATCGACCTGTGTTATATCGCCTGTAATAACCGCTTTTGAGTTAAACCCTATACGGGTTAAAAACATTTTCATTTGCTCGGCGGTGGTATTTTGGCTTTCATCTAAAATAATAAAGGCATCGTTTAAAGTGCGTCCGCGCATATAAGCAAGCGGGGCGACTTCAATGATATTTTTTTCGATGAGTTTTTCTACTTTTTCAAAACCTAGCATTTCAAAAAGAGCGTCGTAAAGAGGACGTAGGTACGGGTCTATTTTTTGACTTAAATCACCGGGTAAAAAGCCAAGCTTTTCGCCCGCTTCTACAGCAGGACGCGTTAATAATATACGGCGTATTTCTTGGCGCTCAAGGGCGTCAACGGCGGCAGCAACTGCAAGGTAGGTTTTACCAGTACCAGCAGGGCCAATACCAAAGGTAATGTCGTGGTTTAAAATATTAGCCACATAAACACCTTGGTTATCGTTACGTGGTTTAATAACACCACGGCGCGTTTTAATCACCATTTCTTTGCCGTAAGCGCTGCTTGATGCATCTTGCTCTAGGGCTTTTGATTCGGTAATAGCTAAATGAACGGCTTCGGGTTCTATTTCGCCTAAAACACCACGAACTGGCTGAGTATCAACATAAAGGTTTTTTAAGATTTCTACAGCGCCGGCGCAGTTGTGTAGTTTACCGGTTACTTTAAAGAAGTTGTCACGGTGAATTATTTCAACAGCCAGGTGGCGCTCAATTTGTTTGATGTTTTCGTCAAACGGGCCACATAAAGAAGAAAGGCGTTTGTTATCGGCAGGTTCTAAATAAATCTCTAATGTTTTTAACTGATTACTCAAAATTGCTTCCTATAGTACTGCGCCAGCGTTAACTGGCGCTAATAATTTTGACTAAGGAACGAAAGTAGCTACGCCAATTTCGTTAACAGTGTCTGGTTTTGGCTCTGCAGCTGCAGCTTTAGTTAAAATAGCTGAAGGAGCTATTTCACGTCGTAAGTTCATTTCTGATTCTGTACGAATTAAGTCACCACGTAAAGAGTTAGGTAGTGCTTCGGTAATACGTACGTCAACAAACTGTCCGATCACTGTGTGCGGGCCAACAAAATTTACTACACGGTTATTTTCGGTACGGCCACGTAATTCCATTGGGTTCTTTTTAGAAGGACCTTCAACAAGTATACGTTGCTCTGTATCGAACATTTGACGGCTAATTTGCTGCGCCATTTGTGTAATACGGTTTTGTAGTAAGTATAAGCGTTCTTTTTTCTCTTGCTCTGTTACGTCATCTGGCAAATCTGCCGCTGGCGTACCTGGGCGTGCACTGTAAATAAAGCTAAAGCTCATATCAAAACCAATGTCGCTAATAAGCTTCATGGTTGCTTCAAAATCTTCTTTACTTTCGCCTGGGAAACCAATAATGAAATCTGACGACATGCTTAAGTTAGGGCGAATTTTGCGTAACTTACGAATTGTCGATTTGTATTCAATTGCCGTATGGCCACGTTTCATTAAGTTTAATATACGGTCTGAACCACTTTGTACTGGTAGGTGTAAGTGATCTACAAGCTCTGGTACATCAGCGTAAACGTCAATGATGTCTGGCGTAAATTCTACCGGGTGCGAGGTGGTGTAACGAATACGGTCAATACCATCAATAGCAGCAATAAGACGAATTAAATCTGAGAAATAACATATTTCGCCATCGTGTGTGTCGCCGCGGTATGCGTTTACGTTTTGCCCTAGTAGATTTACTTCACGTACGTTTTGCTCAGCAAGCTGTGCAATTTCTAGTAATACGTCATCTACTGGGCGGCTAACTTCTTCGCCGCGAGTATACGGTACAACACAAAAAGTACAGTATTTAGAACAGCCTTCCATAATTGATACAAACGCAGATGGGCCATCCGCTTTTGGCTCTGGCAGGCGGTCAAACTTTTCAATCTCTGGGAATGAAATATCAACAACCGATGAGCCTTTATCGCCTTGCACTTGTTTAATCATTTCTGGTAAACGGTGTAGCGTTTGCGGGCCAAAAATAACATCTACAAATGGTGCACGTTGGCGAATAGAGTCACCTTCTTGTGAGGCAACACAACCACCTACACCAATTATTAAATCTGGCTTGTCGTCTTTTAACAACTTCCAACGACCTAACTGGTGAAATACTTTTTCTTGTGCTTTTTCACGAATTGAACAGGTGTTGAGTAAGATTACGTCGGCATCTGTTGCATCATCAGTTAGCTGGTAGCCGTTGGTGGCATCTAAAAGTTCAGCCATTTTCTGAGAGTCGTATTCGTTCATCTGACAACCCCAGGTTTTAATATGCAGCTTTTTGCTCATTGAAATATTGCCTCGTGTTCAATTCGATAGTGGCACAAAAATGTGCTAGAAACAGGATTAAGGAGCAAGCATGCTCACTTAAAGGAGGCGTATTTTAGCTGGATACCCGCCCAGATCCAAGTATAGTTTTCATGTTTGTGATCTCAAATCAATACAGGGTGAGTTTAATCAGCTGTTAGGGATATCCTCTGGTATAAAACAAATTAATTTTGATACAATCAAAACAGACTCAAGTAATAATAAAATGATGAAAAACATGACTAAAAATAATGTGATAGTAGTTGGCGGAGGCATGGTTGGCGCGGCTATGGCGATAAAGCTGGCTCAACAAGGCTTTGGCGTGCGCATAATTGAAAAACACCTAATAGACCCATCGCACATTCTTAGTAGTGATAAGGTGGATATTAGAGTGTCTGCTATTAATCGTTTTTCAGAAAATTTACTTGATGAATTAGGCGCAATGCCTCTTTTAAGGCAAAACCGCATAGCACCTTATCAACAATTAGAGGCTTTTGAGCGCGGTGGTGACAATTTATTATTTGATTGCGCCGACATAAACACGACACATTTAGGCCACTTGATTGAAAATAGTCTAATTCAAGCAAGTTTGTGGCAGCAATTTGGGCATTACAAGATTGAGGTTATTGAGCAATCATTACCGGTAACTAAAGTAGAGCAAACGGATGATTTAATTACGCTTGTGTATGGTGATCAAACCTATACGGCTGATTTAGTAATTGCCGCCGATGGCGGGCAATCGCAATTGCGTGATAAAGCTAATATTGGTATTACGGGATGGCAGTACCAACAGCATTGCATGGGGGTATTAATTAAACTCGATGCCCCGCAACAAATTAAAACCTGGCAACAGTTTACACCAACCGGGCCATTAGCATTTTTACCAATGCAGGCACCGTACGCTAATTTAATTTGGTACGACAATGCAAATACACTACAAGCATTTAAAGGGCTAAACCCAACTCAGTTAAAAACACACATACTGAATAAATTCCCAGAACTTGCTGGAGACTTTGAAGTACAAACCCATGCGATATTTCCGCTAACTCGCCAACATGCAAATAGCTATTCGCAAGGGCGTTTGGTTTTAGTGGGCGATGCAGCGCATACAATTAACCCGCTTGCAGGGCAGGGCGTTAATTTAGGTTTTCAGGACGTAGTGGCACTTGCTGAAGTTTTAAACGAAGCAGGCGATATAGGTTGCCCTCTCAAACTTAAAGAATACGAACGAGCTCGCCGCAGGGCTAATTTATTAATGATGAGCATGATGGACGCGTGTTACTTTGGGTTTTCTAATCAAATTACGCCACTTAAATGGGCACGTAGCCAGTTTTTAAAAATGGCCAATAATACGGGGCCAATAAAAAACTGGGTTTTAAAATACGCAATTAGCGGTGATTTAGGCTAAATTTAAAGTAGGTATTTAAAAGGCTCATTTATGAGCCTTTTTTTATGCCTGTTTTTAAGTCAGCAAATAGTGACTCGGCTATATTGAACACGGTTTTAATTTAACTGGTGTTACATCACTAAATCGCAGTTTAATAACTTTAAAGAGCTTGTGTGTGGATAATTTTTTTACAGTAATAATTATTTTAGGTGCGCTACTGCTTGTTGCTAGCTTAAAAACAACCGTTAAAGTTTGTAAAAAAACATCGCAAAGAGCATGGAGTGTACTGCTATGCGCTATTATTTTTTTTATTATAGGGTATTGGTGGGTACTTTATTATTTTTCCAATCACGACATTGCACCCGTCGTTATGAATATGGTGGCTATGTTGTTGCTTGGCGGTGGTGGGTTTGTTTTTTTAGTTATTAAACTGAGCTTAAAAAGTATTCTTAAAATAGAGCAAGCAACGCAGTATCAAAAATATCAAACTGAGCACGATAACTTAACAACTCTACCTAACCGCGATAAGTTTTTTAAATCTCTGAGTAAACAAGTTGAATATCCTTCCCCATTTTCACTATTTTATATCGACTTAAATAACTTTAAACAAATTAATGATGCGTTTGGGCATCAGTGTGGTGACCAACTCTTGGCTGCATTTGCCAATAAACTAAATAAAGAATTATGCGGAATTGCTAAGTTATATCGAATAGGTGGCGATGAGTTCGCATTTTTACTGCATACCGATACAGATGAAAGCATGAATTATTGTGTAAACATTATAAACTCAGCCGTCAAAAGTCCGTTTTGTACGAATGAGCAAATGGTTAAAATACAATTAAGTATAGGCGTAAGCCGTTTTCCTGATGATAGCCGATTGCCCGATCAGCTATTAAAAAAAGCTGACTTGGCTCTGCACGAAGCTAAAAAAACATTTCAACCTTTGGTAAATTACTCATCTGCAATAGGTAAACGAGCTGAGGACTTTTTTGATTTATCAGCCAAAATTAAAGTGGCATTACATAAAGATGAGTTTGAGCTTTATTTACAACCCATAATGGACTCTAAAGATCTGCAATTACATGGCCTAGAAGCGCTTATACGATGGCCGCAAGATGATGCTAGCTTTATTAGTCCTGAAAAGTTTATAACCGTAGCTGAGCGTACAGGGCTTATTTTTCCTTTATCGAAATGGGTTGTACAAGAAGCCGTTAATCACATTAGAAAGCTAAAACTATTTGGCTTCACCGGTACCATACATGTCAACTTATCGACGAAAGATATTGAAAGCAGTGAGTTTTACGATTTTATAATTAGTTTACTCGCAACGGATCCTACATTAAGCGACTCGTTAATTTTTGAAATTACTGAAGGTGCAATGATGACAAATATACCGGCTGCTAGAAAAATGATGCAACAGTTGAATATGCGCGGGTTTAAATTTAGTGTTGATGACTTTGGTACTGGCTTTTCGTCGCTGTCGTTATTAAGAGAGCTGCCAATCAATCAAATAAAAATAGATCAGTCGTTTGTCAAAGATATGCTTATTAACTCGCCTGATTACGCCATTGTAGAATCTACATTGTTTTTAGCGGGTCGATTAAATTGCGATGTAGTTGCTGAAGGAATAGAAACTAAAGAAGTAGAACAGGCGTTGTTGAATCTGAACTGTGATTATTTACAAGGGTATTTATATAGTAAACCGATAACAATAGATGAGTTTATAAGTGTTTATTTAAATGCAGAGAAAGTAAGTTGAACTTAATGAGTATTGAGAAGTTTTAGACAGGGGAGTCAAATTGGCTGGGATACCAGGATTTGAACCTGGGAATGCCAGGATCAAAACCTGGTGCCTTACCGCTTGGCGATATCCCAACTATAAATTTGATATTAATTTTAGTTCTTAATAAGAACATGGTGCGGAAGGAGAGACTTGAACTCTCACAACCTAAGTTACTGGAACCTAAATCCAGCGCGTCTACCAATTCCGCCACTCCCGCATCACTAATTTGCTAATTTAGACTCTAAGCTAGAGCGATTCTTTTATCCAACTTTCCTTGGTAGAAGAAGTTGGCTGGGATACCAGGATTTGAACCTGGGAATGCCAGGATCAAAACCTGGTGCCTTACCGCTTGGCGATATCCCAACAAAGAATTCTTTATAATTTTAGTTCTTATAAGAACATGGTGCGGAAAGAGAGACTTGAACTCTCACAACCGAAGTTACTGGAACCTAAATCCAGCGCGTCTACCAATTCCGCCACTCCCGCATCAACAATTTGCCAATTTAAACTCTAAGCTAGAGCAATTCTTTTATCCAACTTTCCTTGGTAGAAGAAGTTGGCTGGGATACCAGGATTTGAACCTGGGAATGCCAGGATCAAAACCTGGTGCCTTACCGCTTGGCGATATCCCAACAAAGAATTAATGATAATTTTATTTCTTATCAAGAAATGGTGCGGAAAGAGAGACTTGAACTCTCACAACCGAAGTTACTGGAACCTAAATCCAGCGCGTCTACCAATTCCGCCACTCCCGCATCGTTTGTACAATAAAGTACAGGTAGTTATTTTAAACTCTTCATTGAGCTGCAATTTAACTCTTGCAGAGCCATTTCTAAAAGAAAAAATGGTGGCTAAGACGGGATTTGAACCTGTGACCCCATCATTATGAGTGATGTGCTCTAACCAGCTGAGCTACTTAGCCATTGTTGGCTGGGATACCAGGATTTGAACCTGGGAATGCCAGGATCAAAACCTGGTGCCTTACCGCTTGGCGATATCCCAACAATAACAATTGATAGTTTTAATTCTTATCAAGAATTATGGTGCGGAAGGAGAGACTTGAACTCTCACATCCTAAGATACTGGAACCTAAATCCAGCGCGTCTACCAATTCCGCCACTCCCGCACACAAGGTAGTTATTTTAAACTCTTCATTGAGCAACAAAAAAATAATGGTGGCTAAGACGGGATTTGAACCTGTGACCCCATCATTATGAGTGATGTGCTCTAACCAGCTGAGCTACTTAGCCATCTTTTTTTGTTAGCACTTCATCGCTGAGTGCGGGGCGTATTATGCTGATATGACCCAAATTCGTCAACACCTTTTTTGCAAAAAAACACTTAACTGTGTTTGTTTGCAGGAAAATTAAGCTAACAGGCTAAAATTTAATAAAAATGCTGTTTTTTTAGCTGCCTTTAAGGCGCGGAATCTTAATTAACCCTGTACTTCTTTCATTAAGCGATATTACAAAGATAGACTAGTTGAGGTTAATTATTATTTTTATAATGCTTAAATACAAAAAAGGCTCGTAAAAACGAGCCTTTAAAAATTATTACCAAGTTAAATTGGTTTAATTTGTACTTATACGTTGAACAAGAAGTTCATTACATCGCCATCTTTAACAATGTACTCTTTACCTTCTTGACGCATCTTCCCTGCTTCTTTTGCGCCACTCTCACCTTTAAAGGCAACAAAGTCGTCAAAAGCAATAGTTTGCGCACGAATAAAGCCACGCTCGAAGTCGGTATGGATTTTACCCGCTGCTTGTGGTGCTGTTGCACCTACAGGGATTGTCCATGCGCGTACTTCTTTTACGCCAGCTGTGAAATAAGTTTGTAATTGTAGTAATTCATAACCACCACGAATAACAAGGTTAAGACCCGGCTCTTCTAAACCAAGATCAGCCATAAACTCAAGCTTGTCTTCGTCATCTAGTTCTGAAAGCTCAGATTCGATAGCGGCACATACAGGAACTACAATCGCATCTTCAGCTGCGGCAATAGCGCGTACGCGGTCAAGGTATGGGTTATTTTCAAAACCATCTTCAGCAACGTTTGCAATATACATTGTTGGTTTAATCGTTAAGAAGTTAATAGAACTGATTGCTGCTTTTTCTTCTTTAGTTAGTGCTAGACCACGTAAAGTTAAGCCTTCGTCAAGATGCACTTTTACTTTTTCAAGTACAGCATTTTGCTCTTTAGCGTCTTTATCGCCACCTTTTGCTTTTTTTGAATTACGGAAAAGGGCTTTTTCAGCGCTATCCATATCAGCAAGTACTAACTCAGTGTTGATTACGTCAATATCGTCAGCAGGGTCAATAGTGCCTGCTACGTGGATGATGTTTTCATCTTCAAAACAGCGAACTACGTGGCCAATTGCATCGGTTTCACGAATGTTAGCTAAAAACTGGTTACCAAGGCCTTCACCTTTAGATGCGCCTTTTACTAAGCCAGCAATGTCTACAAATTCCATACTGGTGGTAAGAACTCGTTGAGGGTTTACTATTTTAGCAAGTTCGTCTAGACGAGGATCTGGCACAGGTACCACACCTGTATTAGGCTCAATGGTACAAAAAGGAAAGTTAGCGGCTTCAATACCCGCTTTAGTTAGTGCATTGAAAAGCGTTGATTTACCAACGTTAGGCAAGCCAACGATGCCACATTTAAAACCCATAGTAAGATACCTTGTTTAGATTCGTTTAAACGATGTGCTTGAACCCAAGTTATTAGGGTTTAAACGAATGTAGTCTGTTTTGTGCTTTTAACACACCATCTTTTGCAAGTATTTCCATACAACGAACTGCTTCATCAACAGCAGCATCCATCTTTTCTTGGTCTGCTTTGGCCGCTTTTCCAAGCACCCAACCAGTAACCATTTCACGATGCCCTGGATGACCTACACCAATGCGCAAGCGCATAAAGTCTTTTTGATTTGCCATTTTTGCAATAATGTCTTTTAAACCATTATGACCGCCATGCCCGCCGCCTTTTTTTAATTTGGCAACGCCTGGGTCTAAATCCAATTCGTCATGGGCAACTAAAATGTCCTCGACAGGGATTTTGAAAAAATTAGCTAAACTACTGACCGCTTTACCACTTAAATTCATGTAAGTAGTGGGGATCAATAATTTGAATTCTTGGCCTTGAATGATCACTTTGCCTGTAAGGCCGTGATATTTAGGATCGTATTTTAGGGTGCAGTTGTAGCGTGCAGCGATTTGCTCGATGAACCAAGCACCTGCATTGTGGCGTGTGTTTGCGTATTCGGGGCCTGGATTAGCCAGGCCCACAAGCATTTGAATAGAATTCAAGGTTGCGAGACCTTAAAAATTATTCTGCTGCTGCAGCGTCGTCTTCAACTGGAGCTGCTTTGTTTGCTTTGATAGTCAGGATAGACTGATCATGGCCTTCGCCTTTACCTAAATCTACAGAGCTAACGCCTTTAGGGAAAGTAAGGTCAGAAATATGAACAGAATCGCCAACAACAAACTTAGAAACATCTACTTCAATGAATTCTGGAAGTGCTTTTGGAAGACACGTAATTTCAACTTCAGTTAACTGGTGAACAACAGTTGCGCCAGCTTTAGTTACAATATCTTCACCGATGAAGTGAAGAGGAACTTTAGTTTGAAATTTATGAGTAGCATCTACACGTTGGAAATCAAGGTGAGTAAGCTTAGGCTTGAATGGGTGACGTTGGATATCTTTTAAGATTACTTCAACAGCTTCGCCATCTACGTTAAGCGTAAGGATATGCGTGTAAAAACCTTCGTCTTCTTGTGCTTTGATCATATCTTTATGAGCAAAAGTAAGAGATAAAGCTTCTTTGTCAGCTCCGTAAAGGATTGCAGGAACTTTGTCTTCGCGACGTAGGCGGCGGCTCGCACCAGTACCAGTTTCTACGCGAAGTTCAGCGTTATATGTATAAGTTTTGTTAGACATGATGTCTCCAGTTATTAAAATGTGTAGGGCCTTTGCGACCAAGGTCCCTAGCCAAAAGGCGCGCTATCATACCACCACGCCCAGACAAAATAAACATCGCTTACAAAAAAAGCGCCAAAAGGCGCTTTTATACTCAGGAATGCTTAACTTTAGTGTTCAAACATCGCTGAGATAGATTCTTCGTTACTAATACGACGAATAGTCTCTGCTAACATGTCAGCAAGCGTAAGTACCTTAATTTTATCAAGGGCTTTAAGCTCGTCAGATAGCGGAATCGAGTCAGTTACAATTACTTCGTCAATCATCGAGTCACGTAGGTTTTCTGCTGCTTTACCCGAAAGAATAGGGTGCGTTGCGTATGCAAATACGCGCTTAGCGCCATGTTCTTTAAGTGCTTCTGCGGCTTTACATAACGTACCACCGGTATCAATCATATCATCTACGATAATACAATCACGACCTTCCACGTCACCAATAATGTGCATTACTTGAGAAACGTTTGCTTGAGGGCGGCGTTTGTCAATGATTGCTAAATCGGTATCGTTTAGTAGTTTTGCAATTGCACGTGCGCGTACAACACCACCAATATCTGGAGATACAACAACGACGTCTTCAAAGTCGCGTTCTTTCATATCTTCAAGTAATACAGGGCTGCCAAATACGTTGTCTACTGGTACATCAAAGAAGCCTTGGATTTGTTCAGCGTGTAAATCAACCGTAAGAACACGGTCAACACCCACACTTGATAAGAAATCGGCAACAACTTTAGCGGTAATTGGAACACGGGCAGAGCGTACACGACGGTCTTGGCGCGCATAACCAAAATAAGGAATGACGGCAGTAATACGACCTGCAGACGCACGACGTAGAGCATCAACCATAACGATAAGTTCCATTAGGTTATCGTTTGTAGGGGCACAGGTTGATTGCAATATAAAAACGTCCGAGCCACGAACATTTTCATTTATTTGAACACTGATCTCACCGTCGCTAAAACGGCCAACAACAGCATCGCCTAATTCAATATATAAACGTTTTGCAACTTTTTGAGCTAACTCAGGTGTTGCGTTACCAGCGAAGAGCTTCATGTCAGGCACGGTAGGGTTCCTCAGGCACTGAATATTTGGACTAACGGGCAATGATAAATACCACTGCGGGTTAACTTATGATTACTTGTACGTTACTTCATTGATCGAATATGGCGGTTAACTCCGTATGAGCAGGTGAGACATTTGCGCTTGAAGCCACAAAACCCTGCCAATTATGGGGGAGATTTTCAAGTACATCTTGTGCTTGAACTTGACTAGCAAATTCGACAAAACAACATGAACCTGTCCCGGTCATCTTCGACGGTGCGTATTTTAGCAACCACTGGAGGGTTTTTTCAACCTCGGGGCAAAGCTTTTTAACTAAAGGCTCACAATCGTTGGTTAAAGTATGGTGTTTCCAATCGCCTATTATTTTTGGTGTGTCGCGTTTTAAATCGGGATGTGTAAATATTTTTGCGGTACTTACATGTTGGTTTGGGTGTACAACGCAGTACCATTTTTGTTTAAGTTTTACTTGGTGTAATTTCTCACCAATACCATGCGCTATGGCGCTTTGCCCTTGTATGAACACCGGAACATCAGCCCCTAATTTAAGTCCTAATTGGGCTAGGATTTCTAAATTTAGTTCTAATTTCCATAATTTATTTAGGGCTAATAAAGTACTTGCAGCGTCGGATGAGCCACCTCCAACACCTCCGCCCATCGGTAAGCGTTTAATTAAATTTATTTTTACACCCAAAGAGGTTTTACTGTGTGTTTGTAATAATAAAGCCGCTTTATAGATGAGATTATCATTTAGGGGTATGTCTTTAGTATCACCACCGACAGAAATACTGCCATTCGTTGTTAGTTCAAAATAAAGCTCATCACCAAAATTTAAAAAAGTAAATAAGGTTTCGAGTTCATGATAACCATCTTCTCGGCGAGCATTAATATGTAAAAATAAATTGAGTTTTGCCGGAGCAATCAGTGAAAAAGAGGTTTTGTTATTCATATTTATTTAAATTGCCAATCGTAGAGTTGAATTTTTATTTTTATTTGTTGATGCTTTAACGTTAGTTTGGTTGGTAACCAATAGCCTGCGTTTTGTATATAAGTGCCGTAATCTATTTGCCATTTTTTACCTGTGTTATCAAACCATAACACTTGCTTTGCACGGCCTAGCTCATCAACGACTAAGCTTTGATCGTCAATGGTGCCTTTAAGCCAATTGTCGGCGTTATCAACCGGGAGTGTAAAACCCGTTAAACGCTTTAAAAGCTCTGCAGCATTAGTATCAAAGTACTCATCGCCGTCAAACTCTAATTCAGCACCATTTGCTGTTTGTTTAAGTGACAAAATACGTGTACCAATAAAGGTAGTTAGTATTAAATTATTGGAATTTGTTGTTTGCTGCCAATTTAAGTTTGCAGATTGACGCTCTTGTGGACTAATAAACGCGAGTTTACCCTCGACCTGCCAAGTTTTTTGAGCAGCTAAACGTGGTTTCCAATCATCATAAAGTGTTGTTTTTGTATCAATTTGATGAGCACAGCCACCTAAAAACAAAAAAAACATGAATAAAATCAAATATTGTCTAATCAAATGTTGTTCCTTACTTTCCATATTCCGCTGATTTTTGGTAAAATTACCGCCTTTGAAGTAGGGCTCAGCAATATTTGGCAAATATGACCATAATAGCACTAGGTATAAATCACAAAACCGCATCCGTAGAATTACGTGAAAAAGTGGCTTTTTCGCCTGAGCAAATTTCAGAGGCGTTGCAACAATTAAGCGGCCATGCCGACTTTAATGAAGCGGTTATTGTATCTACCTGCAATCGAACCGAGATCTATTGTAGCCTCGCTCAGCAAAATTCCCAAACACTGTTGACTTGGCTTGCCAGTTTCCATGGTTTGGATGAACATGAACTGAGTAATAATATTTATTGTCACGAAGGTAATGACGCTATTAACCACTTAATGCGCGTAGCGTGTGGGTTGGATTCTTTGGTGTTAGGGGAGCCGCAAATTTTAGGGCAAATAAAACAATCGTTTTTTAGCGCTAAAACCCACGATGCTGTAGGTGTTACTTTTGATAGATTGTTTCAAAAAACATTTTCGGTGGCTAAACAAGTTAGAACCGAAACAAATATTGGCGCAAGTGCTGTATCGGTTGCATTTGCAGCTGTTAATTTAGCAAAACATATTTACGGCAAGCTTGATAAAACAAACGTTTTATTAATTGGTGCGGGTGAAACTATTGAACTGGTGGCCAAGCATTTATATCAAAATGAGCCACAAAACATTACCGTTGCGAACCGAACTATTGAGCGAGCTCGAAGCTTAGCTGACGAAGTGTCGGCGGATGTAATTGCTTTAGCGCAATTGCCAGAGCGTTTACATAAAGCCGATATAGTGATTAGTTCTACCGCCAGTACTTTGCCTATTATTGGTAAAGGGGTGGTTGAGCAAGCGCTTAAGCAGCGCCGTCACAAGCCCATGCTATTTATAGATATTGCGGTTCCGCGCGACATAGAAAGCCAAGTAGGTGAGCTAGATGCTGCCTATTTATATTCCGTTGATGACTTACAAACCATTGTAAGCGAGAATATGGCAGCGCGTGAGCAAGCTGCACAGCAAGCGCAAATAATTATTACTGAACGCACCAAAGAATTTGCAATGTGGATGCGCTCACTCGATTCGGTAGATTTAATCCGCCATTATCGAAATGATGTACAAACAATTAAGTCAGAACTTGTAGAGCGTGCTGTTAGTCAGCTTAATACAGGTAAAGATGCAGAAAAAATTATATTAGAGCTCGCCAATAAATTAACCAATCGCTTAATGCACGCGCCTACCCGTGCAATACAAGACGCAGCGAAAAAAGGTGAAGTGGCGCAGCTAAACCAGTTGAAAAAAATGTTAGGTATTGATCAGGAATAACCGTTAAATGAAAGAGTCTGTTTATAATAAATTAGAAACCTTAGTAGAGCGTTACGAAGAAGTACAAGCGCTGCTAAGCGACCCGTCGGTCATTAGTGATCAAAATCGTTTTCGTGGGCTTTCAAAAGAATATTCTGAGCTTGAAGAGATTGTAAAAACGTTTTTAACTTACAAAGAAACGCAAGATGATTTAGCCAGTGCAGAAGAAATGCTTAAAGATTCTGACCCTGAAATGCGTGAAATGGCGCAAGAAGAATATAAAGAAGCTAAAGCGCAAATTTTGGTAATTGAAGATCAAATTCAAGTATTAATGTTGCCAAAAGATCCACGAGATAATAACAACGTATTTGTTGAAGTACGTGCTGGAACAGGCGGTGATGAAGCGGCTATTTTTGCTGGCGATTTATTTCGTATGTACAGTCGTTATGCAGAAACTAAAAAATGGAAAGTAGAAGTTGTGAGCACCAATGAAGGTGAGCACGGTGGTTACAAAGAAGTTATTGCAAATATTAGTGGCGAAGGCGTTTACGGTCAATTAAAGTTTGAATCAGGTGTACACCGCGTACAACGTGTGCCAGAAACCGAGTCACAAGGGCGAGTTCATACCTCTGCATGTACTGTTGCGGTAATGGCGGAAGTACCAGAAGCCGAAGCGATACAAATTAACACAGCAGATTTAAAAGTTGATACATTTCGTGCATCGGGCGCAGGTGGTCAGCACGTTAATAAAACAGATTCTGCTATTCGACTTACACATATACCTACCGGTGTCGTGGTTGAGTGTCAGGATCAGCGTTCACAGCATAAAAACCGCGCTAAAGCGATGTCGGTACTTGCAGCACGCTTGCAACAAGCTGAAGATGAGAAACGCCATGCGGCAGAAGCATCTGAGCGTCGTGATTTAGTAGGTAGTGGCGACCGTTCTGAGCGTATCCGTACTTATAATTACCCACAAGGTCGTATTACCGATCACCGTATCAACTTAACACTTTATCGTTTAAATGAAGTGGTAGCGGGTGATTTAGGCTGTGTTATTGACCCATTAATGCAAGAGCATCAAGCTGACTTATTAGCGGCTATGGGCGACGAGTAGTCGTGAGCCAAACTCTTGAACAAGCTATTGCTGCAGGCGCTAATTTATTAGCACCTAGCAGCGAAAGTGCTAAATTAGATGCACAAGTTTTACTTTTACATATTCTTCAAAAACCTCACAGTTACCTTTTCACTTGGCCAGAGCATGAACTTAACGCTGAGCAACAACAGCAATTTAATACATTTTGCCAAAGGCGTTTAAACGGTGAACCTGTTGCACATATTACGCGCCAGCGTGAGTTTTGGAGTTTATCGCTTGAAGTTAACGCAACAACCTTAATACCTCGACCAGATACCGAAACGTTAGTAGAACAAGCACTCGAAGTGGCTGTACCTGCTACAGCTAAAGTGCTTGATTTAGGCACCGGTACTGGTGCAATTGCGTTGGCACTGGGTAGTGAAATGCCTGATTGGCAAATTATTGCAGTAGATAGAGTAAGCGATGCTGTTGCACTTGCTACACGTAACCAGCAGCGATTGGCGATTAATAACGTACACGTTAAGCAAAGCAACTGGTTTAGTGAGTTGCACGGTGAAAAATTCAACCTAATTGTCACTAACCCACCTTATATTGAAAGCAGTGATATACATTTAAATCAGGGCGATGTGCGCTTTGAGCCTTTGTCGGCATTAGTGGCTGATGATTGCGGAATGTCTGATATTAAACAAATAATTACACAATCACGTGACTATTTGTTATCTAGTGGCTATCTTTTAATAGAACACGGTTTTGAGCAAGGTGAAGCTGTTCGTCATTTTTTCAAAAAAATGGCATTTGTTAATATTAAAACAGTGAAAGACTTTGGTAATAATGACCGTGTAACGTTTGCACAGTGGCCCTAAAGAATAATAATTGCTTACTAGTGCGTTAAATAATGCCATGAAGGAATTTCGACTATGATGGGTGATTTTTTATTTTCAGATGAGCCAGAAGAACCAATCAATGAGATTGAACTTGGTACCTGGAAAGTCTTAATCGTTGATGACGAACCTGAAGTTCATGCTGTTACAAAACTAGCGTTGAGTGATTTTGAGTTTCAAAATAAACGTTTAGAATTTATCAGTGCTTATTCGGGAGCTGAAGCCAAAGAGCTTATAAAAGAGCATCCGGATGCCGCAATTGTGTTACTTGATGTTGTAATGGAAACCGACGACGCTGGTTTGCAAGTTGCTAAATTTATTCGTGAAGAAGCTAAAAATAATCATATTCGAATTATTTTAAGGACAGGTCAACCTGGTCAAGCCCCTGAACGACAAGTAATTATTAATTATGATATTAACGATTACAAATCGAAAACGGAGCTAACGGCTCAAAAATTATTTACAGTCATTATGTCGAGTCTGCGCTCGTACCGCGATATTATTTCAATAGAGCAGTCACGCGAAGGGCTTGAGAAGATAATTATAGCGTCTCGTGATATTTTTTCTGCGCATTCAATAGAGCACTTTATTGAAGGCGTTATGCAGCAATTAACATCTTTATTGGGTATTGCTGATCAAGCTATGTATGCAACTACTTTAGTTGCACAAAACCCGGAAGCACAAAATAATAAAAAGCTAATTGTTTGCTCGGGTACCGGTGACTTTGAAAAAAGTGAAGGTAAAGAGCTCGATGAGGTATTACAAGCTGAACAGTTAAGTGCATGCCATCAGGCGCTTAATGAAAAAAGTATTATTTATAAAGATAATTACTTATTTGCGTATTGTAGCAGTGAGTACAATCATAATTCGATGCTGTTTATATCGGGGATCCCAAAAGATTTGACAGATACTCAGCGTCATTTAATCAAGATTTTTTCTCAAAACGTGCAACTTGCGTTTGAAAATGTACAGCTCCAGTCTGAAATAGAAGCAACGCAACAAGAGCTTGTTTATAGATTAAGTGAAGCGGTAGAGCAACGATCAACCGAGACAGGCAATCATGTTAAGCGTGTAGCGCATATTTGTCATATTTTAGCTCAGGGTTATGGTTTATCTAAGCATGATGCTGATTTAATAAGATTGGCGTCGCCTCTTCATGATGTAGGTAAAGTGGGCATTCCTGATGCGGTATTAAATAAACCAGCAAAGTTAGAACCTCAAGAATGGGAAGTAATGAAAACCCATACTGATAAAGGCTATACTATTTTAAAAGACTCTCCCCATGAAATTGTGAGTACAGGTGCAATTATTGCAAAAGAGCATCATGAAAAATGGGATGGGTCTGGTTACCCAGAAGGTTTAAGCGGTAATGCAATCAATGTATTTGGTCGCATAGTTGCACTTGCTGATGTATACGATGCACTTCGCCATAAACGATGCTATAAAGAGCCTTGGACTTTGCAAAATGTAGTTGATGAAATTAACGCTCAAAAAGGTACTCATTTTGAACCAAAATTGGTTGAAGTATTTAACGAGAAGCTTGATGAGTTAGAAGCGGTTCTTAGCCGTTTTCCTGATTAAATTTTTATAAAACAGAAGTACAGGGGCATATGGATTATTTAGCAGTAAAGCATTCACACATGGCAATTGCGATGTTGAGTGTAATTTTATTTTATGTTCGCGCTTTTTCGCGAATGGGTAGTGGCAATATAGCAAAAAATAAAGTGGTAATGATTGGCAGTCACAGTATAGATACTTTGTTATTAGTGTCTGCACTTACGCTTATATTTATGGCTAAAATAAACCCATTTGAACAATATTGGCTCTTGGAAAAAATAGTTTTAGTGGTTATATATATTGGTATTGGGGCTAAAAGCGCCAGACAAACTAAAATGACGGCTAAAATTACTTACATTTTGGTTAATACCGCTGTTATTTTAGCGATAGGTTATTTAGCGACGTCTAAATCAGCTTTTTTGCTTTAAAATACCTGACTATTTGAGCTTTATAATTATTTTATAAAGCTCAAATAAGACTCCTTTTCAGAAAATATTCAAAAACTCCTCTATATTGGTATATAGCTTTAAAGTTAGGTAAACTACGCCTTCGTTTTCTAAAATGTTGCAGTATTAATGACTACCCTCGGGTTTGACGAACACGATGAATCTTATCTTGATGATGCTTACGATGAATTTACACCTCCAGCAATTTACCGCTGTATTAAAGCAGAATCAAAATGGGACCCTCAAATAGATTTAACACCATGTTATGAGACTTTAACTGACTTTGAACAGCAAATCTCAGCGCTGTGTCTAAAAATGAGTGATGAGCACGATCGTCTCGAAAAATTATTAGATATGTTTTACAGCGATTGGCTATTTAGTGCCTCAGGCTTAAAAGTGCCTGAATATAAATTAAATACATTAAGTTATACGCTTTCTATGCGCAGTGGCTCACCTACCACACTGGCAATTATACTTTGTCATTTTTTACAACAAGCTAGCTTTGACGCAAATCTTAGTCTTACGCAGGGTGATGTTGGTGTACATGTGGCGATTAGTGATGAAGAAGGCTACATAATAGAGCCAAGCAGTGGACAACAAAGCTGGTATATCATCCCTGAAAATGCAGATGAAGATGATGGCCAAGAACAAGAGCCTCTAGAGCTCATTTTTGATGACGAAGTATATAAGTTATTTTTAGCTCAACAAAAATGGTCTTTCATTAGCGAAAACAAATTTGGTCATGCTTTGACCTGTGTAGAGATGCTAATGGAGCTAATAGGCGACGACCCGTATGAGAGACGCGACAGAGGTTACTTATTAAATCAGCTCGGTTGCCCTAAAATGGCACGTGATGATTTACAGTTTTTTATCGATGAGTGTCCGGACGATCCTGCAATAGAGATAATTCAACACCAGATAGAAGAACTAGAAGATAATAATAAAACGCACCATTAAGAATAGGAATAATTATGGTTGAAACTCAAAGCGCATTAATTACAAATGATGCCGTTGTGCTTGGTTTACTTGCTGTTATTTTGGGGTTTATTTTTAAAACCTCAAACAGTGAACGTCCAGCTTTAAAACGATTTTATAAATATGTACCAGCTTTACTACTGTGTTACTTTTTACCTTCGTTATTAAATACATTTGGTATTGTAGATGGTAACAAATCCAATATTTATTATGTGGCTTCACGCTACTTACTGCCTGCTTGTTTAATACTGCTCACCATTAGTATTGATTTAAAAGCGATTATTAATTTAGGTCCTAAAGCGCTCATTATGTTTTTAGTGGGGACATTAGGTATTGTTATCGGTGGGCCATTAGCTATTTTAGTAGTGAGTGCATTTGATCCAAGTATTGTTGGCGGGCATGGACCTGATGCCGTATGGCGCGGTATGACAACCGTTGCGGGTAGCTGGATCGGCGGTGGTGCTAACCAAGCATCAATGAAAGAAATGTTTGAAGTTGGCGGTGATATATTTTCTGTAATGATTACAGTCGATGTAATCGTCGCGAATATTTGGATGGCTGTTTTATTGCTAATGGCAGCAAACCACAAAAAGATTGATGCAGCTACGGGTGCCGACACGAGCGCAATTGAAGATCTGAAAAAACGGGTTGAAGCCTATCACGCAGAACATGCACGCATTCCTACTCTTAACGATTATATGACGCTGCTTGCAATTGCATTTGGTATAACCGGTTTAGCACATTTTTGTGCTGACTTTTTAGGTCCGTACTTTGGCACTACTTATGAATGGGCAAAAGAATATAGCTTAAACAGTAAGTTCTTTTGGCTAATAGTTATATCGACAACGATTGGCATAGGCTTATCGTTTACTAAAGTTAGACAAATAGAAGCGTTTGGCGCTTCAAAGGTAGCCTCTAGCTTTTTATATATTTTAGTCGCATCAATTGGTTTGCACATGAACGTAACCGCTATCTTCAATAACCCTGGGTTATTTTTAGTTGGCGCAATTTGGATGTTAGTGCATGCAAGTATAATGTTACTCGTGGCTAAACTTATTAAAGCTCCGTTATTTTATATGGCCGTAGGCTCTCAGGCTAATGTGGGCGGCGCAGCGTCTGCACCTGTTGTAGCATCAGCGTTTCACCCGTCATTAGCGCCAGTTGGTGTTCTGCTAGCTGTACTTGGCTATGGTGTGGGTACTTATATGGCTTATATTTGTGGATTAATGATGCAAGCAGTTGCACCGTAAGGAATTTAAATGAAAGACCAAATTATTAAAATTAATGAAATTGAGCTAGCAAACAACAAACCGTTTGTATTGTTTGGTGGTATTAACGTATTAGAATCTCGCGATTTAGCTATGCGTGTTGCAGAGCATTACGTAGAAGTAACGACTAAATTAAATATTCCTTATGTATTTAAAGCGTCATTTGATAAGGCTAACCGCTCTTCAATCAATTCGTACCGTGGTCCAGGTATGGAAGAAGGTTTAAAAATATTTGAAGAGATTAAAAACACGTTTAAAATTCCACTTATTACTGATGTACATGAACCGCATCAAGCAGCGCCTGTTGCTGAAGTTGTTGATGTAATTCAGTTACCCGCTTTTTTAGCACGTCAAACAGACTTAGTTGTGGCGATGGCTAAAACAGGTGCAATTATTAACGTGAAAAAACCACAGTTTTTAGCGCCACATGAAATGCGCCATATCATTACTAAATTTAATGAAGCGGGTAATAATAACATCGCACTTTGTGAGCGTGGCTCTAGCTTTGGTTATAACAACCTAGTGGTTGATATGCTGGGTATGGATGACATGAAAGCAATGGCGCCTGTTATTTTTGATGCAACACATGCACTTCAGCGCCCTGGTGGCCGAGCTGATTCTGCTGATGGTCGTCGTGCACAAGCAGCAGAGCTTGCACGCAGCGGTATGGCGCTAGGTATTGCAGGTTTATTTATTGAGGCGCATCCAAACCCTAACGAAGCTAAATGTGATGGCCCATGTGCGCTAGCGCTTAGTAAGTTAGAGGGGTACTTAACGCAAATGAAAGCGGTTGATGATTTAATTAAAAGCTTTGCTCCACTTGATACAAGTGCAAGCGATTTATAATTAAGCATGATGTTTATTAAAAAGCGACTCAGGTCGCTTTTTTTATGCCTTTAATATACACAAACTTATATGATGTATATAATCTCACGCATAAGAAAAACTAATTCTAAGCTTGGTTATTATGTCAAGACGGGTACCTCCACTAAACGCATTAAAGGCCTTTGAAGCGGCTGCGCGTCATTTAAGTTTTACTAAGGCAGCAGAAGAGCTTTATGTAACGCAGGCGGCAGTAAGTCATCAAATAAAAACACTTGAAGAGCATTTAGGTTTAAAGTTGTTTTTACGTAAAAACCGCTCATTATTATTAACTGAAGAAGGCCAAGGCTATTTTTTAGATATAAAAGAGATTTTTACTCAGCTTATTGATGCCACTGAAAAGCTATTAGCCCGTGGTGCAAAAGGCTCATTAACAGTAAGCCTAACGCCAAGCTTTGCTATTCAGTGGTTAGTGCCTCGTTTGAGTTTGTTTAATGAGTTGCACCCTGAGATAGATGTGCGAATAAAAGCGCAAGATCAAGATGAAAACTCACTGACTGATGACGTAGATATTGCTATTTACTATGGAAGAGGTCATTGGAATGGCGTACAAGCGTACAAACTTCATACTGAATATTTAGTACCACTTTGTAGCCCTATGTTATTGAGTGGGCCAAAGCCGCTTGACCAACCAAGTGATTTAGCGCATCACACCTTATTGCATGACACCACACGTAAAAACTGGAAAACGTGGATGAAAACTGCAGGTGTGCGTAACATCCAGGTAAATCAAGGGCCTATTTTTAGTCACTCATCAATGGTGTTACAAGCTGCAGTACATGGGCAAGGTGTGGCAATTGGTAATAGTGTATTAGCTAAACCCGACATAGATGCAGGGCGTTTGGTTATTCCGTTTAATCACAGTCTAGAAAGTAAAAATGCATATTACTTAGTGCTTCGCGAATCGCAAACAGAGCTTGGTAAAATAGTTTCGTTTAAAGAGTGGATGCTGAGCTTAGTAGAGCATGAGCAAGAACATGAGTATTAATAATGATTGAATGGTTTAAAAGCACCGCACAACCTGCAATTGCACAGTTTATATTTGCGCATGGTGCAGGTGCTGGTAGCGATTCTGACTTTATGCAACACATGGCAAAATTAATAAGCGAGCAAGGTGTTGATGTTGGTTTATTTGATTTTGAATATATGCAAGTTGCCAAACAAACCAATAAACGTAGGCCTCCTGAGCGAGCGCCAAAACTACTTATTTATTATGAGCAAGTGCTAACGAAGGCGCAGCCAGATTTACCGTTATTTATAGGCGGTAAATCGATGGGCGGACGTATGGCATCAATGCTTGCGTGCAGCACCGAGCAAAAACTTTCGGGTGTTATTGCATTTGGTTATCCATTTCATCCGCCGGGTAAGCCAGAAAAGTTACGCACCGACCATTTTGCTGATATTGTTTGCCCTTTTTTAGTATTACAGGGCGAGCGAGATACATTTGGTACACGTGAAGAACTGCTTACTATGGAAATGCCAAAACAGCCTTTAATCACATGGCTGCCTGATGGCGATCATTCATTAAAACCACGTAAAAAAAGTGGTGTAACTGAACTGCAAAATAGAGAAACAGCAGCACTAAGTGCTGTTGAATTTATTAAGCAACAAGTTGAGATGTGTTAAAACTCGATTAGGGGGTTAAATGATTAAATTATTTTTAATGACCGGCAGTGTTTTTTGTATGCTCTCGGTTATGTTAGGTGCATTTGCTGCCCATGGTTTAAAAAGCCGTTTATCGGAGTATTCATTAGGGGTTTTTAAAACAGCTGCTGAGTATCAAATGTTGCATGGCCTTGCACTTATTGCGGTGGCTATTTTAATTAAATGGGGCATAAATCTGAGTTGGGCTGGTGGCTTTTTCATAACTGGCACACTACTTTTTAGTGGCAGTTTATATTTACTCGCTCTAACAGATATGAAGTGGCTAGGGCCGATAACACCGCTTGGTGGATTGTGCTTTATTATTGGTTGGATTGTTATTTTAGTGCAAGTTGCACGATTTAAGTTTTAAAGAGTTTAAGGGTTAATATGTCTAGTGTTGTGATTTATTGTCGTAGTGGTTTTGAAAACGATGCCGCTGCTGAAATAACGTTTCATGCTGCAGAGCAGGGTTTTGCAGGGTATGTAAAAGCAAAGCCAAATACAGGTTATGTTGTTTACGAATGTTTTGAAGCGCATCACAGCGACGAAATAATCAAAAAAGTCGATTTTAAAAATATGGTGTTTGCACGCCAATGGTTTGCCGGTACATTACTTGAAAACATGCCAGTAGAGGACCGTGTAAGTGTAGTAGTTGAAGCTGCTAAAGATTTTACATTGTGCTCAGAGCTACGTGTAGAAACACCAGATACAAATGAAGGCAAAGAGCTTTTAACGTTCTGTAAAAAAATATCAACGCCGCTTAAAAAAGCCCTCGAAAAACAAAATACAGTACTGCGTGAGCCAAAAGCAAACCGTCCAGTAATGCATGTCATGTTTTTAACAAACAATACGGCTTATGTTGGTTACTCGTATAGCTTTAATAATTCTCCATTTTTCATGGGTATTTTACGCCTTCGTATGCCAAGCGATGCACCGAGTCGTTCAACGTTAAAACTCGATGAAGCGTTTAATGTATTTATTCCTGAACAGCAACGTGAATCACGTGTGGCAGCAGGTATGCGCAGTGTTGATTTAGGTGCATGCCCGGGTGGTTGGACTTATCAGCTTGTACGCCGTGGTATGTTTGTAAGCGCGATTGATAACGGTCCAATGAATGACGATTTAATGCAAACTGGGCAAGTTAAACATTTTAGAGCCGATGGTTTTAAATATCGTCCAGAAAAAAGAAATATTACTTGGTTAGTGTGCGATATGGTGGAAAAACCAACCAAAGTGACTACGCTAATGATTGACTGGGCAGTAAATGCATACGCAAAAGAGTTTATATTTAACTTAAAACTCCCTATGAAAAAACGCTTTGATAGTGTTTATGAATGTCTTTCGATGATAAGAAAAGAGCTTGAGAAACAAGGTATTAATTACGAGTTACAAGCTAAACATCTATATCATGATCGTGAGGAAATAACCGTTCATTTAAACGTTACTAAGGTGCCACAAAATTTGTATAGTTAATATGTAGAGGCTAAAAGTGGTAAAAAACAATATTAATAAATGGCTAAGTTTACTTTTTTTATCACTTTTAATCACAGGTTGTGGCGGCGGCGGAGAAGGTAGTGATTCAACTACGCCCTCTGGTAACGCTGCGCCCAGTGTTACGCTCTCTGTTAGTAGTAACGTTATTGCTTCTAACCAATCATTTACTATTACTGCGCTTGCAAGTGATAGTGACGGACAAATAGCCAACTATCAATGGCAACAACTTAGCGGCCCTGAGTTTACGTTCACCTCTAACGGTAACACGCTTACCGCCACTGCACCGAGTGTAACCACTGACACGACCTTTAGTTTTTCAGTTACTGTTACTGATAATTCAGGTGCTACTGCACAACAGGTATTTTCAGGCATTATCACTTCTCAAAATAATGCACCTACAGTTAATATTACAGGCCCAAGTAGTGCACTTGCTAACGGACAGGTTAGTTTGGTTGCTAACGCTCAAGATACAGATGGAACAATAAGTAATATTAATTGGATTCAGTCTGCTGGGGACAATGTTGAGTTTACACAAGCAGATGGAGTCCTTAGTTTTACTGCTCCTAATGTATCTGAAAATACAACGCTAGGTTTTAGCGTAACCGTAACTGACAATGCCGGTAAAAGCGCTCAAGCGAGTAAAACGGTTTTAATCAATCAAGTAAATAGCGCGCCAACAGTTATTGTTACAGGCCCTGAAGAAGCTGAAAAAGGCGTTAGTGTAACCTTAGTTGCAGATGCACAAGATAGTGACGGGAGTATTAACAGCATAACTTGGCAGCAAATAAGTGGCCCTGTAGTTGAACTTATTCAAGCAGAAACAAGTATTAGCTTTAACGCGCCTACTGTTGCACAAAACACCAATGTTACCTTTGTAGTAACTGTAACAGATGACGATAACGCAACAAATAACGCTCAAAAAACAGTTATGATATTAGCACCAAACAATCCACCAACTGCAGATGATGTAAGTATTAGCGTGCAATATAATCAAGCCACTGAATTTAGTTTAGTTGTTAGCGATGCTGATAACGATAGCGTACAGATTGACTTTGGTGATGATTTAAATGGTGCGCAAATTAGTGTTATTGATGCCCAAGCCTTACGTTTTAGTTACACACCTCCCGCAAATAGTATCACTCCACAAAGCTATACGTTAACGGCGACTGATACCAAAGACACAACCGAATTTGTACTAAGTATTACCGTTATTGATTCAACGCCCGCTACGATTAGTAATGTAACACCACAAAATAGTAATGAACCAGTATTTGTAGATAGCCCTGTTAGCATTACATTTTCAGATATTATGCTTGTGAGTACTTTAGCCGTTAATTCTAGTAATGGTACTTGTACTGGAAGCATACAAGTGTCAGCAGATAACTTTACTACTTGCTTGGCTTTAACTATTGAAAGTTTGTCGGGTACTACCAGCGACACAAGTACTTATTTTCATACTGTAAATTTAAGCGCAAGCTTTGATGAAGACACTCAATATATTGTTCGTGTTACAGCTGATTTAGCTAATTTTGATAGCACAACTATTTTGGCGCAAACTGCCACCTCGTTTACAACTTCTAGCCAAAATATAAAAATAACAGAGCTTTCATCTGTGCAATTTAGTAACGACTTACCTTGGGTTGAACTTTATAATGGCACCGGTGCAACAGTAAATTTACAAGACTACTCTCTTAAAGCTCGCAGTATTAATATGTCAGATAGTACGCTGAGTGATGAGCAAGTATTTGCGCTGCCTGATAAAGAGCTTTTAAATGGCGCCTATATTATTTTACAAAGTCGCTTTGGTGATGACTTTTTAGCAAGTGCGTCATTAAATAATACAAAGCTTGTACTTGTTGGTAACGCGAATGATCAAATTAGGCCTTATTGGTACATAAATGGTTTTGCAGAATTACTTAATAGTGCGAGTACACAAACTATCGATTTTGTTAAGTTTGGAAATTCAACCCAAGAGCCAGTAACAGCCTCGCAGTGGCAAGGAGAAAATGCTGCACAAATACTGCCAGAGCAGGGCGCCAGCTTAAAGCGTGCGCTCGGCGCAACCGATACCAACCAAAATACAGACTGGAACTACTCAGTATTCAACACTCCGGCAGGGCCTAACGATATAACTTGCTCAATAGATGATGATAAAGACGGTATTCCAGATTGCGCAGAGACAGAGGGAGCAACATTTGCTGGGCTGCCTCTGTATGAATGGGGGGCGCGTACTTCACAAAAAGATATATTTATTGAAATAGATTATATGGATAGTAGTGATGTTGGAATAACGCCTCATCGAACTGCACTTGAAAAAATTGTTAGTGTATTTGCAAATAAAGGCTACACCGTTCATTTTGATGTAGGTGATTTATTTGATCAAAATAGCGATATTGCGCCGGAAAACTTTGATTTAGGTGGCGGAAATGTTGTCCCTTTTAATAGCTATACTCCGTTTGAGTACGATTTAAGTAGCCCTAATTTATTTACTTATAAAATGGAATATACCGATATAACCCGCAGACCCATTTTTCATTACTTATTAATGGCAAGTAGTGGAAATGAAGATGGCAGTATTAGTGGGTCGGGTATTGCTGAGATCAGCGGTAATGATTTAATGGTAACTATGGGAGGGTGGGGCTTAACTTTGGATACACAAACAGCAACCAATGTAACTTATAATTATCAAGCATCAACTATCTTTCATGAGCTAGGCCATAACTTAGGCTTATACCATGGTGGAGATGAAGAGATTAACTTTAAGCCTAATCATTTAAGCTCTATGAATTATTTATATCAATTAGCGGGTTTATCAACAATAGGTAATAACGAAGGCGATCGTTATTATGAGCGCTTTTATCCAGGCAATGTTAGTTGTGATATTACACCAAATACTAATAGTCATTTAGGCTCTACAGATGATTTTATTATTGATTATTCAAGTGGTAGTTCAGCAGATTTAAATGAGAGCACAATACTTGAAGCACAGGGGTTAAATCGAAATGGCTCACTACCTGTTGATTTTAACTGTAATGCAATTAACACTGAAAGCTTAACCAGCTTTGATACTAACCAAGATAATACAATATCAATACTTAGTGATGTAGATGAGTGGAACATGCTTAATTTGCAGTTTTATATGCAAAGTGCAGGTAATCGATTTGGGGTACCAAATACCAATAATAGTAAGGTGTATAATTTACAAAGCTCGCCTACGTATATTGAAACGCTGCCCAGTTATATAAAAGAAGCGCAACCAAGTAGTGCAATTATTGCTGAGTTAAAAGCAATTAAAGAGCATTAATATGACACTAGGGTTAGGGTTAAGTATTAAGTTTATTGTTTGTAGTAGTTTTTTAAGCTTACTAATAGCGTGTAGCGATACTAACAATGCACGTGAATGGTTACTAAAAAATGACAATTTATATTATAAAAATACAGCTATTGACTGGCGAGTTGAATCAGTAGAGGGCTGTAAGACATGCGTGATAAGCCAAGATGTTGTTTATCAGCCTGAAGGCATTAGTAGTTATAATACGTTAATGCAGAGTCAAAATTGGGTGGCGGTACATGAGTTAAGTAAAATCAATGTTATCCGTTTAAAGATGCCTGATCAAACACCTTACTTATTCGTAGAGCGTATAAACGAGCGAACACTAACGCTGTTTAACCAGCAGCAAAACTACAGTATAAAAATAGGTGAAGTTACAGCCGTTAATTTTAACAATCAGCGCTTTAGTATTTTGATTAAAAACTTCGAAGAAGTAGATAAACAAAGCGTTGCATTACCAAGGCGTGCATCGCTTGAATTTATTGCTTTAAAAATAGATTAAAAAAAGCACCTTAGGTGCTTTTTTATCTCGGGTGCGGTGACCTTTTAATATTGAAAAGTCAGCAACCTATTAATTAACTGCGGTATTTTGACCGATAATTATCGACCCACAAACGTGTTGCACCACACACAGCTACAGGCATAACTATTAAGTTTACAAAGGGTATAGCGGTTAATAACATAACGGCAAAACCAAACCCATATGATAAACCTTGCTTAGATTTTAAATCGTCTTTCATCTGCTTAAAGCCAATTTTATGGTTATCAAATGCATAGTCTTCATACTGCACCGCATACATCCAGCAGGTAAATAAAACCCATAGTATTTGACCTATGACAGGTAAAACCCAAAGAAGTATAAAAAAGCCAATAGCGCGAGGAAGGTAATAGCACAGCTTTGTCCACTCACGGGCAAGCATTCTAGGTACATCTTTAACTAATTCGGAAAAACCGTCATCATTAATTTTTTGACCCGTTAAATAGAGCTCAACTTTTTCACTTAATAAAGCATTAAAGGGGGCCGCAATAAAATTAGTGATTACAGTAAAGAGCATGCTGTAGCTAAATAATACGACTAATACTGCAATTGGCCACATTAGCCATTCAAGCCAGCTTAACCACTCTGGCAGCATATTATTAATGTAGCTAAAGCTATCACTTAGCCATCCAAATAAGAAAAACAACGAGCTACCAAATAGTAAAACATTAATTAAAAGTGGGATAAGTACAAAACGCTTTAACCCTTTTTGGCTAATTAATTTAAACCCCGAAAAAAAATATTCCATACCTTGTGTGATCTGCACTGTAACCTCAAAAAATATTTATCACTAGCTACAGTATAAATAGCTTAATAATTTTGAACAGTATTTTTAAGTAACAAAGTGTTAGCTTTAATGTTGCGGTTTTGGTTATATAGTACCTACAGGTGTTTAGTAATATGCAATTATGATTAATCAATGTAGATCAGGTTAGTTTTTTATTAATAAAAGAATAAACTTACTAATCATGACTATACTGAACTTTACTACATAGAAAAAAGCATCTGCATGAGACTTTTTGTTGTATCAATATGTATAAATAATGCGAGCGAGTGGAAATGGGTACGGATCGGTTAAAAAAGTTATTATCTCACCAGCAAGGCATTTTATCTAAAATTGCATTAGGGGTACCCTTAAATGAGGTGCTTACTGAAATTTGTTTATCAATAGAGCAGATTATTGATGATGAGTCTGCAAGGTGTTCCATTTTATCAATTAAAGGCCAGCAGCTCTTTCATTGCGCAGCCCCTAATATTCACCCAGAGTACTGTGAATTGCTTAATGGTATTTACATAGGGCCAAAAGTCGGCTCATGTGGTACTGCAGCATTCTCGAAGACGCGCACAATTGTAGAAAATATTGAAACCTCACCGCTGTGGGAGGACTTTAAAGATTTAGCGCTAAAGTTTGATCTTAGGTCATGTTGGTCAACACCTATTTTTTCGACTCAAGCTGATTTGTTAGGCACCTTTGCTATTTATCACAGCACACCTAAAACCCCATCAGAGCAAGATTTAGAATTAATAGATTTTTTTGTACACTTTTCAAGTATCGCTCTTGAGAAAAGTAACGAATTTGAGAAGGCAAAACAGCTTGTCGTTAATTTACAGCACAGTAATGAAAAATTTAAAGCCTTCACCAAAGTAATGCCCGATCTCATCCTCATTTTAAGTGAAGATGGCACATATACCGATGTTTATGGTACCTCTAATGAGTTGCTGCTTGATTCGTCGACGGATCTTATTGGTCAAAATGTTAAAGACCTGCTTCCTCAAAAAGATGCGCAGATGATAATTGACGTTATTGAAAAAACACTTTCGACTAACGAGATGCAAATTTTTGAGTACGAATTAGATGTACCAAAAGGAAATATAGTTTTTGAGGGACGGGCTGCGGTTTTAGATCATTACAATCCCAATAGCCCTACAAAAAGACATGTAATATGGATGGCCAGAGATATTTCAATAAAGAAAAAAGCTGAGCAAGAAGTTCACAAACTCGCCTTTTACGATCCATTAACTAAACTTCCCAATAGAAGAATGCTTAGTGACAGATTAAGCGCGTGTGTAGAGAGTATCAAGCGCAATAAAAATATAGGGGCGTTATTATTTTTAGACCTAGATAACTTCAAGCGTATTAATGATTCACTTGGGCACAGTGCCGGGGATGAAGTACTTGTGGAGCTATCAAAAAGGTTAAGTGCAATAATAAAAGACTCAGATACACTAGCCAGAGCGGGTGGTGATGAATTTATTATTTTACTTAAACACATAGGGCAAGACACAAAGCAAGCAATCCTAGAATGTAAATCAGTTGCTCAAGAAATTCAAAGAGCTTTTCATGATAAATTCGAATTGGGCAACCTTGCATTCCAAGTAAGTTGTAGCATAGGTATTTGCCTAATTGATAGCGTAAATGCACAGGCTGGAAATATATTAAAATTTGCAGATACAGCTATGTATCATTCTAAAAATAAGGGGGGGAATAGCAGTAGCTTTTACGATCCAGCCTTGCAAACACTGCTTGAAAAGCAAGCAGAACTAGAAACCGATATAGTGAGGGCAATTGCGTCTAATGAGTTTTGTGCTTACTTTCAGCCACAAGTAAATACGCAAGGTAACGTTGTTGGTGCTGAAGCACTCATTAGGTGGAACCATCCTCAAAGAGGGCTGATAGCGGCAAACGAATTTATACCTATAGCTGAGCAATACGGTCTTATTCAAAAACTACAAAATATTGTTTTGCATGATATATGTATTTTAATTAATGAACTGAAAGCAAACGCTATAATTGACAACTCGTTTAGTGTTTCAATTAATATTAGTCAAAGTCAGTTCAATTCATCAAATTTAAAAGGTGAGTTGTTTAACATTATTAATAAATTTGATATTCGAGCATCACAAATTAAGTTAGAAATAACTGAGTCAATGCTCTCTAGCGATATAGATTATACAATTAGGCAAATGAAAGAGCTCATTGCTGCTGACTTTTTATTTTCGATTGACGACTTTGGAACAGGGTATTCATGCTTAGCTTACTTAAGTGCGTTTCCTGTTAAAGAATTAAAAATAGATAAGAGCTTTGTTGATAAGATTTTAGATAATGAGATTGGCTTTAATATCGCACAAACAATTATCAGTCTAGGTAAAAGCTTAAACTTAGTGGTCGTTGCAGAAGGCGTAGAAACAATAGAGCAGTATGACTTACTTACAAAAATGAATATTGATACTATGCAAGGCTACTTAGTTGCAAAGCCTATGGATAAAGAACGTTATTTAAAATGGCATAGGGCTAATAGCAATCCGCAATAATACTTAATCGTTTAGAGGGATTAAACCTGGCGGTAACTGTGTTAAAAATTCTGCCTTGTTATCGACACGATTTTATTATCTCAAAATAGATCATTTAATTAAGCTAATTGGTAATAACCAAACAGAAACTCTCTATATACAAGGACATTTTACTTTTTCTAGCTGTTAAAATTCCACAAACTATATGCTAAATAAGGACTAAAGATTTTTTGGTTAAACAATGATAAGCTATGCCCGCTTGAATATATTATTTAAAGCTTAATAAACTTATAACAATGAATGGAAGCTTTATGCAGTTAGTTGATTTGAACCCTAATGATCCCGATGTAGTAAATGTATTTGACGATATAGACCGACTTATAAATTCTTTATATCCTGTTGCTACAGCGCAGTCTCTGGAGCTAAACGAATTAACCTTACCTAATGTGTATGCTATTGGTTTAAAAACTGATGAAGGTATTATTGCCTGTGGTGCGATCGTAGAGAAATTTGATACTCAGCCTTATGGCGAAATAAGACGTTTATACGTAAAACCAAGTCATCGTGGTAAAGGGCTATCAAGACGTATTATGCAGATTTTATTACATCAAGCTGGCGAGAAGCAGATCCCGTTAATACGTTTAGAAACAGGTCCAAAACAAATAAAATCAATCAATTTATATGAAAATTTAGGCTTTAAACGCTGTAGCAGTTTTGGCTCATATATAGATAATCCACAAAGTGTATTTATGGAGTTAGGGCTTAGCCAATAAGCTTATTAACGCTACGACATGTTAAATCTCAATATGTCGTAAATATCAGGTCCATGATCATTCGTTTTATTCTAATTTAGAGTAGTTTTAAGAAGCTACTTATTATTGCTTTGCAATAAACGGCATAACCACGCTAATCACTTTAAGAAAGTCTTTTATAGTGATGCAAAAAATACTTCACTGTTTTTCACATCTGTCTTCGTATAAAATCTGCCTCGATAATTAGTGACTAACTTACAAAGCGAGAATTTTTATCTTTTCTAAAAGTAGCAATAAACAAATGAGCGAAATAACAGTAGTAACCCACAATGGTAATTTTCATGCAGATGACGTTTTTAGTATTGCTGTACTTAAACATGTTTTGCCAACGTTTAAACTGGTACGTACTCGCGATAAAGCGCTTATAGAGGGTGCCGACTTTGTAATTGATGTAGGTGGCGAATATGACCCCGAAACTAATCGCTTCGATCATCATCAACGTGGTGGTGCAGGCGAACGAGAAAATGGCATTCCTTTTTCATCATTTGGCTTAGTGTGGAAAAAATATGGCTTAGCGCTGTGTGATGATAACCAAGCCGTTGCTGATAGAGTTGATTCGGGCTTAGTTTCAACAATTGACGCCATTGATTGTGGTCATGTTGAAGGTGTGTCAAAAGGAATAAGCTTGAGCCAAACAATCTCAATGTTTAATCCTACATGGGAAGAAGAAAGTAACTTTGATACCTGCTTTGATGAAGCTGTTGAATTTGCAGCTCGCATGCTCATTCGTTTTATCGCATCAGCTCACGGAAGTGTAAATGCAAAAGAGATTGTTGCCAAAGCAATTGAAAGTGCAGAAGATGCCAGAGTTATAGTGCTTGAAAAATACACTCCGTGGAAAAAAACAGTGCATATTTTATCAAGCGATGCACTATACATGGTTTACCCATCGCATTCTGGGCAATGGATATTACAGACTGTGCCAGTTGAGCCAGGATCGTTTGAGGATAGAAAATCGCTTCCTAAAGCGTGGTCAGGCTTATCTGATGAAGCGTTTGTAGATGCAACAGGTATTGATGATGCCGTGTTCTGCCACAATGGTTTGTTTATAGCGGGTACTAAATCGTTTGAGAGTACAATGAAGCTTGCCGCAATGGCATTAGCTGAATAAGTAAAATAGCTAAGTAACAACATTTGTATGTTACTTAGCTAATTAAATTACGTGAGAACGTTATGTTTGAAGTAAAAACTATCGCGCTATTTGTCATAACCGCTCTTGCCGAAATTATTGGCTGTTACCTTCCTTATCTTTGGCTTAAAGAGGATAAAAGTATATTACTTTTAATTCCTGCGGCTTTAAGTTTAGCTTTATTTGCTTGGCTATTATCTCTTCACCCTGATGCATCTGGTCGTGTATATGCAGCTTATGGCGGCGTATATATTTGCGTTGCGCTATTGTGGTTATGGGTTGTTGATGGCGTAAAGCCCACTATGTGGGATGTTATTGGTGGAGCTGTTGCTTTACTTGGTATGGCCATTATTATTTTTGCACCTAAAAGTGTTTAATCTCGTCCAATTTCCTTTTGTTAAAATATCCTATACTCAAATAAATTAAACTGCAGAGATAGGAAGCCAATTATGAATATTTACAAATCACTGCTTTTACTCTTTGGCTTCCTTGTTTTGATAGCTGCTTGTAGCAAAAATCCTTTAAAAACCAATGTTACTACCTCGCTACCTACGCCTTGGTGGGAGCCATTAACGCCTGATGTTGTTATTGATAACTATGAATTTTATTTACAAGGTTGCTCGTCCATTACTCGAGTTGCTAGTGAAGGCAGTATAAAAACAGCAAGCATTGTTTTAAATATCCCAACTCGGTTATTGTCTAGTTGCCCAGAAAATCAAAGCAATAAACGCCTTAAATACGATGGCACGTATCTTACATTAACGCTTTGCAGAGTTGCATTTGGCGCTGGTGGCTGCGCAGAGGAGCGCTATAAAACTCTCGATTTTGTTAATTGGGAAGAGTACATAGGTATTACATGGCTCAAAAGTGAAAAGTACGAAGCATGGCGCAAACTTGGATCTACATCTTCAAAAGCAGACTCAATAACCAAAGTAGTAATCAATTAAACAAAAACTTATATAGTTCTGGAAGTGAAACTCACCTGCATAGTCCACTATATACGGCTAAATCATAAAGTTAATTAGCAGCTAAGCCTTATTAATTAAGGGCTCGTTGGCTGTGTAATAAAATGGGTATTTGTAATCTTAAAAATTACTCGTTACGAGTAAAAATACTTGTTGGACTTGAATCCCTATTTTTCTTTTAATGCGCGCAATCAGCCGATACTCACTATTGGCATTCATCAAATAAAAGAGAAAGATAAATGAAAGAAACAACATCACTAGAACAAGCTCGTACGAGCTACAATGTTCGTCATTGGAGCCAAGGTTTTTTTGGTATTAATGATCAAGGTGATGTGTATGTGGCGCCCAAGGCTCATGCCCCAGAGCAAACCATTGCATTAACAGATATCGCAAAGCAACTACAAGATAAAGGTTTAAGCTTACCTGCTTTAGTTCGTTTTCCGCAAATTTTACACCACCGTGTTCACAGCTTATGCGGCGCATTTAATACTGCGATTGAAAACTATGGTTACCCTAAAGACTACTTATTAGTTTATCCAATAAAAGTAAATCAACAACGTGAAGTGGTTGAAGAAATAGTAGCAAGCCAAGCACAAGTAGAAAAAAAGCAACTTGGTTTAGAAGCCGGCAGCAAGCCTGAACTACTTACAGTATTAGCATTGGCTGAAAAAACCAGCGCCGTAATTGTATGTAATGGCTACAAAGATAAAGAATACGTACGTTTAGCACTTATTGGCGAAAAGCTAGGTCATAAAGTGTATATCGTACTTGAAAAGCTTTCTGAGCTAGATATGGTGCTTAGCCAAGCAAAAGAGCTTAACGTAAAACCGCGCATTGGTATTCGCGTACGTTTAGCGTCGCAAGGTAAAGGTAAATGGCAAGCGAGTGGCGGCGAAAAATCAAAATTTGGTTTATCTGCATCGCAAGTTTTGCATGTAGTTAATCGTTTAAAAGACGCAGGCCAACTTGATTTATTGCAGCTAGTACATTTTCACTTAGGGTCGCAAATGGCGAACATTCGTGACGTACGTTTAGGTGTAAGCGAAGCTGCGCGTTTTTACTGTGAGTTACGCAAATTAGGCGCAGAAATTGATTGCCTTGATGTAGGTGGTGGCTTAGCTGTTGATTACGACGGCACACGTAGCCAATCGCATAACTCTATGAATTACAGCTTAGCTGAGTACGCAAATAACATTGTGTACACCATTGGTGATACATGTAAGCAATATGAACAACCAATGCCGACTATTATTTCTGAGTCAGGTCGTGCGCTTACGGCACATCATGCTGTGCTTATTTCTAATGTTATTGGTACTGAAAGTTACACGCCAGAAGAGTTAGTAGCGCCAGCAGCAGATGCACCCCTGTTATTAAAAAACATGTGGGCGTCGTTTGTACAGTTAACTGATTTAACGGATGACCGTGCATTAATTGAGATTTATCACGACAGCCAAGGTGATTTAGCTGAAGCGCATAACCAATTTGCACTAGGTTTACTTGATTTATCGCAACGTGCATGGGCTGAGCAAATTAATATCCGTATTTGTTATGAACTTAACAAGCACATGGATAATAAAAACCGTTTTCATCGTCCTATTATTGACGAGTTAAACGTACGTTTAGCCGATAAGTTTTTTGTAAACTTCTCGTTATTTCAATCGCTTCCAGACGCATGGGGCATTGATCAAGTGTTTCCGGTATTGCCATTAAGTGGCTTAACTGAAGCACCAAAAAAACGTGCTGTATTACTTGATATAACCTGTGACTCAGACGGTGCACTTGAGCATTACGTAGATGGACAAGGTATTGAAAGCACACTACCAGTGCCAGAGTTTAGTGCTGACAAGCCTTATTTAATGGGCTTTTTCTTGGTGGGTGCTTATCAAGAAATTTTAGGTGATATGCATAACTTGTTTGGCGATACGCACAGCGCCATTGTTAATATGGATGAGCAAGGCGTTGCAAGTATTACCGAAATAAACCAAGGTGACACTGTTGCCGATATGATGCGCTATGTACATTTAGATGTTGAAAGTTTTCAGCAATCATACGAGCAATTAGTAAGCACTAAAATTGAAAAACACGAACAGCAAAGCGTTTTAGACGAGTTGCAAAGCGGCCTTGACGGCTACACTTATTTAGAAGAGTTATAAGCAATGTCAACTTTGTTTGGTCACGCAGATCACTCATTGTACTCAAATGGGATGACGTTTTTACGTCGTCCTATGGTGCAAAACATTAATGCAATTGATGCAGACGTAGTGGTTTTAGGCTTACCATTTGATTTAGCGACATCGGGCCGTCCAGGTGCGCGCTTAGGCCCTGATGCAATTCGTCGTGCATCGGTTCATTTAGCATGGGAAGACACTAAATACCCGTGGACGTTTCCGTTGTTTGAGCGCTTAAAAGTGGCCGATGCAGGGGACTTTACTTACCCTGTTGGCGACCCTGAGTATTTTACTGCGCAATTAGAAATGGCTGCTGAGCAAATACTTCGTCAAGGTAAAACGCTATTAGGTTTAGGGGGGGATCACTTTGTGACGCTTCCGCTATTACGTGCTCATGCAAAAATACATGGCAAAATGGCGTTAGTGCATTTTGATGCGCACACCGATACCTACAGCAATGGATCGCGATTTGATCATGGCACTATGTTTTATCATGCACCAATGGAAGGGCTGATAGATGTTGAGCACAGTATACAAATAGGTATTCGTACCGACTTTGATCAAAGCAAACATGAATTTGCTGTGATTGATGCAATGCAAGCCAACGATTTACATGCAAATGATATTGCAGCGCAAATACTTGAACGAGTAGGTGACCTACCGGTTTACTTAACGTTTGATATAGATTGTTTAGACCCTGCGTTTGCGCCTGGTACAGGCACTCCTGTGTGTGGTGGTTTAACGTCAGATAAAGTACTTAAAGTACTGCGTGCGCTAAAAGGCATAAATATGGTGGGTATGGATGTGGTAGAGGTATCACCTTCGTATGACCAAAGCGAGCTTACCGCCATTGCCGCAGCAACAATTGCCAGTGAATTATTGCATTTATGGACGCATAAAAATAAGTACTAATTTTACAAATTAAGTACTACAAAAAAGGGTATGCATTTGCATACCTTTTTTATTTAGAGATATCGATTATTCAACAGCTTAATCTCTTTTAACCAAATAACGCTTAGCCCAATAAGAGGCAAGTTAGTAGTAACAGGGTTAAATGCTTCAATAAGTAATTGTGGCTGCATAACAACTACAGCGAGTAAAAGCCCAATAAGCGCTAATATATTTAAAGTGACTAGATGTTTATTTTTATAAAACACAAATAAACACAGTCCAAATATAATTTCGCCAACACCCGCCGAGCGTGTAATTAAGTCAGACACTTCTGCTGAAAAGCCAGCACTGCCCGTCATTAACTTTTCAAGTGGCGCTACGTGATAAAGCTTTGGGAAAAAACCGTGAATGATACTAACCCAAATAACTATTTGAACAATTTAACGATCTAAATCAATTACTAACGTCGTTAAAAAACTTTTATTTAGAACCACTAAACACAAAGTTTTTTGCCTAGTTACTAAATGATTTATTTAACGTTAAAATAGCCCCCATAGTTAATTGAATTAGTATATCCAACTTAAACTCACTATGTAGCGAGCAAGTTGAATATAACCACGATTATTTCCTAGCATTGTCAATACGCTCTTGTGCACTTGGATGGCTAGATAAATATTCTAATAAGTTATTCACTTTTTCTAGGTGTTCGTTTTCGCTGGTATGGCTTTCTTGCAGGGCTTCTATTGCATCAGCAAAGTCATTGCTCGAATACCCCAATGATTCTAATTGGGTAAGTGCAAAGCTGTCGGCTTCGCGTTCCATATCACGTGAAAACCCTTGCTGAGCAAACGATGCACCGGTACCTAGCGCAACCTCTGCAACACCCTCTAAATCACCAAATACAACCGCTAATACAATCGTACTTGCGGCAGATTGTGCTGTAATACGTACGCTATGTTGATGCACTACATGGCCCATTTCGTGTAGTAATACCGCTTTTAGCGCATTGGGTTTATCGGCAAGTAGATTAGCTAACTCATCGGTGACCACGATACGACCATGGGGCAGTGCAAATGCATTAGCGCCAAAGCTGTCTGACTTATAAAATGATAATCTATAAACAGATTGATCAAGCGATAACGCCTTAAGCATACTTTTGAAATGCGCTTGTACTTTAGCTTGCTGCTCTGCGGGTAGCTCACTTGGGTCAAGCGCAATCTTTTTAATTAATGTAAAGCTCTGCTCACCCATTTGCTCTACAACATTACGTGGCAGGGTATCAACACTGTAAACAGCAATGGCCGGTACGGCTTTATAAAGCACTAACCACATAAACAATGGTGTAAATATGACAGCGGCTAAAATGGTCCATTTACTTTTTTCGAGGCGTTCCATTACGTGATGGTTATTTTCTTTAAATGGCCATCTGTAATTTACATCAAGTGGAATAAAACGACTGCCATCTTCGAAGTTTAGTTCGTCAGCAAGTCCAGCCATTCCCGAACTTAAGTTAAGACTTGTGATTGCGTGGCGAGCAATAACATATTCATCGTCAATAATTTCAATGTGTGTGTCGCTAATAGTTGCCACACACACCTGATAATTACTCGATGCTTTGGGAAAAAAATGCCCCTTTACATGCATGGTGAGCTCTTAAGTTAAAGAAAGGTCAATATCGAATACGTTTGCAGCTTCTTCAGCAAATGATGATTGCTGATCCTGCTCGGTATCAATCAGATTCAATGCACCAGGATAAATAGTGACGTTAGTTACATCTGCAAGCATTTTTGATGTGCGTACTTTTGTCCATGGGTATGCAAGCCCTAAAGAAAATACAATAGCCAACATATTAGTGAGTAATAAAACTGCGAAAGGAATTGGTTTTAGCTCTGATTTAAATGTAGCAACGCCTTCAAAATGGCTGTTATCAAAAATGTGATTACGAATAGCGGCATGCCATACAGCTGAAACAATAGCAATCATCAGCACGTAGGCAATAGTCATAAATATAGGAAGCATAACCATAGCTGCAGAGTTTTCTAAATTTTGTTGGTTTTCAATATCTACTAAGTTGAGGCCAAATAATCCTAAAACCCCCATAAATACCACCATAGTGATAGAGCTCACTACAAAGCAAATAAGCGCTGTTAGGTAATAGGTTTCGCCTTTTAGATTTACAGTAAGTGGTTTGTCACCGTAACTAATGTTGCTATGGATATAGCTATCAATACGTTTTATAACATAAGGCATTAATAAATAAAGTGTAAATACGCTGGCAATAGGTAAAAGTATAAAGTTAACAAAAGCTTCGCCATAACTGCCTTTAAAAGCAAAGCGAACATTACGATGGCGCGTCATACGTAGATTAAAACGCAAACCTTGGTTAATAATCCATGGCATTAAAAAGATAAAACCAATCGCAATAAACAGGCCTAATATAGGCATAAAGCTGATAGAGAATGTGTAAATAAAAAACACAATAACCGCTAAAATCCGGCCTTTTAAAATTTGTATTGGCGTTGCTAGATAGTCAAAGCTATGTCCATCTATACGAGTATGGCCGTAGAAGTATCGGTGTGTACGTACTTTAGCCCACGCTGAGTATATGCCGAGAGTAATAACACTAAGTAATATATTTACAATCCAAATGCCAAAAAACTCACCACCTTTACCGCTAAATTGCACTTTACCGCTAAAAATTGGTACAGCGGGTTCATTTACTGGAGGGTTTGTTTTAGGGGGAGTAGGGTGTATTGATTCCATTAAAATTATATCCATGTTGTTTTTTTGTTAATTTACCTAAATTTGGTGCAAAATTCAATGTTTATAATTACACCACAGTTTTGCAAGTGGCTGATTAAAAGACTATAAGTAATACCAGTAGGCTTAAAACTGTGTGGCTATTAATTTTAAATTAAGCACAAAATTAATATAATCAGTTATCTGCTTTATCGCACTCTACTTTTAACCGTTTTTAAACACGTATGGACTTTTATTATGCTGCAAGCTGTTGTTTTAGGCGGGGTAGAGTTTAGCCCTTTGATTATTTACTTTCCTATCGCTTTTATTTTAACAGCCATTACACGTTTTATATTACATCGTTTAGATTGGCACGACCGTATTTGGAAGGTGGCTTGGTTTGAGGTGTCTTTATTTATTTGTTATTTGGCCTTAACCGTTTACCTACTCAGTGGAAGATAAATTAGATGACAAAGTATCTACGTACACTTTTAACCATAATCGTTGTTATAGCCGCTGTATTTGCTGGACGATGGGTATGGACTGATTACATGCATACTCCTTGGACTCGAGACGGCCGTATTCGAGCTGAAGTAGTCACCGTTTCGCCCGATGTGTCGGGATGGGTAACTGGGCTAAACATTAAAGATGGTCAAAATATAAAAAAAGGTGACTTACTTTTTAGTGTTGACAACAAACGCTACCAAGCGGCACTTGATAGGAGTAAAGCGACTACTGAAAATGCTTTATACACCTGGGAGTTGGCAAAACATAAACTAGAGCGCCGAAAAGGTTTAAACACTCAGCAAGCAATTAGTGAAGAAGGGCTTGAGTCAACACGCATTAATTCAAAAATAGCAAAAGCCAATTATGAACTTGCAAAAACAGATCAAGCTATAGCTCAACTTAACTTTGATAGAACAAAAGTGTATGCCCCCGTTAGTGGGCAAATTATTAATTTAAACTTACGCCAAGGTAATTACGTAGCTCAAGGCACATCAGTATTTGCCATTGTAAAATCAGGCTCGTTTTACGTTACGGGTTACTTTGAAGAAACTAAAATCCCTTTAATACATGATAATCAAAAAGCTAAAATATCACTGTTAAGCGGTGGCAAGGCTTTAACCGGCCATGTGATTAGTGTGGGTAAAGCTATTGCAAATACAAACACACAAAGTAATACACAACTTTTACCCGTGGTGCAGCAAACATTTAATTGGGTGCGTTTATCTCAGCGAATTCCTGTTGATATAAAGCTAGATTCGGTGCCAGAGGATATACAACTTAGCGCCGGAATGACCGCCACAATACATCTAAATACTCAATAGGGAGAATGCTTTGGGTGATGTATTGAGGAATTTGTTTTTTCCTAAAAAACAGGCAATTATTTTTGCGGTTAAGGGGGTTATTGCGATGGTAATGGCGCTGACTATTGCTATGTCGCTTAATCTTGATAGACCTTATTGGGCGCTAGTATCAGCTATATTTTTGCAATTACGGCCACAAAGCGGACTCGTTATTGAAAAAGCAATATGCCAAATAATAGGCACCATAATAGGTGGTTTATTTGGCATACTGCTTTTAACCCAGTTAATTCTTTATCCTTATTTAGCGTTAAGTGCACTTGCTTTATGGTTAGGGGTAAACTCTGCGTTATCGGCAATGGTGCGCCAAGCAAACTTTATTTATGCATTTGCTATGGCTGGGGTTACCGCCGCTATTATCGTACTTTTAGTTATGGTTACACCGGCAATGGTGAGCAGTCAAAGTATATTTGATATTGCTCAGGCGCGAGTAAGCGAAATAGTGATTGGGTCGATTTGTGCGGGCATTGTTAGCCATTTATTTTGGCCAGTAAAAGTTAAACATTTACTGCAAGCACAAGCACGGTCGGTTATAAATCAAACTTTAGATTATTTAGTAACGGAACTTGATTCTAAAGGATCGCACGAAAATCGCCATCACCAAATAGATGGCATTATGGCAACGTTAGGGTCTATAAATGAAGACTCTAGCGCAGTGAGGTACGAAGGACCGAAAGGCCCCGGACGCTCGCGTGCGGCAAATCAATTGTCGCAAAAAGTACTTTCTTTACTGGCTTCAATTCAAATAATTGGTCGCCTACAACGAAACCACTCAGACCTCATTACTCCTACATTAGACAAATTAATAAGTAAACTTAAAAACGTATTCGCACAAATTAAAGAATCTGACGATTTTGATTACTGCGCCGAGCAGATTAAAGCCCTGCGCAAAGAGCTAACCGACTATAGAGCAAATACGGTGTGTGATTCGCCATTTGAATCTCACATGCTCAATGTGAGCATGGAAGTGGCTAACGATTTAACAATTTTACTGCGGGCTTACAGAGCTTTAGAACAACGTGATAAAACATTGTTAAATGCACCTAGTATGCTTACATATCGCGACCCACTGGCTGGCATTATAGTAGGGTTTAGAACTGCTTTGGTCTTTTCTATCGGCGCATTTATTTGGGTTAATACAGGGTCTTCAGCTGCATTGTTAATAATGATTTTACCGGTGATTTTTTCGATAATGTTAGCGCGAATACCGTTAGCTATTTTGCAGGTGGTAATAAAACGTTTATTGGCAGGTATAATTGTTGCTACTTTTGTGACTGTTTTTTATGCGCTAAATTTACTGTCGCAAAGTGGTGGGCAACTAGAAATATTATTACTTGTATTAGCGGGTCCGTATTTTCTTGGTTTACTGCTTTTAGCTGAGCAACAAACATTGCCATACGGCTTAGGGTTTTGTATTCCATTTACTATTTTGGTTAGACCCAGCACGGATATGAGCCTAGCGTTTTCAATTGATTATACATTAAGCTCTGCAATCGCTATTTTTGCTGGCGTGAGTATTTTATTTTGGATTTTTCAGTTATTTACCGGCCCCAGTGTTCAGTTACTTGTTCATCGTGTTTTTAAAGCAACCTACAAAGATTTACTCGAAATAAATACTCATCAAACTCCTACTATTTGGTATAACCGCCGCATGGCAGATAGATTAATACGCTTAACTAATTATGATCAGGGCTCACACACACGGGCCATTACTGACCTTGCATTAACAGGTTTAAACTTAGGGCATGCTTCAATACGATTGAACTCAATTTGCGAGAATCTTGCTGGTGGTACCACACTCAAATATTTAAATGAGTGGCAACGCACGTTGGCTAGTGCATTTATGTTGGCAACCAAAGGCAAGTTTGATGAAAACTTTAAGCAAGCGTCTGATAATCTTTATAACGAATTAGCAGCAACCGTTGATGATTCAAACCAATTAGAAGCAATTAAAGGTATGTTTATTCGTATTAACCTGACCTTTGAAAGAAGTGCCAGCAAGATTAATTAACCCTATTCGCTGCTTTTCGAGTTCAGATGTTATAACGAAATCTGTTATACTTAATGGACAATTTTATGGGGCTGTTATGATTTCAAAAAACCAACTCAAACTTATTCGCCAACTTGGCCAAAAAAAGTACCGAAAGCAATATAATCAATACCTTGTACAGGGTGAAAAAAACGTACTTGAGTTATTAAACAGCCCATTAAATGCGGTTAATATTTTTGCTACAAACGAATTTATAAATGCGTACCAAGGTGAGTATCAGCACGCTAATTTTATTGAAGCGGATGAAGAGACCCTCACCAAAGCCAGCACGCTAGTTAGCAATAATGCAGCCATTGCTATTGTTGATATGCCAAATGCAGAGCTACCTAAAGCAAGTGGCTTAATACTCGCGCTTGATGGCGTATCAGACCCTGGTAACTTAGGCACAATAATTAGAGTGGCAGACTGGTACGGTATTAAACATATAGTAACTAGCACCGACAGCGCAGACGCTTACAACCCTAAAACAATTAGCGCCACAATGGGCTCATTTGTAAGGGTATCGGTAAGCCAAGTAGATTTACCTGATTACTTAAGCTCTTTAAAGTTACCTGTTTACGGTGCTTTTTTAGATGGACAAAGCGTACATAAAACCCAATTTACGGGCTCAGGCGTTTTACTAATGGGCAGTGAATCGCATGGAATACGCGAGCAGTGTGCAAAATTAGTGAGCGACAAAATAACCATACCTGCTTTTGGTGGTGCAGAGTCGCTTAATGTTGCGATGGCGACCGGTATCATTTTAGATAACTTTAAACGCCAAGCTTAACAATTTAACTATTTATGAGTTAAATTGTTTGTAGTCAATAACAATAATAAATTGGTAATAACAATAAGATGCGCTTAAGCACCATTAAATTAGCGGGCTTTAAATCCTTTGTAGAGCCCACTAAAATTCCATTTCCTGATCAAATGACGTGTGTTGTAGGCCCTAATGGCTGTGGCAAATCTAACGTTATTGATGCAGTGCGATGGGTGCTAGGTGAAAGCTCTGCTAAAAATCTGCGTGGCGATGCCATGACCGATGTTATTTTTAATGGTTCAACTAATCGAAAAGCCATATCGCAAGCCTCTGTAGAGCTTGTTTTTGATAACGATAAAGGTAGCCCTTCAAATACATTTGCCGACAGAAACCAAATTGCTATTAAGCGTTTAGTAACGCGCGACGGACAGTCACTGTATTTTTTAAACGGTAGTAAATGTCGTAAGCGCGATATTACCGATATATTTTTAGGTACCGGTCTTGGTCCGCGAAGTTACGCGATTATTGAACAAGGCATGATCTCGCGCTTAATAGAAAGTAAACCACAAGAATTACGCGTATTTTTAGAAGAAGCCGCCGGCGTTTCTAAATACAAAGAACGCCGCCGCGAAACCCAAACACGTATTAAAAGCACCCGCGAAAACCTTGAGCGTTTACTTGATGTGCGTAAAGAGCTGCAAAGTCAGTTAGATAAATTGGCTGTGCAGTCGGTTGATGCAAAAAAATACCGCGAATTAAAAGCACAAGAACGCACTCTAAAAGGTCAGATTGCGGTTCTAAAATGGCAAAAGTTACATCAGCAGCAACTTGAAAAAAGCGCCCAAATTAAAAAACTGAACGACCAAGTTTCGTTTTTTAAAACCGCTAACTCAGGGCATGACGATGTACTTGCAAGCTTAGAAGGTCAAGTACAAGCTCAGCAAGACAAATTAAGCGATGCACAGCATCAGCAACATGTAATACACACCGAGCTTACCCGCGCTGAGCAACAACAAATAAATGTAAAGCAACAAACTCAAACGCTTAAGCTAAATTTAATTAAATTACAGCAGCGCCAAACTCATAGTACTGAGATTAAAACGCAGCAGCAGATTGTGTGTGAACAACTAAATGAAACCCTGCAAGAAGCAAGTGAAAACGCTTTAATGTGCGAAGAGCAAGTTAGGACGTTAACACATGAGCTTGAGGACTTATTAGCACTGAAACTGCGCCACAATACACACTGGCAAACTTTGTGTGAGCAACAGCAACAACTTAAGAATAATGCACAACTGCATAGCAGTCACATCAAACAAACTCAGCAGCAAATAAGCCACGTTAACGAGCAAATTGATCAGTCAAATGCGCAGCTTACTGACTTACAAAGTAGTGATGTAGAGCAACAATTAACGCAGCAAAAACAGCAAACACAAACATTAACTCAAGAACTTGCCGCTAAACAAACAGCGCACACGCAGTGCAGTGCTAAGCTTGAATTACAAAATGAGCTTGTTAATAACTCACAGAAGCAATATTCGACGCTTACTCAAACAATAAATGAGTTAAAAGCCAGTATAACGGGGCTTAAAAGTACATTAGGGCTTGATGAAGAAAGTGAAAGTACTCATGGTTTGTTTAATCAGCTAAGTGTTAAAGAAGGCTTTGAGCCCTTAATAGAGCAAGCACTTAAATCGCTAGAGCACTTAAATGTAAGTGAGCAGCAAGCTGATAATAGTGTGTGGCCAATGAGTGGTAAGCACATTGCTGAAAATAGCTTAGCGGCACTCATAACAAGCGGTGTTTATCCAGAACATTTAACGCGTATTGCTTATAGCGAGAGCGGTGATTTAACGCTCTTAAACGATGCTTTTTATACAGCCATTATGGATAAAAACGGTGCTTTATATGGTCGTAACTGGCATGTAAGTGCTGATCGAAATGCAGAAAACTCATTGCTTTTAAAACATAAGCAATTGCAGGATAAAGCTCAGCAGTTAACCAATACCGAGGATGAGCTAAAACAAGTAACGCGTACTCGTGATGAACATACAGCCGAGCAAGTAAAGTTAATTAACGAGCAAAACGAGCTAAAAGAAGCCATACATGAGCTTGCGCAAAATATAGCAGTAGCCGGTACTCGCAGTGATATGCTTAAACAGCAAGTAGCGCACTTTAAGCTGCAACTAGAAAAGCTACAGCAACAAAAACAGCAATTAACTACTGTGCTTTTGCAATTAAATACCGTGCTTGATGAGCAAACAGAGCAATTTGAAGTGTTAAATGAGCAGCAACTCAACTTAACGGATGAGGTAGACGCTGCAAATAGCCTGCGCTCACAAAGTGATAAAAGTTATAGCGAAGCATTAAGCATGCTTGAGCAATATAAAACGCAAGCGCATAAGGCAACGCTCTCAGAGCAAAAGGCACGCAGTGAATGGCAGTTAAGCCAAACCAAATTGAGCCATGCAGAGCAGGAGCACATTAGTGCATCTGAAGGTGCGCAAGAACTACTTAATGAAATAGAAGAGCTGCTTATACCAGAGCAAGAACTGGACGATAAAATAACGCAGCTTTTAGCGCAACATCAAAAAGGTGAGCAGGCGCTGATATTACTACAAAAAGAATTAGCTCAGGCTAAAGAAAGCTTAAATACCAAACAGGCAAGCCTTAAAAGTTCGCAAAGCGAGCTGGCTGGCTTGCAAGAGCAGCATCAAAAGTTAACAATTGAAGAGCAAAGCTTGCTAATAAAAGCGCAAGTTGCGCTCGAGCCATTAGAAGAATTGAAACAAAGCTTAAAAGCAATACTTGATGAATTACCAGATTCATTGAATTTAAGTGCGGCGCAAAATCAGTTAACCGGATTCACTAATCAGTTAAATAAATTAGGTGCAGTAAACTTAGCGGCAATAGAAGAGTTTGATTTAGCCAAAGCTCGTAGTGATTATCTTGATAATCAATTAGATGATTTAACAAAAGCGTTAAGTACCCTTGAAGGTGCAATTCGTAAAATTGATATTGAAACCAAAACACGCTTTAAAGCGACGTTCGATCAAGTTAACGAAGACTTCGCTGAACTATTTCCTAAAGTTTTTGGTGGTGGTAGTGCGTATTTAGAATTAACCAGTGACGATTTACTCGAAAGTGGTGTTAGTATAATGGCACGACCACCTGGTAAGAAAAATTCAACAATTCATTTGTTAAGTGGTGGAGAAAAAGCGCTGACCGCATTATCATTAGTGTTTTCTATATTCAGGCTCAATCCAGCTCCTTTCTGTATGCTGGACGAAGTAGATGCACCATTGGATGATGCCAACGTTGTGCGTTTTTGCCGTTTGGTTGAAGAAATGTCACAATCAGTGCAGTTTATTTATATTAGTCATAATAAAATTGCGATGGAAATGGCAGGTAGATTAACAGGTGTTACTATGGCAGAACCTGGCGTATCGCGAATGGTTGCTGTAGATATAGAGCAAGCTGTGCAACTTGCACATGCATAAATTTTTATAACAAGTATATTAGTTTTTGATTAATATACAGGTTTTAGGCATATCAAATAATAAAAGGTGAGGGGATGGCCGAACAATTAAGATGGGTTTTAATCATTATCAGTGTAGTTGTCATTGGTGGTTTATTAATACATGGATTGTGGTCTGTTAGAAAAAAAGACCGCCCAGAAGTATCTGATAACGAACGGGTTGAGCCATTACAAGAAAGCGCATCAGCTTCATCTAAACCGTTTCGTACTGAGGCTGAGCCAACAGAGCCAATGCAAAACGAACGAGATGAGCCACAATTTGGTGAGCTTAACTTTGATGCAAATGAGCCGCAAATTGATACAAGCGTGCCAGAAGTGCCGATTGAAGATGACCTAGAAATAGTGGATGACCAAGAAGAAAAAGAGCAAAGCGCTGAAGATGCACCAGCTCAAATGTCTGACTTTGTTATCGTACATATTCAAATGCCAGAAGAGCTTAGCATGCAGGGTAGTAAATTATTGCCAGCAGTTAATACTTTAGGTTTTAAATATTCTGAGGAAGGTTTTTTTAATCGCCACTTAGATCCGGCTGGTCAAGGCCCTGTTTTATTTAGATTAGTAAATATGTACAACCCAGGTACGTTTGATATTGATAATATGGAACAATTTAGTACCGCTGGGGTAAGCTTATTTATGACGTTACCGTGCGACGGCGATGGCCTAGCTGCATTTAATATGTTGCACAGCGCAGCTAAAAAGTTAGCGGATGAATTTGGTGCACAAATTTTAGATGCTGAGCGAAATGAAATGACCGTAGATCGCGTAAGACAATATGTTGAGCAGGTCCGTTCTTTTTCAGCGTAAATAACGCACACATTATATTTTTATAAGCCACTGGACGGTGAATCGTCAAAGTGGCTTTTTTTATGTTTATTGAGGTTTAAATGTCTAGCAGCATTAGTGAGCAAGTTAATCATCTTCGTACTATATTAGAGCAACACAACTATAACTATTATGTGCTCGACACCCCCAGTATTCCTGATTCTGAATACGATAGGTTATTACGCGAACTAAGCGCACTAGAAACCGAGCACCCTGAATTTTTAACCGCCGACTCACCGACACAAAAAGTAGGTGGTGCAGCACTTAGTAAGTTTGAGCAAGTAGCTCACCAAGTACCCATGCTCTCACTTGATAACGCCTTTAGTGAAGAAGAATTTACTGCGTTTAATCGCCGTATTAAAGAGCGCTTAATGAGTACCGATGAGCTTACTTTTTGTTGTGAGCCAAAACTTGATGGTTTGGCAGTCTCAATTATTTATCGCGATGGTGTGCTTGTACAAGCGGCTACTCGAGGTGATGGTTTTACCGGTGAAAACATTACTCAAAATGTTAAAACCATTCGTAATGTACCGCTTAAGCTGCGTGGTGATTACCCGAAAGAGCTAGAAGTGCGCGGTGAAGTATTTATGGACAGCGCTGGCTTTGATAAATTGAATACTGAAGCAGAAAAACGCGGTGAAAAAGTATTTGTTAATCCGCGTAACGCAGCGGCAGGTAGTTTACGCCAACTCGACTCTAAAATTACCGCTAAACGCCCACTCATGTTTTATGCCTACAGTACCGGGCTTGTGGCTGATGGCAATATTCCTGAGGATCATTATCAGCAATTAGAAAAACTGACTGATTGGGGGCTACCTTTGTGCCCAGAAACAAAATTAGTTGAAGGTCCAAAAGCCGCACTTGCGTACTACAGCGATATTTTAACGCGTCGCAGTGAGCTTAAATATGAAATTGATGGTGTAGTAATAAAAATCAATCAAAAGACCTTACAAGAGCGTTTAGGCTTTGTAGCACGTGCTCCTCGTTGGGCCATTGCATATAAGTTCCCGGCGCAAGAGGAAATAACCCAATTACTTGATGTTGATTTTCAAGTCGGTCGTACTGGCGCCATTACACCGGTTGCACGTTTGAAGCCTGTTTTTGTGGGGGGCGTTACCGTATCAAATGCAACGCTTCATAACAGTGATGAAGTTGCACGTTTGGGCGTCAAAGTAGGTGATACAGTTATTATTCGCCGCGCTGGGGACGTGATCCCGCAAATAACACAAGTTGTACTTGAGCGTCGCCCTGATGATGCCAGAGACATTGAATTCCCGACGACTTGCCCAATCTGTGATTCTCATGTTGAAAAGGTTGAAGGCGAAGCTGTAGCCCGGTGTACGGGTGGGCTTGTATGTCCTGCACAGCGAAAGCAAGCTATTAAGCACTTTGCTTCGCGCAAAGCGCTTGATATAGACGGTCTTGGCGATAAAATTGTTGATCAGCTAGTAGATAGAGAACTTATAAAAACACCTGCGGATTTGTTTATTTTAAAGCAAGGACATTTTGAGTCGCTTGAACGTATGGGACCTAAGTCAGCTAAAAACTTAGTAACAGCACTTGAAGAGGCTAAAGGCACTACGCTTGCTAAGTTTTTATATTCACTGGGTATTCGTGAGGCGGGCGAGGCGACGGCACAAAATTTAGCTAATCACTTTCTAACCCTTGAAAATGTAATAAATGCCAGCATTGATAGTTTAACGCAAGTAAGTGATGTGGGCGAAATAGTAGCTGCTCATGTTCGTGGCTTTTTCGATGAGGAGCATAATTTAGCGGTTGTTAATGCGCTTATAGATCAAGGCGTAAACTGGCCAGCGTTGAGCGCACCTTCTGAGGAAGAACAACCGCTCGCTGGGCTTACATATGTGCTTACAGGTACGCTTAATACACTTAATCGCAATGATGCAAAAGCACGATTACAACAATTGGGCGCTAAGGTGTCTGGTAGCGTATCGGCTAAAACAGATGCGTTAGTGGCGGGTGAAAAAGCAGGTTCAAAACTCACAAAAGCACAAGACCTAGGCATAGACATACTAACTGAAGATGAATTAATTGAGTTGCTTATAAAGCATAACGGTTAGGAAAACGATAATGAGCCGATATGGGCCAGAATACTGGGATAAGTACGGAAGTTATCGTACGCCTATTGCATTTCATTTAAGTGTGATTGTGCTTTTACGTGGCTATTTTATTTGGGTTATAGCGGCTTTAAGCCGCAGACCTGAACTGGATTTAATGTCGTTATTTTTTAAAAATAAAAATGATTTTTTTATCGCAATAGCAATTGGAAGCGTTGCGATAATACCGACTATTTTATTTTGCTTACGCAGGCCACGAGATTCACACAGTGCGAGCGACAGGTTAGCAAAAATATGGCGACATATGCGTTGGCCCCTTATTTTATGTGCCGTTGTTGATTTAACATGGTTAAGTATTCAAGCTGCACATAGTCATTATCGGTTTTCATCTTTTTTAGCAGTACAAATGATGATTGTTTTATGGGTGCTGTGGTATTTGATGAAAAGCCGCTATTTAACTGTTTTCTTTAATGATTGGCCTGAGCCGACAGAAAAAGCATCAGAAGAAAAAAAGCGACTTAAAAAGGATTAGTTGTGGACGCTGTAAATAAAAAAATAGCGATAGCTATATCGCTAATAGGCTTAGTGCTTATTATTTTAATGATTAGCACTGATTTTTTAGAGTTTATGTGGTTTAAAGCGCTATCTGGGTTGTGGGTATTTGTTTTTTGCTCAAGCGTTTATAGGCTAACGCCTTTATTTAAATCAAGGAACAGGTTAGAGGATTTTATTCAGCGAGACGCCCAACACCTATTACTTTTTAGTTTGATGGGGTTTTTTGATAAAAAGCACGGTCCAGATTGGTTATTTATTGAGAGTATTGAACGCATAACGACAAAGGATGACGAGCTAATAATTTACAGTAATAACGAGCGCCAAATAAGTGTTAGTTTACCTGCAAAAAAAGCAGAACTAGATAGTTTTATTAAACGAATACTTACCGACTCAGAAAAGCAAAATATTACCTTTAGCTAAGGCGATTTAGCTTTGCGGCTGGGCAATTTCAGCCTTAAACGGTCAACACTCTTTAGCTGATCTTTAGAGTATTCAATAACGTAATAATTAACCGTACTTTTTATAAATTTATTAAGTATGGTTAATCAACTATTCAATGAGGCTATTATGTTGAAGTGGAATGATGTTATTAACTTTGCCACCAACGGCAATCCTACCCCAAGTAAAAAAGTAGTCAAAACTGACGAGCAGTGGCGGATGCAATTATCAGAAGATGAATATTATGTAACACGTAAAAAGGGAACAGAGCGCCCAGATAGCTCGGGTAGTTGTACATTACTTGAGCCTGGTAAGTATGTGTGTATTTGCTGTGATAATCTATTGTTTGATGCTGATGAGAAGTTTGATAGCGGTACTGGTTGGCCGTCATTTACGCAACCTGCGACAATTGAAGCGATTGGCTATGTAAGCGATACAAGCCATGGTATGGAGCGCATAGAGGTGGTTTGTAACGTGTGCGATTCGCACTTAGGCCATATTTTTCCAGATGGTCCATTACCAACGGGTTTACGTTATTGCGTTAATGCCGCATCAATGAAAAAGCTCTAATATTTTATTTACTAGCGCTTTGAATATCTAAATTCATTTCTTTTGCTATGTGCAAAATCTTATCTAAACGCTGCGTCTGATCTGCTTGTAATTTAGCTTTATCAAGAAGGACGTAGCATCTTTTCGCAAGTTCCATATTAAATGAACTACCTGATTGCTTAGTTGAATCAAATAGGCACTGTAATAAATTAAGTGCGATACTTTGATTACGAGGCATGACTCTAAACGCTTGTGTAAAAGCTTCTAGCGCAGTATTTAATTGGCCTTTATTAAATTGATTAACTGCATGGTTATTAAGCTCTTTCGGCCCCATTTTAATATCGCGTCGCTCACTTTGTTGCTGCTGAATATAACGCAAGTAGGTTGTGTCGCTAACTGCAGGGTGTCTTTCACAGTGGGTAATTATTTGTGTAAATAAGGTTTGCGCCTTTTGATGAAACCCCAGTTCATGAAATGCTTTTGCCTTATCAAGTGCGCCATCAACCGATCGGATATGAGTATCGTCATCATCAAGCTGTTCAATTAGCTTTTTCGCTTTTTGGTGCTCATCTTTTAAATAATGAAGCCGTGCATTAAGTACATCAATTTGAGCTTGGTTTGTATTATTAGGAAACTGTTTTTTTAAATCATTAATGTATTGATTAGTTTGCCTAGAAATTCGTTGAATTTGATCGGTTTGATCAGTCGTTAGCGCAAAGTCGATACCTGCACGTGCTGCATTTAAATATACATCGGGGTGGTCGTGTATGGAGTGCTTTGCGAAGGTGGCAATATCTTTTTGAGTTAAATAGCTTTTTTCATAGTCGTGATTAATTAGCGAGACATTACTTAGCGATTTTTGACGTGTGATATTTCGCGGTGCAATTTCCGCGGCTTGGCTCAAAAACTCTTGTGCTAGCTCAAACTGATTTAGCTTTATTTCTAATCGGCCCAACAAATCCAAGGCTACTAAACGAGTTTCTTGGCGCTCTAACATTGTTTTGAGCATTCGCTGCGCCAAAATATGTTCGTTATTCGCTATAAGTGCCTCTACTAAGCCTACTTTTGCCCAAGCAAATTTTTGAATGTCGAGAACAGACTTAAAAAAGTCTTTTGCATCCTGAGCTCGTTTTAAACGAAGTAGGGCATCGCCTTTTAAGCGAAGTAGGATAGGACTGTAATTATTATTTTTTTTATCCAGAGCGGTATCAATAAACTTAATAGCTTTTGAATCGTTACCATCATCAACTAATGAATATACTGTTTGTAAGTCGTGTTTACGCTTTAAGATTCGTTCAATGCGTGTTTTAAGCTCTTGTACTGTAAAAGGCTTAACTAAAAAGTCATCAGGTTGGAGTTCAAGAACACTATGAACTAGTGAGCCACTTGTTTCTGCTGAGATGAAGATAAAGCCAGTCGAGCTTTTTATAAGATGTTTTACACGTAGCTCTTCATAAAGTTGGTAGCCATCTTGGTGTTTATTTAAGTTAAATGAACAAACTATTAGATCAAACTCTTCACTTAAACACTGATCTTTTGCAGAGTTTGCATGATCGGCAAAGCGCAACTGCCGAAAGCCAAGCCTTTCTAACGATTGTTTCATATAGCTTTGGGCAAGTGGTTGCTCCTCGACTATAAGTATTTTGGCTTTTGAATAAATCTTAGTTGGCATTGGCTTAAGCGTAATTGTATTTAACACAGACTATAATCAACAGTTTAACTGCTTACAAGGGAATTTAGATGATAGCTGTATTTATTAGGTACTTAACTTTGCCTAATACGTTTATCTAACTACGAAAGTACTGAGCCGAATAACATAATTAAAAACTACATAAGCAAAATGGATAACTCTAATTTGATGAGTGCTTTGATATAGAAACTTAGATTTTAATAAAAATATGAAATGTATTTAATATGGGAAGAGAGAGTTATTACTAGAGAAGTTATCATTAAAGGAGTTATTAGAGAAATTATCTGATGGTGCTTATATGTGGTGGGTGATTACTTGGCTTGATACCAGTGACCCTCGCCATTACTTGTAAAGGGTGGCGATGCTCTTTTTCTTAAGGCTAAGTTAATTACATACGATTTATATATTGAGTTTTTATAAAGTTATTAAATACTTTTAACATAGGAAAGAGGATTTATTACTAGAGAAGTTATCATATAAAGAGTTGTCTGATGGTATTTATATGTGGTGGGTGATACTGGACTTGAACCAGTGACCCTCGCCATTACTTGTAAAGGGTGGCGATGCTCTTTTTCTTAAGGCTAAGTTAATTACATACGATTTATATATTGCGTTTTTATAAAGTTATTAAATACTTTTAACGTAGGAAAGAGGATTTATTACTAGAGAAGTTATCATATAAAGAGTTGTCTGATGGTATTTATATGTGGTGGGTGATACTGGACTTGAACCAGTGACCCTCGCCTTGTAAGGGCGATGCTCTCCCAACTGAGCTAATCACCC
>NZ_JBBMQZ010000004.1:0-204557 GCF_038900275.1 Pseudoalteromonas sp. AS71 | reverse complement strand
GCCGGTTTAGCGCCAAATGAATCTGAGATTAGATACAAGGATTCTAAAACTGTGGCCAAATTTTATTGACCACTACATGGCTGGAGGTTAGAGACCTCCGGCTACCCGATTATAAGCCGGTTATTGCAAGCCTATATCACTTAATATCCATTTTAATTGACGATCATTTTTTGAAATATAATCATCAATTGAAACTTCAATATGAACATTTGGGTATAAAGCATCTTTATTATCACGAGTAAAGTGATACATGCGCTTTGAGTATGTTACTTCTAGGTTAGAGTTAGGTAAAATAAATTGCCCCATATCTTGGTAACCTGAAGGTTTGGCACCAGTAGGTTCACCAACTAATGTTGCATTCAATAATTGTGAAAACTGAGCAGCATTACTCATTGCTGCTGAGAAAGTTGTATTATCAATAAGAACATAAACACCTGACTTCCAATCTATACTATCAGCCAGTACGAGTAATTGAGTCAATTTTAAACCTACAAAAAAGTCCCCACCATAATTGTCTCTAAGGTCAATTATTAACTTTTTAGATTTGTTTTTATTAATGAAAGATAATAAATCTTCGCCCAGTGATTCCATTTTTGAGATTGATGTATAACGGCGAAATTTAAAATAAACCACTTTATTATCGTTTAACGACCCAAACCAAAGATTCTCGTTAAGTTTTTCCTCAATCGAAAATATGGAATTGTTTAGATAGGTGAGTTCGGCTGTGTACTCATTTGAGTGAGATGGTTCTAATTGCTGTTCAATTAGTTCTTTACCTATTGTGAATGTGAATCGAGCTTGAAATGTATCGTTGATAATCCCCAGCCCATTAAGTAACTCTGCTTTTGGGATATATTGTGCTGCTCTTACTTGTGTTGAGTATTTGTTTTCAGAAAATGGTGTTAGTTGAGAAAATAAACGGTAGATTTCTTCTGCATTCATGTCGTTAATTTTCTCAAGTTTTGCACCAAGGAGGTGCTTGGAATCCTTGGTAGTTTTAATTACATAAAGCTCTCCATTGAGCACCTTTAATTGAATAGGAAAACTTTTTAAATTAGCTCCCCATAAAGGAAATGATGTATGCCCATCACCAATTTTGTGAGTTAACCGCATCAGTTCAATTAATAACTGATTTTTCGTTAAGGAGGATAGAGAGCCTTTAAGTTGCGTTACCTCTTCATTAAAGCTTTGCCTAGAAATCGTATGGTAAAGATCTATATGTTTTTCAGACAAATTTCGTGAATAAAACTCAAGATCCTCTTGCCAACTTTCAACCTCTAAATCAGTAATGCCAAAACAATAGAGAGAAATCATTGATAATAAAATTGAAAGGGAAAGTCTCACTCGGTATTCCTTTAGGCTTATAACAATTTTGTCTACGACATTTGTCGTTTTATAAGCCGACAAATGTCCATATATTACAATGCATTTATCTTAGCTCTCAAAAAACATTTGTAAACAATTAGTTGAATTTATATGATATTTTACAAATGCAAAAATACACCAAAGTGGTAGAGAGTAGTAATATTGGACAAAACACAAGCAACTGTATATAAATCCAGGTTTTTTTGGGATTCACGTTATGAGATCACCTTTTTTAGCTATGATTTCTGAGCCAATGGGTTCAAATATTGACTTCATAAATCATAATTTATCAATGACCGGTTATCGCTCAAAGCTGGCTTTAGCAAAGTGCCAGAAGCGAACATTGGTAACGCTGCAATCACGTGCTCGCCGCGTACATTTACTTACTAAGTTTAATTTCCATAGGTTGATAAACCAAACCTGCCGATTCATCAATTTCGCCACTGCACTCAAACCCATACTTTTCGTAAGCGGTCACTGAAGGTAGTGACGCGCTGACGGTTACAGTTTCTACCTTCGCGTATTTTAAGGCGGATAAAAGCAGCTTTCTCCCAATACCACTCTTTTGGCGTTCAGGACGAATAAAAAGCATCGCAACATGTCGACCTTCCTTTAACTCAATGACACCTTCGATATTTTCGTCGTTCTCAGCAACGAATATTAAGTTGTCGCCCTTCATTCTGCCAAGAAAAGCATTGCTAGCAGCAATACTCGAAAAAGTAGTCTTCCCTTCCTCTGACAACGTGTCTGCAATAGAGCGTAAAAACGAAGCAATACAAATTGCACTTACAGCTTCAACATCCTTCTCATTCATTTTTCTGATAATCACCGAAGCTCTCCTAAAAACTTAATTTCCCACTTACGGGCACGAATATATAGGCTAAAATACGGAGCGAAGGTAGCCTACATGTTTATGTCTCAACGAGCGCCAGAATGGAGTCAGTGGTTTGTTATGCGCTGCCTTTGGCCTTGATAATAGCGGCCTGATGCTTTGGTTTAAGAGGTAACTTTTTAAAAGGGCTAATATTTGTGCCTCCAGTATTCCCCGCAGGAACTAAACCTATTGCTGTTTTAGTCGCTGCACCAATAATGCGGAAAATTTGACCGATGCACTCTTTTGCATCTCCCTGTCTAATTGCCCAAGAAAACATAAGTAAATGCACTTTGACATGCCACCAAGTAGATTCTTGGCCTAATACGTGTGCATTTTCCAAGTGGTGAAAAGAATCAGAAGGGTTACCCATTATTTCAATTTTTTTTGCGATAGCGATTTCTGACAGAACACTTTTAGCGATGTTTTTAGAGAATTTACTAATCATATCTTCATCCTTTCCTTGGCGTATAAAATTTTATAATGCGCGAATTTCTTTACGTTCCTCGCTCATTTTCTACGTGATGTAATGTTTTAACAAATTATCTAAGATATTGCTATTATTAAGTTTTCTACTATTTTAAACAGAGCTAATTAAATTATATGCGCGTGTGGCTTATCTCCCTGAATACCTGAGTAACAAATATTGACCACATAATGAACTATTATATTTACTCAATGCCTGCTCATCGCACAAAGCCAACTAGTAGCTACATGCAATTTGCAGATACTCAATACTTTAAAAGCCTTTGCTATATTACCAAGCTGAAGAGTAATTCCAACAGCATACTATTTTTGCGATTACAAAATTGCTATTTAATACAATACAAGACTCTAAGGCAGCATAATTGCACTAATATTAGTTACAAATCGTTACTCGAATACACACTTAAAATAGGGAACTTATAATCGGCAAACGATACAGTTACCGATTGTGTTTCGTTGCCTTTAAAACCGAGTTTAAATTCCATTGGCATGAATCGGCTGCCGTCAGCAAAAAGTGCAAGTAAGTGCTCCTCGCCTAATTCTCGATTGCCCGACGATAAGTTAGTTAGCGTTATAACAGCCCAGCGTTCGCCCTCTTCATTGCTCATTAATACATAATTAACGATTTTAAAATCCCCTTTTTTAGGGGTTATGTTGCTATCGTTTGCAAACGATAAGTGCATGCTATTTGGTACTGCACGGTCAACATTTAGCGCTTTGATAGAGTCGGCTTGGGTGGACCACGAAAACATCAACAAAATGATCACGAAGGCTTTATTCACTGTTAGTTCCTTTTATTACCTAGTAAATTGCGTAACAAATTACATCACAATAACTGTTTAAATTATACTCGCACTCCATACCCATTATGTAAACAAACAATCATCGTAATTTTATCCAGCGCTCAATTTACCCCGCACTCTAGCTGTGCCACTGCAGACTAAGCGTTCATTCAGTGTGCTTGCGCTACTTTGGGTAATAACAAGCGATAAGAGTAAATAATTCAAAGCTAACTTAAAGTAAAAAGCGCGATTAAACAGGAGTATAAACGTATGGCAAGCACACATAAAAACTCAACAATGGATTTATCTGATCCCAGTAATAGCATTCAAGTAAGGGGGGCACGCGTTCACAACTTGAAAAATGTAGACGTTGATTTACCTCGTAACGCATTGGTTGTTTTTACAGGAATATCGGGCTCTGGAAAATCGTCGCTTGCGTTTGGAACGCTGTTTGCTGAGTCGCAGCACCGTTACCTTGATTCGGTATCGCCATACGCACGTAGGTTAATAGATCAAGTTGATGAGCCCGATGTTGATTCTATTGAAGGGCTACCGCCTGCCGTTGCTTTGCAGCAGCAACGAGGGGCACCGTCGGTTCGTTCATCCGTTGGCAGCATAACAACTATTTCTAACGCGCTACGCATGCTTTACTCACGCGCAGGCGAATACCCCAAAGGGCAAGGCATACTTTACGCCGATGCGTTTTCGCCAAATACGCCACAAGGTGCGTGCCCAGAATGCTCAGGAATAGGCCGGGTGTTTGAAGTAACCGAAAAGCTACTTGTGCCAGACGATACAAAAACTATTCGCCAGCGCGCTATAGTCGCGTGGCCACCAGCATGGCAAGGTAAAAATTTAAGCCGAATTCTTACTTCCCTTGGTTATGACATAGACACGCCTTGGAACAAACTTACTAAAAAAGCACGCGATTGGATTTTATTTACCGACGAAACACCTACTGTGCCTGTATATCCAGATTACACCTATGAGCAAACACAAAATGCGATAAAAAATAGCGAAGATCCAAGCTACATGGGAACTTTTTCAAGCGCTAAACGCTTTGTTTTACAGTCTTTTGCTACTACCCAAAGCCCGCGTACAAAAAAGCGCGTATCGCAGTTTATGCAAATATCGCAGTGCCCTACTTGCCAAGGTAAAAAATTAAAACAAGCATCGTTAAGTGTTAAATTTGCAGGGCTCGATATTGGCGAGCTATCTCAGCTTACATTAAACGAGCTTGCTAAAAAGCTAAGTAACGCCGCTAATACCAAAGTAAATAAAAATACAAAAAACCCAGAGCAAGCCATTGTTACACAGCGCATTGCCAACGATATTCTCACCCGTATTGAAGCACTAACCATGCTTGGTTTAGGGTACTTGTCGCTTGAGCGCACAACGCCAACGCTCTCACCCGGAGAGCTACAACGGTTGCGACTTGCCACACAAATTCGCTCTAAATTATTTGGGGTAGTTTACGTGTTAGATGAACCTTCAGCGGGTTTACACCCTGCCGACACTCAAGCCTTGCTAAAAGCGCTCGATGAGCTAATAGCGGCTGGCAATTCTGTATTTGTTGTTGAACACGACATTAGCGTTGTTAAACATGCTGATTGGATTGTTGATGTAGGCCCTGATGCAGGTGTGCATGGTGGCGAGATTATTTACAGCGGCCCTGTTGAAGGGTTAAAAAAAATAAAAAACTCGCACACCGGTCGTCACCTTTTTGCTAAAAATACTACTCAAGAGTCTACTCAAAACAGCGCGCAAAAAAAGGCTCAAAGGCAGCCAAAAGCGTGGTTAAAATTGGCTGATATTGATCGTAACAATCTTAAAAAACTCAATGCAGAATTTCCACTAGGTGTTATGACAACCGTTACTGGGGTTTCGGGCTCGGGTAAATCAAGCCTAGTAAGCCAAGCGTTAGTAGAGCTTGTTTACGAAGCACTTGGGCAAAAAGTAATACCGGAAGCCCCCACCGACGAAGCCGACTTACTCGAACAAGAACTGCAAACACACACCAGCGGAAAAATCATTGAAGGTATAAATAATATAAGCCGCCTGATTACCGTAAATCAAAAAGCGATTGGCCGTACCCCTCGTTCAAACTTAGCTACCTATACGGGTTTGTTTGATCACGTGCGTAAACTATTTGCTTCAACCCAAAAAGCAAAAGAGCGCCGTTACGATTCAGGTCGCTTTTCGTTTAATGTTGCTAAAGGTCGCTGTAAAAACTGTGAGGGCGTTGGCTTTGTAAGTATAGAGCTACTGTTTTTACCAAGCGTTTATTCACCTTGCCAAGTGTGTCATGGCAAACGTTATAACGAGCAAACACTTGAGGTTACATATCGTGATAAAGACATAAGCGATATCCTCAATTTAACGGTTGAAGCGGCGCATACCTTTTTTGAAAATGAGCCTGCAATACTGCGAGCACTCGATGCACTTATGCAAGTAGGTCTTGGGTATTTGCGTTTAGGACAACCTGCAACTGAGCTTTCTGGCGGTGAAGCGCAGCGTATTAAATTAGCAACCGAGCTGCAACGTGCGCAGCGCGGTAACACACTTTATATTCTTGATGAGCCAACGACAGGCCTGCATCCATCGGATGTATCAATGCTAATGGCGCAGTTAAATAAATTAGTTGATGCTGGCAATACCGTTATTATGGTTGAACACGATATGCAAGTAGCCCGCAATAGTGACTGGGTAATTGATGTAGGCCCTGGTGCTGGTGAAGAAGGCGGCTTAATTGTAGCGCAAGGTAAACCTACAGATGTAGCTCAATCTAAAATAAGCCGAACAGCACCTTTTTTGAATGGCGCAATTTAAAGAGCAGGTAAACACTAAATAACAAAAAAGAGCCAATGGCTCTTTTTTGTTATTAGCTTTTTAAAAAGCGTTCTATTTTAGGTTTTACCGTAACCGACATTATCAGCATTATAGTTAAGCCTATTGCTAATGCGGCTAATAACCCTTCAGCCCATCCAGTTACAAATACATGCATATCTGCATAGCCAATATTGTTGGTAGCGGTAACAAACGCCATCACCGATTCCATTATCAACGCCATAAAAACACTAATAACTAAGTTACGTTTTAGCTCACTGCCATTAGGTAATAACTTAGCAACTAGCGTATGTATTAAGGTCATCATTACAAAACCAACAGGCGCCATTACAAGTACTGCACTTATAAACGAGGTAAACCAGTCGGCATAAAAATGCTCTGTAACACCCACATTCACATAAGTCATAATGCCAGTTAGAGTACCGCCGATTAGAGTGATAATACTTACCATAACCAGTATTTTATAAATTACAGGTGTTTTTTTAGACTCAACCATTACTGGGTTTACTGATACGGGTGTACTCATTTTTGGGCATGCCTTAAGCGTTAAATAGATGACAAAATCAACTATAGCAAATTAATTGACAATATCAACTACTTTTTGAGCTAACCAAAAATAAGCCAAATTCCAACTAACCCCATTAAGCTACCAGCAATACGGTTCATCCATTTTATATTATCGCCACGGGCTAAAAATAAACGTAAGCTTTTACCGCCTGTTGCATAAGCCAACATGCTTAAAAACTCGGTGGTCATTATAACGCCAAGCAATACTAAAAGCTGAGGGGCTACTGCATGCTCAACACTTATAAAGGGCGGTAATAGTGAGATCATAAACGCCCACCCTTTAGGGTTAGCAATTGCGGTTACAAAACCTTGCGTAAATAGCGACTTCCGACTTACGTCACTTGGTTTTGAGGTATCGACCGACATTTTCCCTTTGGCTCGCCACATATTAAAGCCAATATAAATTAAGTACGCACCGCCAACCCATTTTAAAATAGCGAACGCGTCTGGGTAATTTAGCATTACGCTTGCAACGCCTAATACCGCAGCTATAGCAACACTTGCTACACCTAACAGCTCACCTATCATCATCCATAATGTGCGGCGCACGCCAATGCTCATACCGAGTGTCATGGCAAGGGTCATACACATACCTGGGGTGATAGACACAAAAAAGAACGTAGGAATAAAAACCGCAAGTGCTGCTACATCAATCATTAATTTACTCTCATATTAAAAGCAAAAACGCGGCTATAAGTAGCCGCGCTGTTGCTTACTCATGTTTATTACTATTGCCCAGCACTTACCAAGGGTTCAGTAATAACTTCTACTGGCTCTGCTGTATCATTTAACAAATACTTATCTAACCACTGTTCTTGTTCCCACAATACATGCAATAAGCTTTTACGCGCACGGTAACCATGTGCTTCATATGGGAGCATTACTAAGCGAGCATCTTTACCTAAACCTTTTAGGGCTGCGTACATGCGCTCACTTTGCATTGGGAAAGTGCCGTGAGATTGAGGGTGGATCTTCTTGCACCCCACCCCATATGTAAAAAGCATCTATTGCCCAGTACTTACCATTGGTTCAGTAATGACCTCGACATGCTTTGCTGTATCATTTAACAAATACTTATCTAACCACTGTTCTTGTTCCCACAACACGTGTAATAAGCTTTTACGCGCACGGTAACCATGTGCTTCATATGGGAGCATTACTAAGCGGGCATCTTTACCTAAACCTTTTAGGGCTGCGTACATGCGCTCACTTTGCATTGGGAAAGTGCCAGAATTAGGATCTTCCTGACCGTGGATCATTAGCATTGGTTCGTTAATTTTTTCAGCGTGAAAAAACGGCGACATATTAGCGTACACACTTTGTGCTTGCCAAAAATCACGCTCTTCTCCTTGAAAACCAAACGGCGTTAATGTGCGGTTATACGCGCCACTGCGAGCAATACCAGTTTTAAATAAATCGCTATGAGCCAATAAGTTAGCAACCATAAATGCACCATACGAGTGCCCTGCTATGGCTATTTTGTTTTTATCGGCAATACCTTTTTTAACCAATACATCAACAGCTGCTTGCGCGCTGGATACTAGCTGCTTTCTAAAGTTATCGTTTGGCTCACTGCCATCAATACCCACTATTGGCATTTTAGGGTCGTCAAACACGGCAATCCCTTTGGCAAGGTAAGGCATAGGACCCCAATAGCCAATGTAGGTAAATGCGTAAGGCGACTCGCGAACTTGCGATGCTACGGCTTTATCTTTGTATTCAAGTGGGTAAGCCCACATAAGTACAGGTAACGGGCCTTGTGTTTTATCGTACCCTGGTGGTAAATAAAGCGTACCCGAAAGCTCAACACCGTCGTCGCGTTTATAACGTAATTGCTCTTTAGTTACCCCTTTAAATGCAGGATACGGATGCTCAAATGTCGTTAATTGCGTTAGCGTGTCGTTATCTAAATTGCGTATAAAAAAGTTAGGTTGCTCAGTTTTAGATTCACGAATAGTAATAAATCGCTCACCTTCGTCGTCAAGCAGAGCGCGTACACGCTCGTAGTATGGCGCTTCTGATTGCCATAAGCGCTTGCTGCTATTTGTTTTAACATCGTATTGATCTAAAAACGGCACATTACCTTGCTCTGAAGCACCATTACCGCGCAGGTAAATATAACGCCCGCCTACAATTTTAATCACGTTTGCGCCTAAATCGTTGCGCTCGTAAATTGCATTACCAGGGTCTTTATACGCGTCGTTGTAACTACGCTCTGAAAATAAAACGCGGTTTCTGTCGGCATTTCGTGGCTGTACTATGTAAGTACGTACTTGGCGATCGCTAAAGCGCCAGTCTGTCAGCATGGCTACGTTTTCGTTGCCCCACTCCATTCCTGCATAACGGCGTTCTACTTTGGCAAATAATTTAGGCTCGCGTTTAAATGGTGCACGCAAGCTGTATACATAATCATGATGCTCAACGTCAGTTTTCATGTCGCCGCCATCTTGCGCCTCGGCCCAAATAACTTCAGCGCCCTGATCGGCTCGCCATTCAAAATTACGGCGGCCTGTGCGTACGCTGTCGTAACCTTGTGGAATGTTATCGGCAAGTGGTTGTTTTGCCAGCTCTGCTAATGCATAGCCGCGCATGCCCCATATTTGCCACGTGCTTGCAAAGCGGCTGTAAGGCACTTGATACGAAAACGGCTCATTAATACCGGCGACTAATATATTGGTAGAATCAGGTGATACCGAAAATGATTTAAATAAAGAAGGGCTACCTATTGCTTGAGTATTACCATCAAGCGTTACGTAAGCCAATTGCCCTTGGCCGTAAAATTTAAATTGTGATTCATCAAACGGGCTTGTTAATAAATTTTGGTAAGTACGTGCAGGCGCTTTTTCGCCAGTACTTTGTTGAATAACAGGCACTACATTTTGGCTGTTATTTTCAAGCCTTGGCTTGCCAAAGTTAACAGCGAGGTTTGCAACAATGGCGCTGCTATCTGGCAGCCATTTATATGGTGATGCAGTTAGTACCGAATTTAATGCAGCGCTAGTTAACTCTTTTGCTTGTTTGGTTTCAACGCTGTAAAGCCATAAATTGGCTTGGGCTGGTTGCTCAACAATAAAGGCTAAATATTGACTATTAGATGACCATTTAGGTGAGCGAATAATGCCATTAGGTAAGTTATTAATACTGATAACCGACCCGCTTTGAACATGCTTTAGCTCCACGGCACTAAATTTGGCACTCACACGAGAGCGCGAAAAATTAGCGGGGTTTAGCTTAATACCAGCAAGCTTAAGCTCTTCTTTTGCAAGTTCATCAAGGGTTACTACACGTTTGCGTTCAAAAAGCGCTAACCACTGGCCATCGCTCGATAAGTAACTAGTGGGTGCTAACTTAGCATCAACCAATGCTGCAAGTTCCGGTGATGGGGTTTGATAGCCCTGCTCGGCGTAACTTGTTGGTACTAATGCCGCACAACAAATAAAGGCAACTAACAGCCTAAAAGCGCTCATGTTTTTATCCTTTTGTTATTTTTTACTCTTATAAGCGTATATAAACACGTTTTGCTTTGTTCATAAAGTATTAAGGTAAGTTAAACACCTCTAAAAGATGACTTAATAGTGCTGATTAAGCTAAACTACAGCGCTATTTATTCACCACTGCGGTACTTAAAATACAATGCATAACAAAGCCAAATCAGTCACTATTTTTGATGTTGCAGAGCGTGCTGGTGTATCAAAATCAACCGTATCTTTGGTACTTACCCAAAGCGATAAAGTGGGCAATAAAAGTAAACAAAAAATACTAAAAGCGATTGATGAGCTTGGTTACGTTTATAATCGTGATGCCGCAGCTATGCGCTCAAAGCGCTCAAATTTAGTGGCCATAGTAATAAACGATTTAACTAACCCAACTATGGCGCAACTTGCTACCAGCCTACAACTTTTGTTAAACGAAAGTGGCCTACAAGCCATGATTGTAAGCAGTAATAATAGTCTTGAACTACAAGCAAACGCAGTTAAAAACTTAAAAGAATACAACGCTGCTGCATTTATTATTTGCCCCGTTGCTAATACTTGCTCCAAATGGCTTGATACGCTCAGCGCGCAACACAAAGTAATTACCGTAATGAGTGAAGTGCCTTTTAGCGCAGCTCCTTGTGTATTACCCGACTATAAAAAAGCCAGCCACGTAGCCAGTATGCATTTGCTCGCACAAGGCGTGACAAACATTGCATTTATAGGCAGTGAACTTACTTTAAATGATTCACAAGCACTACAAAGTGGCTTTAATACCGCTTGCGCGCAGCACAGCATTAATCCATTAGCCCCCATTCACTGCGCAGTAAACACAGCCCTTAGCGCTAAAAATGCATTTATAGAAGCATATAAACATAACCCAACATTAAACGCAGTGGTGTGTTCAAACGATATTATTGCTCAAGGTGTTATTGCCGCTATTAACTCATTAACGCATCACTGTATTAAAGTAGTGAGTTGCCACCATATTCCTAATAGCGCGGTTATAAATAATCACTTAACCACCGTGGCTATAAGTACAACCGATATAGCCAAGCGGTGCCTTTTAATACTGCAAGAGCTACTACAAAATACAGCCCCGCCAGTAAAAACACTGGTAAATGTAAACTTACAAATTAGAGATTCTAGCCAATGAAAAAAGTGCTGGTAATTGGCTACGTATGGCCAGAGCCAAATTCGTCTGCTGCGGGAACGCACATGATGTCGTTATTAAATGCATTTAGAGCGCAAAACTGGGACGTTGAATTTGCAACGCCCGCGCAGCGCACCGATCACATGGTAAACCTTGACGACTTCGGCATAACCAGCCAAAGCATTGCATTAAACTGCGACAGCTTTGACGAATACGTTAAAGCCTATAATCCAGATATAGTCATGTTTGACCGTTTTATGATGGAAGAACAATTTGGCTGGCGTGTCGATAAGCATTGCCCACACGCAATTAAAATTCTAGATACCGAAGATTTACAGTGCCTACGTAATGCTCGCCACGAAGCGTTTAAAGGTGAGCGTGACTTTACAACCAGCGATTTACATTCAGACATAGCAAAACGCGAAATTGCCGCTATTTTACGCTGCGACCTGAGCTTAATTATTTCAAGTTATGAAATGAGCCTGCTAAACAGCGTATTTAAAATACAGCCAAGTTTATTACACCATTTACCGTTTATGGTTGACTTAAGCTCACTGCCTACAAGTACAAAAACGTTTGAGCAGCGCCAGCACTTTATGACTATAGGTAACTTTAGACACGCGCCAAACTGGGATGCTGTACTTTATTTACAAAAAATATGGCCACTTATTCGCAAGCAACTCCCAAAAGCAGAACTACATATTTATGGCTCTTACCCACCACCAAAAGCCACGGCACTAAATAACCCTAAAACCGGTTTTTTAATAAAAGGCTGGGCTGATAATGCGTTTGATGTAATGCAAAGTGCGCGTGTATGTTTAGCTCCACTGCGCTTTGGTGCAGGCATTAAAGGTAAATTGCTTGAAGCCATGATAATGCAAACACCCAGCGTTACCACTAACATTGGCGCAGAGGGCATGCATAACGATTTACCATGGCCTGGTAAAATAGCCAACTCAGCCGATGACTTTGCCAACGCTGCCATTGAAATGCACAACAATCAAAGTGACTTTGAACAAGCGCAGCAAGATGGTAATACACTCCTTAATACGCTGTACGATAAAGCCCAATTAAGCGCAGCGTTAATTAAAAAAATTGATTCAATAAGTTGCGCTTTAAGCGCTCATCGCGAAAAAAACTTCACAGGCCAAATGCTCAAACATCATACAATGCGCAGCACTCAATACATGTCGCAATGGATAGCTGAAAAAAATAAAAAATTAGATTAAAAATGACTAGACACACACCAATTAGTGTTTAAAATCGCGCCCATCAAACGTGGGCAGTTTTAGCTGTATTGTCTATATTTTTAGCTTAGTTATCGCAATATTTGGTCCAAAAAGATTTGAAAACTGCAACCTTTACAGAAAAACGCAAATTTATCGTTAAATTGGGTAAAATGCTTCACAAGTATGGCACCCCAGCCTACCGACTAGAAGCCCACCTAATGGAAGTGGCTACTTACTTAGGACTTAAATCGTCATTTGTTATGTCGCCAACCTCTGTAACGTTTGTTATTTGGACCGATGGCCACGAAGATGAGTACACCCACGTTGCACGTGTAGACCCTGGCGATCACGATTTAGGCTCACTTGCCGACACCGACGACCTTGTAAACCAAATGCTTGACGACAAGCTAAGTTTACAAGAAGTTGATGCGCAACTAGACGCAATTTTTGTGATGCCAAACCCATATAATAAATTAACAACGGGCGTTGCCTTTGCAACTTCTGGTGGTGCGTTTGCTATGTTAATGGGTACTAGCTGGACTGATGTTATTTGGTCATCGCTGCTTACTTTAGTCGTTTATGTGTTTGTGCTTTGGTCTGGTCGCTCAAAACGCGTAGCTCACATGCTTGAGCCATTAGTTGCCATAATATCAGCAGTACTTGCATGTGCAGTAAGCGTGTATATAACGCCTGAAATAAATATACGCTTGGTAGTACTTTCGGCCATTATTGTATTTATACCCGGTTTAGCACTTGCGCTTGGTTTAGCAGAGCTTGCAGCACGGCATTTAGTGTCGGGCACAGCAAGGGTAATGGACTCGTTTATGCTGTTGTTTAAACTGTATTTTGGTGGTTTTATAGGTATAGGTATTGGCTTTGCACTCTTTGGGCAAGCCGACTTTGTACAACCTGAGCCATTACCAAAATGGACCGCATGGCTGGCTATATTTTTACTTTGTAGCAGCTTAATCGTGATTTTTAGAACCAAACTTAAGCATGCGGTTTGGTCTATTGCATCAGGCTTTATAGCGTATGGCACTAGTATTGGCTCAGCTATGTATCTTGATTACACGTTAGGTACGTTTGTGGGTGCTTTATCGGTGGGTATATTTAGTAACTTGTTTAACCGCGTTGCTAATGCGCCAGCTTCTATTGTGGCCATGCAAGGCTTAATTGTATTAGTACCAGGTAGCAAAACCTATATTGGCTTAAACTCACTAATTGAAGGCCAAGACTTTATATACGCAGAACACATAGGCCAACAAACGTTTTTAATATTTATGTCGCTTGTTGCAGGACTAATATTTGCAAACGTCGCCCTACCGCCTAAAAAGAGTTTATAAGTGATACTAAGCGCTCGCTTTACTTTGATTGAGTAAAGCGAGTGAAACGTTAAACTAAAACAACTACCAAGTAGCAATTGATGCCAATGCTAAGTGTTTTAGCTCTTTACATCGCACTTGAGTGAGCTCAAAAGCATCGTAGTGATTCCAACACTATACTAAAAAACCTTCCATTTTAATCATATCCTACTTCTAATTTACACTTCCCTATTGAGCCAAAATACTCAATAGGGAAGTAACTTAACTAGCGTGACCAGTTAGTTTTGGCAAGCTCTACAATCTCGTTACCTTTGCCATTTATCAGCGCTTTCATCATGTAAACACTAAAGCCTTTTGCTTGCTCTAATTTGATTTGCGGCGGCATTGAAAGCTCTTGTTTTGCAGTGTCGACTTCTAAAACAACAGGTCCTGAGTGGTTCATCATTTCGTTCATTGCCGATGGTAATTTTTCAGGGTCATCCACATGAATCCCTTTTAAGCCACAGGCCTCTGCAATTTTAGCAAAGCTTGGGTTTTCTAAATCGGTATCGCTTGATAAAAACCCACTGGCTTTCATTTCCATAGCCACAAAACTAAGTGAGCGATTATTATAAACAACAATCTTTATTGGTAAATTAAGCTGTTTAAGCGAGATTAAGTCGCCCATTAACATCGAAAAGCCACCATCACCACACATTGCAATGACTTGGCGGTCTCTATCTACAGATTGAACCCCCATTGCCTGCGACATGGCATTTGCCATAGAACCATGATTAAACGATCCAATTAAGCGGCGCTTTCCATTCATTGACAAATAACGTGCAGCCCACACTGTTGGCGTACCTACATCACAAGTAAAAACAGCATCGTCAGCCGCTTGCTCGTTGAGTAAACGTGTTAGGTATTGCGGGTGAATTAAATTTTGCGAGGTTTTGCCAGTAGCTAGTTCATCGAGATCTTGTCGAGACTCTTTGTAGTTTTTAACACTTTTTTCTAAGTGCGAACTGCTCCGTTCACCTTTAATATAATCAAGCAGAGTGGTCACTGAATTTTTTGTATCGCCTAATACGCCACAGTCAATTTGCACGTGTCGCCCGAGTGACGCGGCCTGATTATCAATTTGCAATATAGTGGTATTTTCGGGATAAAATGCACGATAAGGAAAGCTCGTACCAATCATAAGTAATGTATCGGCTTCTTGCATTGCATGATACCCCGACGCAAAGCCAATGAATCCGGTCATACCAACATCGTAAGGGTTATCGTACTCAATAAATTCTTTACCACGCATAGCATGCACTATCGGTGCTTGTAATTTTTCGGCTAGCGCAACAATTTCGTCGTGGGCATCTTTACAACCAGCACCACACAACAAGGTTACTTTTTTACTTTTATTAAGATGAGTCGCCATTGCTTCAATATCAGATAAAGCGGGAGTATGCGTTGCTGGTTTTGGCACATTCCATTTTGGCTTAATAGCTTTAGGCATATCTTTTAATGCAATGTCGCCAGGTAGCACAAGTACACTCACGCCTTTATTTAATATTGCTTGTCGCATTGCGGTTTCTAGCAGGTACGGCATTTGCTCGGGGCTCGACACCATTTCACAATACACACTGCATTCTTTAAATAATTCTTGCGGATGGGTTTCTTGAAAATAACTACTGCCAATTTCAGACGAAGGAATATGTGCGGCGATAGCTAATACCGGTACATTATTACGCTGACAATCAAATAGACCATTAATTAAATGAAGATTACCTGGGCCACAAGAACCCGCACACACCGCAAGCTCTCCTGATAAATGCGCTTCGCCACCGGCTGCAAATGCGGCAACTTCTTCATGTCGCGTTCCTAGCCATTCAATTGTTCCCATTTTTCGCAGACTTTCACTAATGCCGTTAAGTGAATCGCCAGTGACTCCCCAAATACGTTTTACACCAGCTTGTTCGAGGGTTTTAGTGATAAAACTTGCGATATTTTGACTCATAATATAGAATTCCTAAATATTCAGTTATTCTGTAAATTGATTTTTCGCCTCTGATCTATCAAGTAAGTCATCGTTTCGAAATGCGCTCAATTATTGAGTATCGATAAGCTTAAATATTTTGATAATGATAGATATATTACTACCGAGACTTTACTAACAAACGATACTCCCAAGTTTGCTGCGCCATCATACTGATACATAAAACATGAATGTCCGCTTTAAAGTGTCTATAAATATGCGTCTGCGAGATTTTTAGTGGCTTAACTATGAATATGTTATTATGCGCTCAATTATTTTACTGAATGCTTTTCTCTTACTTCTATGTCAAATTCTGCTTCGTGTTTTACATTATTTTCTCAAAATATTGATTTTCTGGCGCTCCCTGAAAAGTTTACTTTCCCTTTTTATTACGAGCCGCAACCAATAGCTGTAGAAGCCACAAAACAATTACAGCAACAACTTGAAACGTTAACGCATTTAAAAGCAGAAAATGCCGGTAAAATGTTTGGGGTTTTAGTGGTGCAAAATGCTGAGCAACAATTAGGCTTTTTAAGTGCTTATTCGGGGCAAATTGAAGGTGATAAAGCCAATATTAGCTTTGTACCGCCAGTTTCTAGCATGCAACTGCAAGACGATAGCTATTTAGCTCAAAGTAAAATAATTAACGATATTAATGCTCAAATTGAGCAATTAGAAAATAGCGAACAACTGCATGAAGTTAATAGCAAACTTGATGATGCAACACGGAGCTACCAGCAAGCACTATTAGCTCAACAGGGAGTAATGCAAGCCGGTCGCCAGCAACGTAAAATACAACGTACCGAAGGCGAATTAGAGCTTAACGAAAGTGATTTTGAGCAGTTAAAAAATAAGCTTGCAGGGCAAAGTATCGTAGAAAAAAAGCAACTGCTGGCACTTAAAGCCTATTGGCAAAATATAATCGAGTCACTGCAGCAAACACACATCAATATTTCTGATGAAATTGCTCATTTAAAAAAACGCCGTAAAACGCTTTCTAAAAGCTTACAAAAAAAGCTATTTGCACAGTACCAATTTTTAAATGCAAATGGAGAAACTACAGACTTAAATGCCATATTTGCAGCACTGCCTGAGCACACTCCTCCTTCGGGTGCTGGCGATTGTGCTGCGCCTAAATTATTACAATACGCCTATAAGCATGGTTTAAAACCACTTGCTATGGCTGAGTTTTGGTGGGGAGCTGCACCTAAATCAGCAATTAGGCAACATAAAAACTACTACCCTTCTTGTTACAGTAAATGCCAACCAATACTTGGGCACATGCTAAAGGGTTTAGATGTTGAAGATAACCCGCTACTTATCAACCCAGCTCAGGGTAAAGATTTAAATATTGTTTATAAAGATGACGACTTACTTGTGGTAAATAAGCCCGCTGAGTTTTTGTCTGTGCCTGGCGTAAATATTGAAGACTCAGTTTATATGCGAATCAAAACGCAGTTTCCAGAGGCATCAGGCCCACTAATTGTGCACAGGTTAGATATGTCGACTTCTGGGTTATTGATGATTGCACTTAATAAACGCGTGCACAAAGCACTGCAAAAGCAATTTATTGACCGCACTATAGATAAACGTTATGTCGCATTAGTTAATGGTAATGTAGCTGAGGATAGCGGAGTAATTGATTTACCCTTAGTGCTCGACTTTGATGATAAACCGCGCCAAATGGTGTGTTACAAACACGGTAAGCCATCACTTACTACCTGGCACGTTTTAGAGCGTAACAACAATATTACCCGATTACAGTTATACCCTAAAACAGGGCGTACTCATCAATTAAGAGTGCATTGCGCGCACAGTTTAGGTTTAAACATGCCAATTATAGGCGACACACATTACGGGCAAAAAGCCGATAGATTACATTTACATGCAGAATACTTAGCATTTACTCACCCAATTACACTTAAACGATTAGAGTTTGAAGTAGCCGCAGATTTTTAATAAAAACACATAGCTACAACCATTATATTATACAATGTGTTGGTTTTTATTAATTAAATTGATATCGTTTGTGGTCTTTTTCTTCAATGATGAGTATAAAAAATTGTTCAAGCCCAAGTTTATTAAGCAATGTGAATAATTATTTCAATAATAAAAATAAGTCAGCAAAGGATTAACATGGCTAACAATACACAAATAAAGATTTTAGGTAATACTTTATGGGCAAAGTATATTGTTCTCATTTTATTTTTACTTCTAAGTAAGCTTGCCTCAGCTAACGGCGATTCATTAAGTGCAACTTTACATGCGCTAGACTTTGAAACAACTCAAACCCTCATCAATAACATAAAACTAAATGAACTAGACTATCTTCAAAATGAAGACAAACTCACTCAAGCGTTTAAAATAAGCAAAGAGCAAAATTGGGAAAACCTTCATTTAGAAGCGGCCGCTTTGTATGCGGAGTTACTTTTTAGACAAGAAAAATACGAAGCGTTAAACACACACTTATCCTATTACTTAAAGAACAAAGAGCTACCAAATCAAAAAAGTGTATATTTATTATTTCTCGAATCACAACTCAAGTCTCTAGCGAGGGAGCCAAACCCAGCTCCAGCACAAACGCTAGCCACAAAATTAGAAGAGAGCTTGCAACAGCATTCAACTAAAGAAAAAATCATTATTTTACGAGCACTTGCTTACTATTACACCGATACAGATGCATTGAAAAAGACCCTAAATGTTGCACTAGAGGGGTTAGAATTAGCATTAAAAGATGACGATTCAGCATCTCAAGGATACTTTTTTAGAAAAATAGCCGATGCATATAATTATCTAAACGAAAAAGACAAAGCCGTATATTATGCAAAAAAAGCGGTTGCGGCATATGAGCAAACACAAGATGGGCTTTTTACCTCAAAAGCATATTGGAGCTTAGGCAATGTATTGCTGGAGATTAAGAAACCTAAAGATGCCTTAATATACCTAGACAAAGCATTGCTCTATTTCAAAAAAGTTAATATGCAAAAAGGCTTAACCTTTGCTCAGTACTCAATTGCAAATATTGAGTACTTACAAGCAAACTACGATAAAGCTTTAACTTTAACTAAAGAAAACATTGAGCTTGCTCGTTCTGCAGGTGTTTACGACATGCAACTCGCATCGCTCATTTTGTTAGCTGACATATATATAAAACTAGATTTACTTGATCAAGCAAATGAAGCAAACGATGAGGTGTTTTTAAAATTAGATAAATTCAGCCGCAGTATTTATAAAGCCGATTTTTTAAGTAAACGCTATGAGCTAAAGCGACGCCTTAACCACACTGACGAGGCTTTTGAAGCAATTGAACAAAAGATCCTTTATACAAAAAAGCACTACGAAGCAACCAGTGAAAATAATATAAAAACACTACAGATACAGTTTGAAGTAAAAGAAAAAGAAGACAAAATACAGCAACTAGAGTACGCAAAAGACATTAGTGAGCTACAAGCTAAAGAAGAATATCAACAAAAAATAATTTGGCGACTCAGCGCTGCTATTGCATTTATTTTAGTGATTGCTTCATTATTTTTATTTTATCGGCAAGCTCGACAACGTCAAAAATATCACGATATTTCATTAACAGATTATCTAACAAATTGCCCTAATCGCAGAGGAATAATGCGCGCAGCAGAAGCAAAACTTGGTGAAGGTAAAATGACGATAGCAATTGTTGACTTAGACTACTTTAAAAAAGTTAACGACCATTTTGGTCACGATGTTGGAGATTTAGTTCTTATTGCCTTTGCAAAAGCTGCAAAAGAAACACTATGTAATGATCATCAGTTTGGTCGTTACGGCGGCGAAGAATGGTTATTTGCACTAAATACGGTTGATGAACGAATAATTCGCGATATATTTAACCGACTCGCCATTAGCTTCGCCAAGCATTGCAGTAATATAGAAGACTTTCCTACAGATACAAAAATCACTTTTAGTGCAGGAGCCTCTGTAAGTAGCCCTTTAAAAAGCACACTAGATATTCTTATTAAGCATGCAGATAAATTACTTTATAAAGCAAAAGAAAACGGAAGAAACCAAGTCGTAGTTGATTAAATAAACACAGCTAAAAGTATTGGCTCACTTACTTGACTAAAGTTCGTCTAAAACCATTTGTTTAATTTTATGTGCTTTTACAAAATGATCTAATTTATGGGTGTGTATCCACCAAGTAGCAGCTTCCATAAGTAGCTCTGGATCGTCGTTTTTATTGGCAAAAAATGCATAAAAAGAAAGCCCTACATTTTCTCCTTTAACTGCTATTTTTTTATCGCATACGGTAATTATTTTTGCTCTTAGTTCTTCCCTCATACATACCTTATTTAGTTATATTTTTACTGTATATGTACTATTGAAATACACCATTTAAAAAGCTAACGATTAGCTGTAAAAGGCTTCTATCAACCAAGCCATGATTCTCAAGCTCTTTATTAGGCGTATTTACTTTTGCAGCTTTACATTCATTATCTAATGTTTCATTTTTACGTGTATCGGTTTCGTATGCAATATCTGCTTGTTCCATACATTTTGCCGAGCCTGCGTAAGGCTGTGCCGCACAAGCGCTTAGTAATAAAAAAAGTGGAATTACTATCAATAATTGCTTCATAACTAATCCTATTTTTACGCAACTTATTTAATTTAAATCACAGCTGCAAGTTAGCCTATTTACTTTTCTACCACCATTACAAAAAATTCAAAAAAGAACGTACCGATGGCATCAAAAAAAGTGTCATTTTTATCATCCTTTTTAATTTGTGCGCTAATGCATTGATTATAAACTTCTGAGCTTGTTTGAGCGCCATTTCGATCAACCATTTCAGCCTCTTCAATGCATAAGTTAGGGTCAGAACGCGAGGTTGTACTACACGCACTTAGTAAAGCGCACAGCAATAATGCGGCGATGGGGCTTTTTATGTTCATCCTTAAACTATCCTATTCAGTTAACGTGCTACCTGCATTTATACCGATTGGTATTATATGTGGGAGTAATACATATAGGTTGTACCTAAATAATGTTGCTACTTTATCACTGCAATAAAATAAACAACCAGTAAATATTTGTAAGGTTCTGTAGGGATTTATACTCCCTTTATAATTTAACTATGTAAAAACCTGAAATTATTGCATTCATATCACTGTAAAATTTACAGTGATATGAGCATAAAAATAAAAAATAAAAATAAAAGCAATAAAATACATCAACTTAATATTTGGCATTTAGTTTGCACATTAGTGATATAAGCAAATAAATTGTAAAAGGATTAGTTATGAATATTTTTGAAGCACTACGTCACGATCATGACAAACAACGAGAATTAGTAGATGCGCTTATTCAAACGCACGGCGAAACAGAGCAGCGCCACACGCTAATGGACGAGCTAAAAACAGAACTAGAACAACACGCAAAATTTGAAGAACGTTACTTTTACAACCCACTTATGTTTGATGACTTAACTCATGAAAAAGCGCGCCACAGCGTAGCTGAACATCACGAAATTGATGAATTAATTGAACAACTTGAAGATACCGAAATGAGCTCGTCTGCATGGTTAGTTGCAGCTAAAAAGCTGCACCATTTGGTACATCATCACTTAAGCGAAGAAGAACACGAAGTATTTCAATTGGCTGGTAAAGCACTAACCGAAGGGCAAAAACAAAGCTTAGCAAAGCAATATAACGATGCAATGCACTAAATAATTTTTATTTGTGAGTAACTCTATTCACAAATAATTGAACCACCTTATATACACTCCCTTGTGTACTATTGGTTATAAGCCACTTGGCTTATAACCATTTTTTCATTTTTAAGCCTATGCGTTAACTCTTCTCTAGCAAGGGTGCTTCTGTTGGATCAAAAATTCGATAAGCCACTAGCTTCAAACCATCGTTAATAAAAAACCACACCAAAGCATATGCCCACACGGCAAGTGCCCACCCCCATCCTAGTGGGGTCATAAACACACCATAAACAGCAATAAGTGTTGCTATAACTTGCGTGCCAAATACGGCGACCATTAATATAGTAGACGGTTTAATAGACCAAAATGGACCTCGGGTACGCGCTAAAAATATAGTCAAATGCCCTGCTACAGAAAGTAATAAGTACATTAATGTTTGAAGATGAGGACGGTCGAGTTCAAATACTTTATCGCCCAAGTAAAATAAACCAAAGGCTGCGATTGGCCCTACAATTCCCAGCACAGATGCAATACCTAAAACGAGCCGCATATTCCATGTTTCGGGCTTATTTTGATAATGCACATTGTCGTATGCAATAGACAAAATGGCGGCATCGTTAAGTAAAGCAAGCATTACAATCATGACGGCTGTTAACGGATAAAAGTTAAAAATTAATATCGCCATTGTCATAAAAAGTAATACGCGTAGTGTTTCAGCAACCCTGTAAATAGCGTAACTGTTCATGCGTTGAAATATTTTTCGGCTTTCTTTAACTGCATCAATAATGACCGATAAGCCATCGGTCATTAACACAATTGAGGCTGCTGAACGCGCGGCATCGGTAGCACCCGATACAGCAATACCACAGTCAGCTTTTTTAAGTGCTGGCGCGTCATTTACGCCATCTCCTGTCATACCAACAATGTGCCCTCTATGCTGAAGCACATCAATAATATGGTATTTATGTTCAGGGAATACTTGTGCGAATCCGTCAGCGCTCTCGATCGAGTCATCTAACTGCGTTGTTTGGTGATGCTCCGTTGCACCAAATCCACTAGCATCAAGAATGTTTGTTCCTAAACCCAGTTTACTTGCCGTTTCGCGCGCAATGGCCACTTGGTCGCCCGTGACCATTTTAACGTTCATACCCATTTCTTTTGCATCGGCAATGGTTTGTATTGCCTCTTCACGCGGTGGATCAAAAAGCGGCAATACACCTATAAATTGCCAATTACCTTGCTCGTCTGTTTTAGCAACCGCTAAAGAGCGAAACCCACGTGCTGCAAATTCATCTATTGACGCCTCAACTTGAGTTTTAACTGCCTCAATATTAGCCGACAAGGCTAAAATAACTTGTGGTGCACCTTTGGTTACTTTAAACGTTTTACCATCAGCATTTTTAATTGACGCTTCAGTACGTTTGCTCACGGGATCAAATGGCTGAAAATGTTCTATATGGTAAGAATCTAGATTTTGATCGGCTTTAACACTTTGTAATACTGCTAAGTCAATCGGATCGTTATTTTCTAAGCGAGATGCTAATGCGGCGTTCAATATAACGTCATCGCAGGTTACTTCATTAAGTGCATTATCAACACAAAGTGGGTCACCTAACGTTAATAAATTTTGCGTGAGTGTGCCTGTTTTATCAGAGCACAAAATATCAACACCCGCTAGCTCTTCAATTGCAGCTAAACGTGTTACAACCACTTGCTTTTTAGCCAATAAACGAGCGCCTACAGCCATAGTAACTGATAGTACTGTTGGCATGGCGACTGGTATTGCCGCAACGGTTAGTACGAGTGCAAACTGTAATGTGGTGATCATTGGATCATCGCGAAACAAAGCAACAATAACTATAAGCAGTACTAAAGCCGCAGCAAGCATTATTAAATAATTACCAATTTTAAGCACTGCTCGCTGAAAATGACTTGCGGTTCGCTCCCCTTGTACTAACTGTGCTGTTTTACCAAAAAAGGTATTAGCACCGGTTGCGTATACTATTGCCTCTATTTCACCTTGGCGGATAATAGATCCCGAATAAACAGTCTCACCCGCCGACTTTACAACCGGTAACGACTCCCCCGTAAGTGATGACTGGTCCACTTCTACTGTATCACCATCTAGCAAACGCGCATCTGCAGGCACTATATCGCCCATCCGCATTCTAATAACATCACCTGGTACAAGTTCGCTGGCATTTAAGTTTTGCCATTGTGTATCGCGGCGAACGCGTGCTTTGTTAGCTAATTTTGCTTTTAATGCAGCAATTGCATTACCCGCTTGGTGTTCTTCCCAAAAGCCGACCAATACGTTGGACAACAATAATACAAGAATAATGAAAAAATCGGCCCAGTGTTTAGCAAGTGCCGATAAAACAATAGCGGCCTCGATCATCCACGGTATTGGCCCCCAAAAGTAAGATAAAAACTTGAGTAATAAATTTGGTTTTTCTTCAACTAGTTCGTTAGGTCCATATTGTGCCAATCTTTGTGTGGCATCAGCTTGGCTTAACCCGTCGGATGATGTTTTTAGCTTTGCTTGTAATTGTACTAAATTAAGCTTGCTCCATTCATCGCAATTTTGATTGAGTGAAGACTTGTTCTCTGAACGATTTGATGACTGATGCGCCGACGAAATTTTAACCTTTTCCATACGAGCCTTCTACACAACATTGAGTTGAATAACTTGAGGTAATTAAAACCTACTAACCGTATAGCTAACATAAACTAAAGCTGTCGATATTGTTCTTACAAATATATTAACTTTGATCTAGCGCAATATTTAGGATGAAATAATATAAAAAGGATTATTTTTAGAAGATGACAAAGAGGTTGGATTGTTAGAAGAAGTGCTCAAAGGCTATACATTAGGCTGAAATAGCAAGCAACTCAGCCCAATGTATTTTTAGCTACAACCTTAAGGGTATAACTATTGTTTTATTACTTTACAGTAAATTTTACGTCTTGGTCGCGTAATAAGTAAAGTGCAAAACACGCAGCCCACATTGGCCATGCAGTGAAAAATAATAAGTTGTTAAAGCCATCTATATACTGGTTATAAGAAGAAAGCGTTGATAAGCCATGCATTACAAAAATGATACCGTAAGTTATGCGCTTTTTAATACCCGCTAAAAATGCTAATACTAATACAAGTTGAAGAGCACCAATTACATAAGCAACTATGTCAGATGAGCCACTAATACCGTAAAAATGTTCGAAAATACGTGCGCTATGACCAGGATTTACGAATTTATCGAACGTCCACATAACCATTACAATAAACACGCCTAAACGCAAAGATAAAAGTGACCATTGCAAGCGGTTTTGCACATCAGAACTCATTGAACCTGTCATAAAATTTCCTTAAATGAATATTAATAAACGTTGAAGTAACCTAGACCGTATAAATTATTTTTTATTTCAAAAAATAGTAATTATTTTTATTAACGATCTGTTTTAACTCTTTATTGATAAAACTTAAACAGTGCCGTACATGCTTTATAAAAGTATACTATGCTTAAAAACATGTTAAAAAGCAGTTATTTACATAAACCATTAAATTTAAGCACTTAAGTACTACTTTAAAATACTTGCTTAGGCTTATGTTCTAAAAAACAAAAAGAAACACAATTTAACTGAAAGTTATTTTTATAGCCTTCGGTCTTTATCGCCAACAACATTTTAACCGTAGAGAGAAAACGTTTGAAACACGCATATTTAGCACTTTCCCTAGCCACAATATTAAATACACCACTTAATGCTTTTGCAGCCGAAGAATCAAAAACAACAAAAGGTGGCACAATTGAGCGTATTGAAGTGGCAGGCCAAGTTATTAAATCTCAAGGGCTTTCGGTTAAGGATGCAACAGTAGATGGGCCTTTTGGTGATAATTTAGCACTACAAGATATAGCCCGCTCTGTAACGCCTATTTCAAGCGAATTAATAGAACAACTTAATATTACGAGCCTACAAGACGTACTCGCAGTAAGCCCTAATACCTATTCAGCCAGTGGTTTTGGCGCACCAAGTTTACCTACTATTCGCGGGCAGCTGGGTGAGCTTTTTCAAGATGGTACACGTCGTCAAGCAGGTAATAATGGCTTTGGTGTGCCGTTATCGTTCAACTCTATAGAACAGATAGATGTAGTAAAAGGCGCGCCACCGGTATTATTTGGCTCAAGCCAACGCAATGGTGGTTTTGTAAACTTACATTCTAAAAAAGCATCTACGGATGAAAGCAAAGGCAAAGCAACTGTATCTGCAGGTCGATGGGATCAATACAGTGTTTTAGTTGATTACAGTGCACCCATTGTAAAAGATAAAGTAGGTTTTAGAGTAAGCGCTGAACATATTGATAACGGCAGTTACTACGATTTTTCGGGAACTAAAAGCGACAGCTTATTTGCATCATTGCGTGTATTACCCGATGACAAAAGCAGCTGGGATATTAACTTTGAATTATACCAAGTTGAATTTACCGATAACGCCGGTATTAACCGCCCTACTCAAGCGCTAATAGATAACGGCCTTTATATTACCGGTCAAGGCGTGCAAGCAAACGGCAGTACCGTACCAGCAGCAGGTTCAATTATTTCACCTACTGGACAAGTTAAAATTGATCGCAGCACAGTACTTACCGACCCTGATAATCAAAACGAAGCTACTACCTATTTACTACACAGTATTTATAAGCGTGAACTTTCTAGCAATGCATCAATAAAAAACATTACGTATTTTCAGCACTTACAACGTGAAGAAATTGCACAAAACAGCTTTGTGGAAATTATAGATGGTGCAGACACGGCGCAAAACCGTACCGAGCTTACCTATCTTTGGAATAGCGACCAGCAAACAATTTTTGCATTTGATGTGCGTTATAACCGCGTATTAGGCTACAGCCAATTTACAACAGAAGCAGACTTGCCTATTGACTTAACAGGCCCACTTTCAAACCGCCGTATACCTTTAACAAGTGAACAACAAGCGCGTTTAATTGAAATTAGCCCAGGTGTATTTGTATCCCCAGGTGGTCAGTACGATATTAATAACGATGGTAGCGGCGACTTTAACCTATCAGACACGACCGATTCGCGTTCATGGCAAACAGGTTTTGCTATTCAACAAGACTCAGATTGGACTGATAAGTTTCATACAAGTGTTGGATACCGCATTGATTTTTATGACGTAGACGCGCACGACCCAATAGCGCCAGAGGGTGAAATTGCAGCTCGTGATAGCATTAATGATAAGCTACATTCGGGGCAAATAAGCTTTAACTACCGATTGAATGGTGATTACACCACTTATGGTGCAGCAAGTTACAACGAAGCCACATCAAATAGCATGGCTGGCGGCACGTCTCTTGGTGGCGACAACACAATTAGCGCACAAAACTTTTCAACCGAAAATACCTTAGTTGAATTTGGTTTAAAATACGCACCAACTAACAGCGATTGGTACGCCGATGGAGCCGTATTTAGCCAACGTCGTAGTTTACGTAATCGTGATGGTAGTAACACTGGCATTCGTACTACCGGCTTTGAAAGCCAAGTATTTTATGACGCCTACCCTTATTGGCTAAGTGCTGGCTACAGCTATATTGACGCTCGCTACGATAATTCTGCAAGTAGTCAAGATTCGGCTCAAGTAGCTGATGCATTTGACAACTCACGTCCAGATATTATTGAAGGTACCAGTGTTGGCGCACCTAGCTTTACCGCTTTTGCACCTTCAAACACCCGTGTGCAGGGCATCCCTGAGCAGTCTTTCAGCTTTAACGGAAATTATTCAATTAATTCGAAATGGCAAACGGGTTTTTCAGGTCTATATACAAAGAGTTACCCATTAGACTTTTTGGCGACGGTAAAAATTCGTGATCAGTACACACTAAACGTAAATACTAGCTATGCTTTTACGCCTAGTACCAAGTTACGATTAGATGTGAACAACGTAACGAATCAAAAAAACTGGCGCCCAGTATTTGAAGGCGGTTACTTTGGCGCAACATTGGCATTTCCTGAATTGCCAATAAACGCAAAATTAACACTAACCCATAATTTTTAAGAGCGGTTTGAGAGAGAACATGATTAAAAAAATATTTTTATTATTGATTGCAGCGGCCGCCGTCGGCCTGTTCTTTCATTTTGACTTACACCAACTACTTACGCTTGATGGCTTAAAAGGGTCGATGGATCAGTTTAACCAATACAAAGAGCAGTCACCGCTATTAGTTATTGGTGGATTCTTTTTATTGTATGTAGTTGTAACAGCTCTCTCGTTACCGGGCGCAGCTATTTTAACACTTGCAGCAGGTGCATTGTTTGGTTTAGTTGAAGGCTTATTGGTTGCATCTTTTGCATCAACTATTGGCGCAACACTTGCCTTTTTAGTATCGCGTTACTTACTACGCGACACTATTAAACAACGCTTTCCTGAGCGCTTAGCTGCAATTGATGCAGGCGTTGAAAAAGAAGGTGGATTTTACTTATTTACTCTTCGTTTAGTGCCGGTGTTTCCGTTCTTTTTAATAAACCTATTAATGGGTGTTACTTCAATAAAGTCATGGACTTATTACTGGGTAAGCCAAGCAGGTATGCTCGCCGGTACATTTGTATTTGTTAACGCAGGTACGCAACTGGCGCAAATAGAGAGCTTATCTGGAATTTTATCATTCAACTTAATCTTATCATTCGCTTTATTGGGCATTTTCCCATTCATTGCTAAAGGAATCTTAAACGTGTTTAAAAAACGTCGCGTATACAAAAACTACACTAAGCCTAAAAAATTCGACCGTAACATGATTGTTATTGGTGCAGGCGCAGGTGGTTTGGTAACAAGTTATATTGCTGCTGCTGTTAAAGCAAAAGTAACCCTTATTGAAGCGGGCGAAATGGGCGGCGACTGTTTAAACTACGGTTGTGTTCCAAGTAAAGCAGTTATTAAAAGCGCTAAAATTGCAGAGCAAATTCGCCACGGTGAAAACTACGGCCTAGAAAACGCAACACCGCAGTTTTCGTTCAAAAAAGTAATGGCACGTGTACACAAAGTAATTGCAGATGTAGCACCACACGACAGTGTTGAGCGCTACACCGACTTAGGCGTAGATGTTGTAAAAGGTTACGGTAAATTAATCGACCCGTGGACTGTAGAAATTAAACTTAACGACGGTGGCACGCAAACACTCACCGCTCGTACTATTGTGATTGCGACTGGCGCACGCCCATTTGTACCGCCACTACCTGGTATTGAAGAAACAGGCTATGTAACAAGCGATACATTGTGGAATAAATTTGCAGAGCTGGATGAGGCACCTAAAAAATTGGTAGTACTAGGTGGCGGTCCAATTGGTAGCGAATTAGCACAAAGCTTTGCACGCTTAGGTTCAAGTGTTACGCAAATTGAAATGAGCGAACGCATCATGATCAAAGAAGACCTTGAAGTGTCTACTTTTGCTCATGAAGCGTTAACCGAAAGTGGCGTTAATATTTTAACATCGCACCAAGCACTTCGCTGTGAAACGCGCGATGGTAAAAAATATATTGTTGTTAAGCATGACGACAAAGAAATAGATATTGAATATGACGAGCTATTATGTGCCGTTGGTAGAAGTGCGCGCCTTAAAGGTTATGGCCTTGAAGAGCTGGGCATAGAAACAAACCGTACTGTTGTAACTAACGAATACTTGGAAACGCTATACCCAAATATTTTTGCAGCAGGCGATATTGTAGGTCCATACCAGTTTACACATGTGGCAGCCCACCAGGGTTGGTATGCAGCGGTAAATGGCTTATTTGGTAACCTTAAAAAGTTTAAAGTAGATTACCGTGTTATTCCGTGGACTACGTTTATTGACCCAGAAGTTGCACGTGTTGGCTTAAACGAGCAAGACGCAAAAGACAAAGGCATAGATTACGAAATTACTCGCTTTGAATTTGAAGAGCTAGACCGCGCAATTACCGACAGCGCTACAAAAGGCTTTATTAAAGTGATTACACCCAAAGGCAAAGACAAAATACTCGGTGTTACCGTGGTGTCTGAACACGCTGGCGATTTGATTGCTGAGTTTGTACTGGCAATGAAACACGGCTTAGGCCTTAATAAAATACTCGGTACTATACACAGCTATCCTACTTGGGCTGAAGGTAATAAGTACGCAGCAGGCGAGTGGAAACGCGCTCATGCACCTGAAAAAGTGCTTAACTTGCTTGAAAAATACCATACTTGGCGTCGAGGTTAATTATGTTTAAAACACCTCTAAAAGCATTACTACTTGGTTCGGTTTTAGTTATAACATCGTTTACAACGTCATTTTCGGCCCAAGCCCAAAATATGCACGATAGCTGGAATGCATTGTTAAATAAGCATGTTGTCGCTACTAACCATAATCACAGTACTGAGGTTGATTACGCTGCCATAAAACGTGAGCATGCACAGCTAAAAACGTATTTAGATTCGTTAACGGCTGTAACGCAAAGCGAATTTGACGCATGGGAAAAGCCTAAGCAACTCGCTTTTTTAATCAATGCTTATAATGCGTGGACTGTTGAACTTATATTGACAAAGTACCCAGATCTTAAATCAATTAAAGACTTAGGGAGCTTTTTTAGCTCACCATGGAGTAAAGAGTTTGTGCCATTACTTGGCAAAACTCGCAGCCTTGATGATATTGAGCATGGTTTAATACGTGGTAGCGGTAAATACAACGACCCACGCATTCACTTTGCGGTAAATTGCGCGAGTATTGGTTGTCCAGCGCTTCGAGAAGAAGCGTATACAGCCACTGATTTAGAAAGCCAATTGCAAGAGCAAACGGTGCGCTTTTTATCAGATATGACACGTAATATGGCTCAAGAAAATACGCTAAGCGTGTCTTCAATATTTAAGTGGTACGGCGATGACTTTGAAAAAGGCTTTAGAGGTGCAAACACGCTACAGCAGTTTTTCTTGCAGTATCCTGATGCCCTTAAACTGATACCCGCTCAGCAAAAAGCACTTAAGAATGATGACATGAAAGTTAAATTTTTAGACTACAACTGGGATTTAAATGTTCGCCATTAAGTTTTGGCAAACACTGACGCGATACAGCTTTTGCTGTGTCGCGTTTTGCGTTTGTGCAATCGTAAATTTAGCTGTTTTTTCGAGCACTGCGTTTGCTAATCCCGTTATTAACTCAAATAGTAAAAGTAATTTAGTAATTAACACACAACAGGGATCTCGCTGGCAACAAGTTCAAACACTTGGTCGCAATCAAGATGTATACTTTTATGCATGGGGCGGCGACGCGCAAATAAATGCCTATATTCAATGGGCAGCGCAGCAAGTTAAAACTAAGTACAACATTAACCTAGTGCATGTAAAATTAAGCGATACCAGCGAAGCAGTAAGCCGTGTACTTGCCGAAAAATCAGCAAACAATAACAACCAAGGCAGCGTAGATTTAATGTGGATCAACGGGGCTAACTTTGCCACCATGAGTGAGCACTCTCTGCTTTTAAAAGAATGGGCTAATAAACTCCCCTACTTTGCATTAACCGATCCGGCTAACAACCCTGCTGTAACCTTTGACTTTGGTTTACCTACCAATGGTATGGAGGCTCCATGGGGGCAAGCGTCACTTACATTTTATTACGACAGCATTGCAATAAATGGTAAGGCAAACAATAAATTGCCTACGACATTAAACGAATTATTAAACTGGAGCGCGCAAAACCCTGGTCGCTTTAGTTACCCAAAGCCGCCTGACTTTTTAGGTATGAGCTTTTTAAAATACGCCTTAGTTTTACTGCATCAGCAAAGCAGCGAAAATATTAAAGCGCAGCTAAACCAACCAGCTACAACTAAAAATACAGCGCAAGTGTTAAACCCACTGTGGGACTTTTTAGATAAATTACACCCAACTCTTTGGCGTGGTGGCACTCATTTTATGCAAAGTGGTGCTCAAATGCGCCGCTTAGTAGACGATACAGAGTTGAGTTTAGCCTTTACTTTTTCAGCACCAGAAGTACCGGCTGCTGTAAAACGCTATGATTTACCAAACAGCATTCGCAGCTATGCAATGAGTGATGGCAGTTTAAGTAATACCCATTTCGTGGCAATCCCTTACAATGCAAGCCACCAGCAAAGTGCGCAATTAGTGGCTGATTTTTTACTCAGCCCAGAGGCGCAAGCTGAAAAACAAAAAGCGCATATATGGGGTGATAAAAGCGTACTTATTCAATCAACGTTAACGCCTGATCAGCAAGCCTTATTTAAAACAGCTAAACCGCATCCAAGTGCACTGCCTTTAAACAGTATTAAACGCACATTGAGCGAACCTCATCCAAGCTGGGTAAACGCCATTATGCAAGGTTGGCAAACCCGTTATGGAGTAAGCCAATGAGCGTTATTTCAAAAAGTGTACCAGTAAATACCAAAGCAACAACGCAGTGCAGCACCGATATGTTTACGCGCATTGTAAAATTTAGCCCGCGATTTTTACTCGCTTTACTTATATTACCCGTACTTGGTGGCTTAATTAGCGTATTGCTGCCAGCCTTTGGTTATGCGCCCGTACTTGAGCAAACAACGTTTAGCTTGCAAGGTTTTAATGCCCTTTGGCAAACACCTGGCCTTACCCAAATGGTTACTCTAAGCGTTGCAACAGGCTTAATAAGTACTTTGCTTGCATTTATCATTACCTTAATGATTTTAGCTGCGTTTTTTAACAGCCCGTGGCTTAACCGAATTCAGCGTTTATTGAGCCCTATATTAGTTATACCTCATGCCGCCGCCGCTATTGCGGTGGGGTTTTTAATTGCCCCTTCAGGTATGATTTCACGCTTAGCGTCGCCTTGGTTAAGCGGCTGGGAACTTGCGCCAAACGGCATGTTTCCGCATGATTCATTCGGTATTAGTATTATTTTAGGCTTAACACTAAAAGAGCTTCCCTTTTTATTATTAATGGCACTGGGCGTACTTGCTCAACCTGAGCTTGGCAAAAAATTACGCCAACAACATAAGGTTGCGCTTAACTTGGGTTATTGCCCAATGACGGCCTTTTTTAAAGTAATACTGCCAAGTCTTTATCCGCTGCTGCGTTTACCCCTTTTAGCCGTGCTTGCCTATGCAAGTGCCAGTGTAGAAATGCCACTCATTTTAGGCCCAAATACACCACCCACGTTGGCCGTTGCAATAATGCATTGGTTTAACGATGTTGATTTAAACCTGCGCATTAAAGCCTCAGCAGGTGCTTTATTACAACTGGCTGTTACAGGCGGGTTGTTAGCCCTTTGGCTTGCCGGAGAAAAAGCCATAAAAGTATTATTTAGCGACTCGCTCACTAATGGGGTGCGTGAATACGGCGGATTTTATTGGCAAAAAATAACGGTCGTACTCACCGCATTAGTAATTAGCTTTATACTATTGTCGCTTATTGGTTTAGTTATGTGGTCGGTTGCAGGTTTTTGGCGCTTTCCAGATGCAATGCCTGAACAATTTACACTACTGCATTTTAAAAGTGCGCTAATGCAAATGGGCAGCCCGCTTTTTAATACGCTAGCAATCGGTTTAGTAACCACGCTATTTGCCATTATTCTTACTTTATTGTGTTTAGAATCAGAGCAGTTGAGTGACAAACCTATTTCTCGTTTTACCAGTTTAATTATTTACTTACCGTTATTAGTGCCCAGTATTGCCTTTTTATTTGGGCTAGTATGGATACAACAATTGGTAAATAACCAAGCCGCATTTTTTAATGTAGTACTTACGCATTTACTATTTGTGTTGCCTTATGTGTTTTTGTCACTTGCGAGCAGCTATAGACGTTTAGACCCTCGTTTTGCTCATGTTGCAGCAAGCTTAGGCGCAGCGCCATGTAAGGTGTTTTTTAAAGTAAAACTACCTCAGTTGTTTGCCCCTATTTTAATTGCAGCCGCACTGGGCTTAGCTATTAGTTTTGGACAATACCTCCCCACGCTTTTAGCTGGCGGCGGGCGTATAGCCACAATAACAACCGAAGCCGTTACGCTTGCCAATGGCGCAAGCAGACGCACCAGTGCCGTGTACGCTATTATGCAAATGGTGTTACCGCTTATTGGATTTATACTGGCATGGGGTTTACCTAAATATTTTTTCAAAAGTGCACGTGTTTAAACGTGCACATATGTAAAGCACCCATGTTTAACACTATCAGGGTTAAGGTTTTTTAATGCAGTCATCGTTACAGATTAAAAATTGTCAGCTTTATCGCCAAAATGAACTGTTACTTAGCTTAAACGAGCAAGTTAATGGCGGTGAAATTCTGACTATTATGGGCCCATCAGGCAGTGGTAAATCAAGCTTATTAAATTGGCTTACGGGTACTTTACCAAGTAGCTTTAAGGCCAATGGAGAGGTGTGGCTTAATGGTCAAAATATCGATAACACCCCTCCACACTTGCGCCATATTGGAGTGCTTTATCAAGACGCTTTATTGTTTTCGCATTTAACTGTTGCTGGTAACATTGCCTTTGCAATGCCCAAAGGTAATAAAAAACAACGCCTTGAAAAAATAGAACACGCACTTGAGAAAGTCGGCCTTAAAGACATGGGCAATCGCCACCCCGACAACCTATCAGGTGGGCAACAAGCCCGTGTTGCATTATTACGTATGCTGCTGAGCGAACCTAAAGCCATTTTACTTGACGAACCCTTTAGCAAACTCGACACCCAACTGCGTGTTGATACACGCGAACTCGTGTTTAGCCAAATACGCGATCATAAGCTACCTGCAATTATGGTTACTCATGATCATAGCGATGCCGACGCTGCAAATGGCAAGCTCATTACGTTAAGTGCAGCTCTTTAATATGGCTTTAATACACAGCTTTAAACGCATAAGGCAACAAACATGCTAGACAAATTTATCACCCCTGTAATTAAGCCACTGTTAACACCTGTGGTTATGCTTATGCATAAACGCGGCATAACCGCCGATCAGCTAACCGTGGTTGGCTTTTTAGTTGGCTTATTAGCCGTGCCATTACTGGCGTTTGAAATGTGGTACGGCGCATTAGTTGCCATTGCTTTAAATCGAATTTTAGATGGACTTGATGGCGCATTAGCACGCTATGCAAACCAAAGTTCAAGCGCAGGTGGCTTTTTAGATATCACACTCGACTTTTTATTTTACGCGGCTATTCCGCTTGGCTTTATTTTGGCAAACCCTGAGCAAAACGCGATAGCGGGATCGTTATTACTTGCTACTTTTATTGGTACGGGTTCAAGCTTTTTAGCTTTTGCGATTGCCGCCGAAAAATTTAAACTCGAAAAACCGCAATTTAAATATAAAAGCTTTTACTACTTAAACGGCTTAACCGAAGGCACTGAAACAATAGCGCTATTTATTGCATTTTGTATTTGGCCGCAGCACTTTGCGGTTATGGCGAGCATTTTTGCTATTGCGTGTGGCATAACTATTTTTACCCGTATACATGGCGGTTATCACACACTTAAGCAACAAGAAGCCGATGCTAACAAAGCAGCTGAAAACGTGCCTAGCAGTTCAAATTCTGAGGTAATAAATGACTAATGAAGTATGGTGGCGACTCGGCTGCTTTTTTAGCATTTTAGTTATAATGATGCTGCTTGAAGCGCAAAAACCAGCGCGTAAATCACCAATAAAAAGCAGTACACGTTGGTTTGCTAACTTTGGGTTAGTGTTTGCTTCATCAGTTGTTGCGCGCTTAGTGGTTCCCATTGGGCTAACCGCCGTAGCACTTTACAATCAAGAGCACGGCATAGGCTTATTTAATCATATAGCTCTACCAAGCAGTTTAATTATTATATTGAGCATACTTTTACTCGATATATTAATTTATTGGCAACATAGGTTATTTCATAACGTGCCTATTTTATGGCGCTTGCACCGTGTACATCACGCCGATGCACACGTAGATACCAGTACAGGGCTGCGCTTTCACCCTATCGAAATTGTACTGAGCATACTTATAAAACTCATTGCAATAACTGCTCTTGGCGTACCTGCCATTGCGGTACTTATTTTTGAAATAGCACTTAATGGTTTAGCATTATTTAATCATGCAAATATACGCCTACCTAATGCCATTGAAAAGCCGCTGCGTTTAATACTAATGACGCAAATATTGCATCGAATTCATCATAGCCAAGTGGTTAGCGAAACTAACTCAAACTATGGTTTTAGTGTAATTTGGTGGGATAAATTATTTGGTAGTTACAAAGGTAAAGCTAAAAAAACCGACGCAGATATAAATATTGGCTTAAAAGAATACCCAAGCCAAAAGCAAAATGCGTCGCTTTTGGGGTTACTTATAATGCCTTTTAAAAACAAGTAAAAACCAGCATATTTTATCTCAGACAATACCAATCCACTTAAAATTGCTTTTATGTAGATTGGTATAAACAAAATACTCCTTAAATACTATAAATATACCTGTAACTAACCTTTTAATTGTTAAGTCCTTTCCTACTTTTTTGACGTAAAAAATATTCCGCTCACGCTCCCATCAAAAAACACAAACAACATAACTAATTGTATAAACTGCAATTTATATACAATCTAAAATTGGTAAACTGGTCTTACCGTAAACTAATTGTAAATAAAATAAACAAATATGTTGACCATTTGCGTACTCCACAATATCATTTGTAAGCGCTTACAAAACACATATCAAAATGTAAGCGCTTACAGCATGAAAAAACAAAGCTCAAAAATCAATTAATCTGACAATAATCTGTTGAAACCGGGGTTCAGTTATGAACATTGAAACAACGCACATTACACGTTTACTTGCCGCTATCTCTTTAGTTACGTTAGCTGGCTGTGGTGGCGACTCTGCCACTAAATCAAATTTTGAAAATGTAGATGCCTCTGAGCCAGTTTCAGATTGGCAAATGGTTTGGAGCGACGAGTTTGAAGGCTCAGCCATTGATACAAACAAATGGAACTATGAATTAAACTGCGATGGCGGTGGTAACAACGAGAAACAGTGTTACACCGACAGCGAGCAAAATGCATTTATTGCAGACGGTGTGTTAAACATTGTTGCCCTACCCGCTGAGGAAGGTGCAGAAAAACCTTACACTTCAGCACGCTTAAATACGCGTTATAACGCCGACTTTACGTATGGCCGTTTTGAAGTGCGCGCCAAACTTCCATCAGGACAAGGTAGCTGGCCAGCATTTTGGATGCTACCAACTGATGAGGTTTACGGCACTTGGCCTCGTTCTGGTGAAATAGATGTTTTAGAATCAGTAAACCTCAAAACACCAGATGAAGACGGCGGTATAGAGTCTAGTATCCACGGCACCCTTCATTACGGACGCGCATGGCCAGATAACAGCTATACAGGTAAAGAATTTAAATTCCCTGAAGATACTAATCCTGCTGATGACTTCCACACGTATGCTGTTGAATGGCAAGAAGGTGAAATTCGCTGGTACGTAGACGGTTACCTTTATGCAACTCAGCGTCAATCTGAAGTTCGTACTAATGCAAGTGGCGAGGCTGTAGGTCTAAAACATCGTGGCTGGTTTGCAGAATATTTTGAACAAGGTTCTGGCGAGCTTGAAACTCACTGGGATAGCGCACCATTTGATAAAGACTTTCACTTATTGCTAAACCTAGCAGTAGGTGGTGACTGGCCTGAAAACGTAAATGATTTAGGTGTAGATGCTAGCGCATTTGAAAATAGCCAAACCTTTGCTATTGATTACGTACGTGTTTATCAATGTGCATCAAACCCTGAAACAGGTAAAGGCTGTGAAACTATTCGCCCTGGTTACAATAGCCTAGATGATGCTTTGCTTGAAGGCGATGCACCAATTCCTAGCCCACCTTCGACAGGCATTGCAACACCATTAACTATCTTTGGTGAGTCATTTAATCCAAACTGGCCTGCATGGGATTGTTGTGGTGGTTCTACTCCCGCTATTGTTGCAGATGAAACCCAAGGTGATGTAGTTGAATTTGTAGTAGGTGCAGAACCCACAGTAATGGGCTTTATTAGCCGTGAAATTTTTATTACTGACGAAGCAGGAAAAGCTAGCCCATTTGATGCATCTCCAATGCTGGATGAAGGTTACGTTCGCTTTAAAATGAAAGTAACAAGTGCACCAGGCACAGCTGATGCAGCTTGGCTTGTAAAACTTGAAAGCAATGAAGGTTCTAGCGCAGTAGAAATGCCGATTACAGATAGTCTTGAAGGCGTAAGCCCTGTTGTTGGCCAATGGCAAACTTATACATTTTTACTAAAAGATTTAGATGCTGCAGATTTAGATATTAGCGCAATTGATGTGATCATGGTGTTTCCAGCATGGGGCGCAGGTGAAGGCGCTGTTTATTTAATTGACGATGTTGAGATTACTCAAGATAACTTAGGCGTATCACCTGAGCTTACTATTTTTGAAAATGAGCAAAATCTAGCATGGCCAATGTGGGATTGTTGTGGTGGCTCAACCCCAGTTGAAGCCATGGATGATGAAGAACATGGTCTAACCGCAGAATTTAGCATTGGTGCAGAGCCTACTGTAATGGGCTTTAATAGCCGCACATCGTCAGGTGGCGCAGGCGAATCGTTTGATGCTAGTAGCATTTTAGATGAAGGTGTTATTCAATTTGATTTAAAAGTAACCTCAGCGCCTAGCGATCCAGCTACACCGTGGTTGTTTAAAGTTGAGTCAAATGAAGGTGACTCTGCAGTAGAGCTTGAATTAACGGCAAGTGTTGAAGGCGAAGCACCAGTTACTGGCGAGTGGCAAACATATACATTTAAACTCTCTGATCTTGCAGCTGCAGGCTTAGATGTAAGTACTATAGATGTATTAATGATTTTCCCAGCATGGGGTGCAGGTGAAGGCTCTGTTTATCGTGTAGATAACGTTAAAATTTATAATCCAAATGCAGCGCCAGCTGCAACGGGTGAGCTTACTGTATTTAAAGATGCAGCGGCCGAGCAATGGAGTATTTGGGATTGTTGTGGTGGCTCTACACCAACAACAGAAACCGATGATGACGCGCATGGCGCAGTAGCGCAATTTAGCATTGGTTCTACTGCTACAGTAATGGGCTTTATAGCTGATGAAGACGTATCGTTTGATGCCTCTGCAATACTTGACAATGGTGTAGTTCAATTTGATATGAAACTAGTCTCTGCGCCTTCAAATATTGATGCTCAGTGGCTATTTAAAATTGAATCAATTGGTACATCAAGCGCAGTAGAGCTTGCTTTATCAAGCAGTGTTGAGGGCCAAGCACCTGTAACGGGCGAATGGCAAACATACACCTTCCCTCTTCAGCAATTGTTTGATGCAGGCTTAGACATTAGCGCATTAAACGTAATTATGGTTTTTCCTAGCTGGGACATGGGCGATGGCGCGCTTTACCGTATAGATAACGTGATTATTGCAAATCCATAAAACACACACCAATGGGCGCTTAGCGCCTATTGCTACACAACAACATTTTATAAAGCAGAGCTATTATGAACACATTCAATTTTAAAAAGAGCCAACTTGCGGCTTCTGTGTCTCTCATCATTGCTGCGAGCACATTAAACACAGCTATCGCTGCAGAAGCAGACATATCAGCAAAGCCTGATGTAGAAATTATTGAAGTAAAAGGTATTCGTGGTTCACTTATTCGTTCTATGGATATGAAACGCGACTCTTCGGGTATTGTAGATGCTATCTCGTCTGAAGAAATGGGTAAATTCCCAGATACAAACTTAGCAGAATCATTACAGCGTATTACCGGTGTATCGGTAAGCCGCGCTAACGGTGAAGGTAGCCAAATTACAGTACGTGGTTTTGGCCCTGAGTTTAACTTGATTACCTTAAATGGCCGCCAAATGCCGGGCACAGGTTATACACGCTCGTATAACCTTGAAAACGTTGCCTCTGAAGGCGTAAGTGCGCTTGAAGTGTTTAAAACAGCTCGTGCAGACGTGCCAAGCGGTGGCTTAGGTGCAACGGTTAATATTTCTACTGCGCGACCTTTTCAAAAGCCAGGTCAAAATTTTTCGGCAACTGTTAAAGCAAACCACGACTCGTCGAACGAAGCTGGCGATGACGTAACACCAGAGTTTTCTACTGTTTACAGCAATACCTTTGTAGATGACACTTTTGGTTTCGGTTTTTCATTTTCGCACCAAGAGCGTGACTTTCAAAAACAAAGTGCCAATATTCAAGGCTGGCAGGCAAACGTAGACTTACCTGAATTAGATAGCAGCAACGTAGTTGATAACCGCACAGATTCTGCAGGTAACTACTACTTCCCTAAAGACATGAACTACTCTATTGAAGATGTAGAGCGTGAACGCACAAATGGGCAAGTTACTTTTCAATACGCACCGGTCGATGGCTTTGTAGCAACACTCGATTACACAGCAAGTAAAGCTGTAACTGGCTCTCAAAGCATTGGTTGGGGTATTTGGAACGACTTTGGTAGCAATATAAATGGCTACGAACTAGATGAAAATGGCACTGCAGTATATGCAGACATTAGCGGTAATGACGCGTCATTCACAGCTAATAAAGGCACTACAGAAGTAAAAGCCCGCTCTCTTGGTTTAAACCTAGATTGGGAAATTAGCGACACGTGGCACGTAGAGCTTGATTACCACGACTCTAAAAACGAAACCGATAACGGCGCCGACAACGGGCTGGGAAGTGCAGGCCAAGTAATTTTAGGGTCTGATCAGCTAGCTAATAAAATTTATGATTACCGCACGGGCGAAGTACCTAGTGCACAAGTTAATTGGTTAAATGGCACAAGTGAATTAACGCCTGGCGAAATTGATTCAAACTTTAGTCAGTTTACTCACTCGCCGGGTGAATCAAACATTGAACAATTACAGCTGCACACAACATGGTATAACGAAAGTTATGACATTGGTTTAGTTAAAGTTAAATTTGGCGCATCACGTACAGAACAAAACACAGGTGGTTACACCGCGTGGAGTGGTTTAGTAGGTGGCCCAGGTTTTAACCCATCATATACAGAAATATTCCCAGACGGCATGTTTACCCGTAATGATACATCAGGCCTTTTAGATCAGTTTGATGGCGGCGGCAGTGACTTACAACCTGGTTACTACTATACCTATGACTTTGACGAAGCTGTTGCACGCCAAATTGCTTACTTAACGGCAGATGTAACAGGTGGCGATGCATATGCCGCTAATGCATACGCAGACGGAATAGATAGCGAGAGCTACGTAGAAGAAATCACTAATAGCTTTTATGTTCAATCAAGCTGGGAGTTTGACGTAAGTAACTACTACGTAAAAGTAAATGCAGGCCTACGCTATGAGCAAACAGACGTAACCAGTACTGTACGTCAACGCGTTGAAGATCAAGTTAACTGGATCAGCGCTTCAGAGTGGATCATGCAATACGCTGCGGGCGGCGATGATAACTTCTTAGAACAACAAGGTGATTACGATGTTTTACTACCTTCAATCGACGTAAGTGTTGATTTAACTGAAGACGTAGTAGCTCGCGTATCTTGGGGTAAAACAATGTCGCGTGCACCACTAGGTAATTTAGCCGGTGGCCGTAGTTTAACAGGCAGCCCAAAACCGGGTTCTCGTACAGGTAGCCAAGGTAATACAAACTTATTGCCGTTTGAATCAACAAACCTTGATTTATCACTTGAGTATTACTACGCAGAAGGTAGCTACGCGTCTGTTGGTTACTTTAAAAAAGATGTTGATAACTTTATTCAAACCACCATTACGCAAACCACTATTGATGGCTTGCACGATATTTTAAACGGCCCTCGTTACTTACAAGCCGTAAGCGATATTGAATCACGTGGTGAGCAAGCAACAACCGACGCTATTTTTGCACAAATGATTGCCAGCGGTTACGGCAATGCAAATGGCGTTATTGAACCAAACAGCGACGATCCGCTAATTACATGGAATATTAGCCAGCCACAAAACACCGACAGTAAATCGGTAGATGGTTTTGAAGTTGCAGTTCAGCACTTAATTGGCGAAACCGGTTTTGGTATTGGTGTTAACGCAACATTTGTAGATGGCGACGTAGAATTTGATAGCGAAAGCCTTGATCAACAAGCACCGCTTACAGGCTTAAGTGACTCAGCTAACTTCCAAGGCTTTTACGAAAAAGACGGCCTATCAGTTAAAATTACTTATGCATGGCGCGACTCGTACCTAATTGGTGTTGGCCAAGCGCAAGGTTCAGCTGATGCGCCTCCGCAATATGCTAAAGCGTATGGCCAATGGGATATGAGCGTTAACTACGATGTAAACGAAAACGTAACGGTATTTTTTGATGGCATAAACTTAAATAATGCCACCGAAGAAGGTTACGGACGTTACGAAGAGCAATTCTTATTTGCTAATCAATACGGTCCTCGTTACTCAATTGGTGCTCGTTACACGTTCTAACTAAATTTCCTTTAGTAAAAAATGCAAAAAACCGCTCACTGAGCGGTTTTTTATTGTCTAAAGTTATAATTTTTTAATAAATGGTACCAATCTGTTTATATAGGATCTATTTAACGTTAAGAAAATTACGCTAGAACTAGACAAAAATTTTTGTACCTAGGGTCTGTTGATCTTTGCGGATTAAAATTTGTTCAAACTAGGGGCTATTTAATCGCGGCGCGAGGTTTGTAACCTAGTGGGCTAAGTAAAAACCGAGCAACAAAGAGTAAATAGCCCCTAGAAAGAACCCTTTGGGCAGCGCCTGTTTGGCATTAATGCTACGTTATCGCCATTTATGGGGAATAACCACACTACATAGGCTCTGCCTTGCCTAAATACCAAACAGACTGCTGCAAATTTAACCTTGAAAGATCAACAGACCCTAGTTGTTCTAAATAAAAATTTCAGCGACGTTATAGTGCAATTTAATTCACTAAATTGCTCAAAGATTCATGCCGGTTGGTATGATTACATATACATACCGCCCGATACCTCAAGTCGTTGGCCTGTCATCCAACGGTTTTCGTCCGCTAATAAGTTAGCAATCATAGGCCCTATATCATCTGTTACACCAACTCTGCCCATTGCCGTTTGTGATGTAATAAACGCATTTACTTCATCGTTATCACGAACGACGCCATTACCAAAGTCGGTTTCAATTGCACCAGGGGCTACAACATTTACCGCAATATTTTTAGGTGCAAGTTCTTGAGCTAAATACCTTGTCATTACTTCTATTGCACCTTTGGTCATTGCATAAGTAATATGACCGGGTAATGAAAAACGCGTTAAACCACTTGATAAATTAATAATACGACCACCGTTTTTTATAAAGGGTAACAACGTTTGGGTAACAAAAAATACTCCCCTTAAGTTAATATTTACTAACGTATCAAAAGTTGATTCACTTGTGTCTGCAAAACTGCTAGTAAGCCCCACCCCTGCATTATTAATTAAGTAATCAAACTCACTTTGTTGCCAATGAGTCTGCAGGACATTTTGTAGTTGCTGTGCAAAATCCTCAAAGCCGAGCATATCACTTACATCTAATTGCAATGCAACCGCTTTAGAGCCTAGATCCTGTACTTGCTTTACAACCTCTTTTGCTTCTTTTTCATGACTACGGTAAGTAAAAATGCAATCGATACTTTGTTTTGCAAGGCAAAGCACCGTGCTTTTACCAAGCCCACGATTACCACCGGTGATCACTGCAATTCGTTTGTTCATTGTTATATCCTGTTGAAAATAAAAGCGGGGAGTTAAATAACTTCCAAGCCAGTATATTTTTTCAAGCAACAAAGATAAACAGGCTGAAAAGAGTTACACTGTTCAAAATAAACGAACAATAAACGGTATTATGAAAGACCTAAACGCAATACGTATTTTTATTAAAGTAGCGCAACTCAGTAGTTTTTCTAAAGCAGCAACAAGCTTAAATCTTCCTAAGTCAAGTGTATCGCAAGCAGTAACCATGCTCGAAAGTACATTAAATACGCGTTTATTACACCGTACTACACGCACTGTAAATATGACTTCAGACGGTGAGCTATTTTATCAACGTGCACTGGGAATTATCAGTGACGCTGACGATTTAAAAAATTTATTTGTAACTGAGGATAAAGGTTTAACAGGCAGAATACGTGTAGATATGCCACAAGCTGTTAGTCGAGATACCATAATTCCAAACTTAAGTTCGTTTTTAAAAATGCACCCAAATCTTGAAATAGAACTTGGCAGCTCCGATAGACGAGTAGATGTCATTAAAGAAGGATTTGATTGCGTAGTAAGAGTGGGCGAACTTACCGACTCATCGTTAATTGCTCGGCGATTAGGAAGCTTTAAAGTTTTAAATTGCGTAAGCCGTTATTATGTAAAAAATCATGGTTTACCTAAAACTCTAAAAGATTTAAAAAATCATTACATTGTTCGCTACAGTCAAACACTTGGTATCCCTGATCCGGGTTTCGAATATTTAGATAGCAATAATCAATTGCAATCAATGACGATGAAAAGCCAGCTTACTGTTAACTCCTCAGAGGCATATTTAAGCGCCGCACTAAATGGCTTTGGGCTTATTCAAACCCCTATTCATGGTATTAGTAAACATTTGGAATCTGCCGAACTTGTCCAAGTTTTGCCTCAATACGCTATGCCCGACCTACCAATCAATATTTTATACCCGAATAGGCGTCACTTACCTAAACGAGTAAGTGCATTTATGCTTTGGCTTGAAGAACAATTGAGTGTATTTACAAAGTAATAACCTAGTTGCTCGCTTGAGTTGCTAATACAAGTTACAGATTTTTAATCTGCTCAAGCAATACATTAGTTGTCCAATCAATGCCGTTATACGCAATATCTGGCTTGTAGTAAGCCCCTGCTCCTCGCGCTCTGTTTACGTATACTTTGTTAGGTACAATCACTTTCCCCAACCCTGAAGGTAAATCAGCTAAGCGTACCTCCATATACATAGAATCAGCACTGCTTGGCGCACCGAATAACGTTGTATTTTCAAAAAGCTTAAACTTATCAAGCGCATCTAAACAAGCACTGGCACACTGCGGCGGAACAATAACAAACACCTTGGTTTTAAAGTCAGTAGTTAAAGGATTTTGTGGCATATTATTTAGCGTATTAGTTTCTTGTTCTACATAAAATGGGGCATCATTTTTAAGTGATAAAGCCATACCAGCTGCTACGGTTTTAACTATTTTCAATAATTCAGGCTGATCTTTTACAATCTCTAATAAAGACACTACATGGTCGGTATTATCTTTTGATGCTCTCCACCACACTTGCGTGTTTTGAGATTTATCATTTGCTTTTTGTTCTACTACCTTTTCACCCCATAATTCTTTGGCTATTTGTGAGCTCCAATAAGATGAGCCACCTTGGTTATGACGCAAATCTAATACCACGGCTTTTGCAGTAAGTAACTTGCTACGCTGCTGTTTTATTTTTTCAAACACTTTATTGTAGGCAGCAGTTTGTTTATCGGTTGATGAAAAGCTAGGCATAGCAATCCAAGCAATGTTTTTTTCAGGCCAGGTTAAATCAATGGGGAGTTCATCACCGTTGTAGGCATTTTCTAAATGCTTACTGACTGACTTAGGCCTTACAGACCAATTTAATACGTGTGTATAGGTATCGCTATTGGCTTTAACAAATTCGCATTCTTTTAAAGGAGTTAAAAATGGATTGCCCTCGTCAATGAGTAACCGCCAACCTTGCTGCCACCAATGGCCAGGTTGTGCAACTTCACCATGAAACTTAAACACTCTCTCACGTATTAAGGTCTCGGTGCTTTGCCCATCACATTGGCTTACAACGTCGCCTTTGCTAATATTTTTGTTTTCACTGTAATACACTTTTAGCGCATCACCTCGCCATACAGTTCTAAAGCCCGGCCAGCGGCGCGCGGGTCTATCTACACTTGAAAACGCACCAGCGTGACCATCTTGTAAAATAGTGCTAAAGCGCGCAATTGCCGCTACATGCGCCTGCGGCCCACTCGCTTGAGCCGACAATGTAAGTGCCTCCGCTTTTGCTTGATTTAATAAATCAGGGAAAGTTGGGTTATTACTATCAAACATACCAGGGTGATTATGTGCGGTAATACTATAAGCCGCGTTAATATCGCGATCTGTTATGCTGCGCCACTGCTCTGGCGTGGCTGGTAATGCTTGGTTTTTAGCTGCATTAACAATAGGTGATATTAGAAAAGCAGCGAGTAATACATAGTTGGTTGTTGTTTTTTTTATAGTCATAAAAATCCATTTAATTATTTACCAAAATAGAGCTGCGGTAGGAGTAACTTCTATACTTTGTAATTATTGTTTAAATTCAGGCTTTAATAACCCATAGCACCTCAAGTCATGAAACTCATTTTTCCAGTAACCACTTGCACGGCGAATACCTTCTTCTTTGAAGCCTAGCTTTTTCAAGACCGACTCTGAGGCAAGATTACCAATCATAGTATCTCCTTGAATTCGATATAGTTCACCGAATAGAAGTTGACTTGAGAATGCAGCATTAATAACCTCATGTAATGCTTCAGAGGCAAACCCACACCCCCAATACTCAGAAGCTATTTCGTACCCTATGCTGGCATTTTTCATCTTTTGGTTCCATGTATTAAAGCCGCAAGTGCCAATTAACTTACCTGTAGCCTTTAGACGAATAGCCCATCGAATACCAATATTCTCAGTGAAGCGAGCATTGAAAAAATCAATTAATTTAGCTGATTGAGCTTCTGACTTATAAGCCTCTATATCGTAAAATTTAACAACTTCTGCATCTGAATAGATATTTAGAAGTGCTTCACTATCGCTTGCTGATAAGCTAGTAAGTATCAGACGTGCTGTTTCTAGCTCTGGGAAATTCACTTAAGCTCTCCATGCCATAACCGAGTTTACAAAAACACCCGCGTTAAATTCATTCTATTTGTGCACAAACCATAGCTGAGTTCCTATTTTGGTTCAATTGCTACTTTCTGTTTTTTAACCTAGCGAGCTCTCTTGATTTAATTTTTAGCACTTTAATTTTAGCGCCATACCAATTAGCCATAGGTGCTGCAGCAATACCGTGTATTAACGTGCTCATCCACACTGCATTAATCGCAACTATAAGTATTGAGTGGCCGTATTCGCCTAAAATATCTTTAGAAATAATAAGTGCAAAAAGTGCTGTTGCAAGACCTCGAGGTCCAAAGAAACCCATAAACACTTTTGTTAATGTCTTTGCTTTTGTACCAATTAACGATAGGTAAATAGCAAGAGGGCGCACTATAAAAATACTCACCAGAATATAACCAGCAACGGGGAAGGTTAAATGCTCAACAGCTGAAGGGAGTAAACCAAGCCCAATAATAACAAACGAAGTCCATATTAGTATCTGCCCCTCACTTTCAGTAAATTGGTATATAAACCGGCAGTGCCCTTTTACAATATTAGCAAAAGCTAAACCAGCAACAAACGCTGATATAAATCCATTTCCGCCCATTAAAGTAGCCATTAAATATGATGTACCGGTAAGTGCTAAAACGCCAATACCTTCATATATAGTCGATGATATTTTTTTTGACTCCGTGTATAAAAATAAGCGTCCGCTCGAGTACCCCATCAATGCGCCAACCAAAATACCTATAAATATTTGGCTAAAGCCAAACACTAACCACGACATTTCATTTTCTTGAGAGCCGGTTTCCATAGCAACTATACTGGCAAAAAATAAAATAACAGGTAATGCTAGTCCGTCATTTAAACCGCTCTCAACTGATAAACTTTGTCGCTCGTTTAAAGGTACACTCTCATTACTAACAACCGCTTGACCTAAAGCTGCATCAGTCGGTGCTAAAATTGCCGCAACTAGGGCTAGCATTGCCCAAGGCCACTGTGGGAAGAATAAATAAGCAAAGCCTGTACCAATCAAAATACTCAACGGCAAACCTATCAATAGCATTCTTAAAGGCCACGTATTTTGCCTTTTTAATCTGCGTAAATTTATTTGTGAAGCATCTAAAAATAATAATACAACTAGCGATATTTCTGCTATTAAATACACGGTCTCATGTGCATCGCCTATATTGATCAGCCCAACCTGAGATACAGCAAAACCTATACCTAAAAATACCATTGGCGCCGTGATAATAGTGGTAGAGAGTTTTTTTGCTAGCATAGAGTAAGCACTAACTGAGAAAAGAAGAATGAGTAATCCTATTTCCATTGGGAGATCCTATTAGGCATGCTTGGTATTTTATTAGAAAATATCAGGGGTTGGGGTTAGTTATATTAAATCAGCACAGTTTATTGAGTTAATTCGTATAAGTGTATTTTTAACTTTAATCTAAAATAATAACCGGCACCTAAATAACATTAGCCTGCCGGTTACGTTTAACTTTTAATATGCAAAAGCTTATTTAGCTGCTGCACGTTTTGCGTCTAAACCAAGTAACTTATCAATAGATAAAAAGCCAGGTCCACGAGCAAAAATCACTAATAATGAAACAGCCCACCACGATGCAGGATTAATCCAATGATCGAGTGTAGGAAAAACTGCAAGCTGAATAAACATTGTCATACCAATAAGGCCTAACGCTGCAAAGCGAGAAAACAAACCGATAATCAGTAATATTGGGAGTAACACTTCAACAACACCAGCAACCACAGCAAGTGTTTCAATTGCTTTTACAAGAAATGAGCCATCAACATAATCTAATGTTTTTGGATCACAAAGCTGCAAAGCGCCTTCTCTAACTGGATCAGGACAGAAAAATTCGTATTTAAATAAGTCGTATTTATCAACATTAAATTGTAAAAAACCATCCCATTTACTCAACCCAGAGTCTAGGAATACTTTAGCGACCATAAAGCGAAGAAAAAACAGTGCTATAGGTTCTAAGAACCGCGATAACTGCTCTCCCATCTGTACGTACAGTTGTTGTATTTTTTTTATCATGCCCATATTTATTCCTACTCTTGTAATGTGTACTAATTGATTTGGATTTCTAATAACTCATTTTGCAAGCATGCTGTAAAAGCATCACTCACTTCAAAGTGTTCATCTACCGTTATTGCTGCATCAAAAGCTTCACCTAAAGATCTACTTGTACCCTGTAGAGCCTGCATAAGTGCAACTTCTGCGATAGAAAGAGAGCGGGCTTGCACCGCACCTTGCAAACGCCATAACATTATAAAATCCTCAGTAGAGGATTTAGTTACAACGACATCATTATTATTTGTTTTTAGCGAAATCCATTCAAAAAAAGCGCCTTCACTCACACTAAGTAACAGTACGCTGGGGTTAAGCTTTACATTAAGTTCAGTAAGCTCAGTACCTTGTTCCATTAGTTGAGTAACATATTCTATAGTTAAAGTTTCAGTTGAATCAGCGCTCATCAAACTCATTAGCCACGCGTAATCTAAATGCGCAATATCAACTAAGTTCATATATAAATTTGATGCGCTTTGCTGATTTTCAGTGACTTCTAAAATATGTTTATTTCCAATTTCACCATCTTTAATCAAATCAGTTACAAAGTCTGGAAAACTTAGTCCGTATCCTACCAAAGTGCCCTGCTCTGGTGGAAAACGGTCAACATAAAGTCGTGCCATTTTACGAAAGTTCTCACTACCTACTTTTTTTTCACACATAGGAAAGTTAGCTATTAATGCATCAACACAGCCTTTATAAAACCCGTTACGATACACAGCTAACCTTTTTATATGCGATGAGTTTTCGCAAAAAAGCTTCATTTCACTTGGATCGCCCGTTCGCAAATAGCGAGTAAAAGCATCAATATATTGATTGGTACTCATCAGCGAACCACTTCTTTATGAGATATATTTAAGCGACTTTGTAGCTCACTTTGATTTAAATAATTTTGTGCAGTTTCCCGCTCGATCATAAGCTCTTCAAACGATGGAATATTCGCATCTCGCTCAACGAGTACTGGTCGCGGACCAAATATCCCAATTGCTTGTTCTAACAAATCCCATACAGGCGTTGCCACCGGTGCGCCATGGCTGTCTATCAATAGTGACTGACCAAGAGCTGGATCAGGATCGTGTCCTGCAATATGAATTTCTCCAACAAGCTCAGCAGGGATCTGCTTTAAATAATCAAGCGCATCAATACCCGTGTTTGTACTACTGATGTATAAGTTATTAATATCGATAAGTAAGCCGCAACCAGAGCGCTTAGCTGCTTCAACTAAAAACTGAGGTTCATCCATATCACTTATAAAATCTAAATAGTTACTTGGATTTTCAACTAATATTGACCGACCTATGCCCGTCTGGTAACAGTCAATACCATTAATTAAAGACGCAAGTGCATCTTGGGTGCGAGGTAACGGCATTAAGTCTGCAAAATATTTGCCATCTGACTTAGACCATACAGCGTGTTCAGATACCAGCACTGGCTGAAATTCATCAATTAGCGCTTTTACCCGTTTAGTATGAGCAAGCATAGCTTTATGATCAGAACCTAATGAGCCGCCAACACCATGAAAACTAATATCAAAGTTTTCACGTACAGCTCTGAGATAATTTAATCGAGGACCACCTGCCACAAAATAATTTTCTGTATGCACTTCAAACCAAAGATTATTTTTTGTAACTGGCTGTTCTACGGGTAAAGCTAAAATGTCGTTGAGATGTTCTGGTTTTAAACTGAGACCCGCGCCTAATTGCTCCCCAGCAACAATGTGCTGGGGAAAACCTGCTTTATTAACCTTCAAGCGAACCTTTACCATTAGGCGTTACGATTGATTCACATACACCTTTCGGTGCGTATGTCCACGCATTAGCTTGGAAGTCTGTAGTTGAAGTGCCTTCACAACTAGTCCCTGCACCTGCTTTACAATCATTTTCACCCGCTAAAGCAATACCAAAACATTTATCTTTACGACCGCGAACTTTATCACCAGCTACCCAACCTTTAAATTGCTCTTGTACTTTTGCTGAAGCACCTTCTGCAACAGTTAATTGACTATTTGGACCTGCCACAGCACCCGCGCTTAAAACTGCTGCTGATGCGCCGATTAGTAAAGCCTTAGTTAAATTTACTTTTTTCATTTTTATGCTCCGGATTAAAAAATTTTCTTGTTTTATCAATAATTGTTAATAATACCAATCCGCAATAATACTTAATCATTTTGCGGTGCTAAACGTGTCGCTACCTGTCTTAAAAAATTCTTATTTAGAACAACTAAATAGCAAATTATTTGCCTAGCTATCAACACGTTTTTCCATACTCAAAATAAATCACTTAATTAAGCGAATTGGTATAAAAACACTCATATTTTGATAAACAAACACAATGGAGATAAGCAATATCGCCGTTTTATCAATTTAATAGACCTATCGTTCTTATAAAAACTTTCAGGTTATTTGCTTACAACGAAAAAACAACTGTAAACAAGAAGTAAATATAGTGGACTAAGCAGTTAATACAAACATTAGAAAAGCTAACCTAATTATTTTGATAATGAATAAGCTTGGAAAAGTTCATATTTAGTGGATTAGATGCATTGCGGCACTTTATTCTAGGGTATGTTTTTTTATAGTAGTTAAGAGAAATTGCACTTATACCAATCTGCTTATATATGGGCTCTATTTAAAGTTAAGAAAATTACGCTAGAACGAGGCAAAAATCTTTGTATCTAGTTGTTCTAAATAAAAAATTTTTAACGACGTTATAGTACAATTTAATTCGTTAAATTGATCAAAGATTTATGTAGGTTGGTATTATTACCCGAATTTAGGATATATGTAGGACAGGTATAGATTTTAAATAAACTAGGAGATATTTTTAATTAAGAATTGTCTATAAGTTGTTTATTTTGCAGTAATGCGTATTTGCTGTAATGCTGTTGTATAAGCAAAACAGCACCACTATTTAGAACCTTACTTATCGAAGAACAAACACGCACCTGCAAATCTAAAGTTTATACCAATTCGATTAATTAAGTGGTCTATTTGGAGGGTAAAAACCTTATCGATAGCAAGACAAAAATTTCGTTCGCATATCAGAATTTTTAACCCTGTAAACGTCAGGTTTAACCCCTCTAATAGATTAAGTATTATTGCTCATTAGTATTGCAAGTACACATAATTGGATAACGGGCTTAATACTTACTGTTATAGGTACTTATTAATTTAGAGTAGGCTAAGCCCATCGTTGCCCCAAAAGCAATATGTAATACCAAGGTTAGCACGGGTGCCATGATTCCCATTGATAAGCCAAACAAACCAGCACCACTCATCGGCATAGGGCCAATCATCATTAATAACCAAGCACCCACTCCAAAAGTAATACCTTTCATTACTTGTGAGCTGCTTGGCAATAGATTGTTAATGACTGAAAAAGCGACACCCCACACTACCGAACCAATGACAAAGTGTAAAATCCAACCAACCATCATATTTGTTTGCGTACCCGTTTTTTCGGCTACCATATTGGTGATCATTTGCACAGGGTCTAACGATGGCATAATGCCAACGTACTTTTTCATCATCATTAAACCGGTTAATACTAATGTACCAATAAACCCTGCAATAATACCTTTAATGATTCCAGATAAGTTAAACGACATAGTCATACTCCTTTAAGTTGAGTTATTTAATAATTTCACCTTACTTAAGAAGTTATATCATGGGTTACCTTAACACTAGGTAAATCTACTTTCTTAACGAATCATTTAAAACAGATACGATTTTGCTAAAAAAATCATAAATTAAAATGAACATTAGTTGCTAAAAGCAATATCAACGTGATTTTTGGCTGTATAAACACCAAAGACAAATTGGTTCAGATATAATCATAAAAACTAAATCCTGTACGCTTATTTTTTACATTTATTGTTTTATGAAAGTGACACCTTTAGGTATTTCATCTTGAGGTAACCGAGTAGAGTGCATTTGCGATAACAACCATTTATCGCCCACTTTTGATACAACAACGCTTTCTAACCAATAAATATCAATACTTCTTTGAGTGTTTTTAATATTGGCTTTATTCCAGTAATTAATAAAAGCAACATCACCCACTACACGCGAATTTATAACACTGAAATAATTAGTTCTTATAAAGTCAGAAGGCTTAACTACATTTATAAAGTCATTAATAGTCCACACTTCACCGTGCTCTAAAAGTAGAAATGAATCATCAACGGCCGCACGCATTTGCGTGTGATCAACGTTAGAAACAGCTAAAAAAAGATCGCTAACCGGCGTGAATATGTTGTTATCTTTTGCATGTATTGATGTAGAAAATATCAGGAATGTAATAAAGGTAAGTACTTGTTTCATTGTTTTTATAATATGTAATGTGCTCAATAATAATGAGTGTATTTTAATAGAGCAGTATTAACAATTGAAATAAAGCGAATGTAACTACTTAATAACGTTACCCATAGAGCAAAAAAGCACTCTATAAGAGTGCTTTAATTTAAGTTTTTAAACCAGGCTATTCGTCTAGCCAATCTATGGCTGCGGTAGCATTTTCAAAGTATTGAACCTCACCCGATATAAACCAGTTACCTATTTTTGCCATTCGAGCTTGCCACTCTTTATTACCGTAAATAGCTACTTTTTTAAATTCTTTAGAGTGCTTAACACCTAACTTTAAGTCATCCCACGCTGCGCGTAGTTCCCAACCTTCAAGTTCGCTACCATCTATTAAGGCGTTCACGACTGGGTGCTTAACTTCGCCAAGAGCTGAATTTATCATTGGGGTAATTATTTTGTAGTCGTCGTGAGTAAGCGTACCAACGGCTTTAAGTTTTAAAAAAAACTCTCTTCCTGCACGTTCAAGACCAATCGATAAACCATGTGTTGTGTGTACCATTACTGCTCTCCTTAAATAGGCTGAGCGGTAAAAGTACACCTTCTAAAATTAATTAGTCCTGAACTAAATCAATAAATAATCTCAAATAAACGACTGATTTACGCATTTTGTACGCGAGATATCTGGTTTTCTACATCAATTAAATGGCCCGTTTTAAGCCATACTTTTGCACCATTACTTCCCGCTTTAACATTCACAGTGCTATTAATAGGCACTCTTAACCAACTATGTTTGACAAGGGTGTCGGCTTGCTCATCAAATGAACCTTCAAGTACTAGCAGTTCTGCTCCACCTTTTGCGTTTATAACCATGCTGGCGTTGGGCTTAAAGTGCAACAAGCTTACGTCTTCAAAGTCGTCTTTGTACAAAGGGGTTACAGCTACATTTTTAAAACTAGGGTGCGCCGTACTTTGCATCAAGTCCGTTTGTAAACGCACGTGGGTTCTATCATCAGGCTGAAACTGCCATAACTTTACAAATATAACGCAGCCATTTTCAGACCCCGGTTTGTGCTTTGATTGCGGTGGGTTACGGATATAAGAACCTGCCACAAAGTCACCATGCTCATCTTGAAATACCCCTTCAAGTACAACAAACTCCTCACCGCCGGTGTGTACATGCGGCGAAAATTCACTGCCTGGTGCATAACGAACAATGGTCGTGGCGCGAGCAACTTCGTCGCCCACACGGTCCAGTGCTCGTCTATCAACGCCCGCCATTGGCGATGCAACCCACGGGAGCGTTTCGCTGTGTACAACAACTCGTTTACTAAAATCGGCAGCAATTTTCATATTTGGCTCCTAACCGTAACTCCACTTAAACTTTAAACTAATTACGCCGCAACACTTGGGCGTTTTGCTACTTTTTCTTGCCATGCTAATAAATGAGTTAACTCATTCGGGATTGCTATTTGTGCAAATCCAGCAAATACCAACCCAGCATACAATGTAATATCAGCAATACTAAACTGCTCACCAGCAACAAACGCCGACTGCGCTAGTACATCATTAAAATAGCTAAACCCTTGGCGTGCTTTTTCACCTTGCTTTTCACCCCAAGCCACATTTTGATACGTTTCAAGCTCTGGACCTAAGCCATCCGTTGCATGATGAAAGTAAGTTGCCACAGCGTCAAGCACCATAGACTCTGCACGCTTTTGCATCATGTTAATTACTGCTCGCTCTTTTGCGGTTTCACCCATTAAAGATGGGCCTTCAAATGCGGTATCAATATACTCAGTAATAGCGGTACTTTCTGATATAAACGTGCCGTCATCTAGCTCTAATACGGGCACACCTGCTAATGGATTCTTAGCTAAGAAGGCTTCTGTTCTGTGCTCACCATTTAATAAATCAACAGGTACAAACTCAACATTTGAAGTGGCATTTTTTTCAGCTAAAGCGATACGAACACGAAGTGGGTTTGGAAAGTTTTCTACATCATAAATTTTCATAGCAATCTCTATCTTTATTGTTTAAAAGTGAATTAATGGCAGAAACCTACCTACCGATAGGTAATTTATAATATTAAACTAAATTTAAGTCAACGTTTAAATTTTTCTGATTTATAGGATTTAACTTAATTCATTGTAAAATTAGGGGGTTACTTAAAAATAAAATCGCTTGTAAATAACTACCTACTGGTCGATAATTTTACTATACCAATTGCATTAAATAGGTGACCTATTATTGCGCTAAGAAAATAGCGCAATAACAAGGCGAAAATTATGACATATAGTTGTTCTATATGAGTAATTTTTAACGCAGTTAGTAAGTTATTTAATGCGATAGAATGATCATGTTTTAATAAAATTGGTATTGCTACGGATAGGAAATATTAAAAATGAGTAAAAAAGAAGCTTTATTAAAAGCAGCTGAAAACAAGGTACGCCTTGGCGGGTACAGCAATTTTAGTTTTAGAGAGCTTGCCAGCGAAGTTGGAATTAAAAGTGCCAGTGTGCACTATCACTTTCCGACTAAGGCCGATTTAGGTGCAGAGCTTGCTCATCAATATACAAATTCTTTTTTAGCTGCGTTAGGCGAGCCAAGCGAGCTTAAAGCCAGCGGTAAAAATCCTATTGATGTGTACACTCAGCTTTTTAGAAGTGCTTTAGTTACCGACCGAAAAATGTGTTTATGTGGGTTACTAGGAGCCGAAAGCGATAGCCTTCCAGATAAAGTACGCCTTGAAGTAAAACGCTTTTTTAATCAAAACCTAACATGGCTTAGCGCTGCGCACCTAGCTAATGGTGAGCTTAACCCTACTAAAGCGGCTATTCAAACAGTGAGCTTGCTTGAGGGCGCTATGATGATAAGCAAAACGCTCGACGATAACAGTTACTTTGAACTTGCAACTCAGTAATACCTAAATTTAGTGCACAAAAAAAAGCGAGCTATTCATTATGAATAGCTCGCTTTTTTAATGCTTGAAATAACTTATGTGATTATTATTAAACCGCTGTTGGTTTAACTTTATGCTTAGAGTGCACAATTGCTAAAACAATTAAGCCAATCACTGTCACTACAGCGCCAATAGGTTTACCTAAATCGCTTGATAAGTTAAGACCAATTGCTGCAGTGCCAATATAAGAAACCGTTACCGCTGTTGCTATAACAGCAGGAACACTCGCAATCCAGTGGAATGCTCCACGGTCAAACAAGTACTTAGTGGCAAGCCATAATACGCTTGTAGAAAGCAGCATGTTTGAAAATGCAAAGTAGCGCCAAATTAACGAGAAATCGAGTTTCGTCATAAAGTATGCAATAGCAAGTATAGGTACCGCTACCAATAAGCGGTTACGTAAACTTTGCGGAATATTGAACGCATCAACAACGGTTAAACGTAGTGAGCGGAACGCTGTATCGCCAGAAGTAATCGGGAAAACGGCTACTGCAATAATTGCCATTATACCGCCAAATACACCTAAGTAACTGTTAGCTACATGGTTTACAACTAAACCTGGACCACCTTGATCAAGCAATGCTTTTAAGCCAGCGTAACCATCTGGGAACGCTGCAATACCTGCAAGTGCCCATACACAACCAACAATACCTTCACACATCATAGCGCCGTAATAAACTGGGCGTACGTATTTTTCGTTAGTTAAACAGCGCGCAATAATTGGCGCTTGAGTAGAGTGAAAACCACTAATAGCACCACAGGTAATTGTTATAAATAGCAATGGCCACGTTGGTAACCCATCTGGGTTTGGTTCTAAAAAGTCATGTGCATGGTCAGCTTCAAAGTAAGCTAAAAAGTCACTTGGAACAGGCAAGTGCGGCGCATTAATAAGTAATGAAATAGCAATTGCCACTGTCATTACAATCATTAGCGCACCAAAAATTGGGTAAAACTTTGTTATTATTTTATCAATTGGTAGCAAGGTAGCTAAAAAGTAATACGCTAAAATAGCAAGTACCCAAAAGGTGTTATTTGCCAGTATTGTACCTTCAAAAAAATCAAGGTTACTTAACAAACCTGCAGGGCTCATAATAAATACTACACCTACAAAAAACAGTAGCATGGCAGTAAATATAAGCATAAAGCCTTTAAATACCACATTGTAATAATGGCCTGCGATTTCTGGTAAGCTTTTACCATCTTCTTTTATACTCATTACACCTGAGAAGAAGTCGTGTACAGCACCACCTAAAACATTACCAAGTACAATCCATACCAATGCAACAGGTCCGTATAAAGCACCTAAAATTGGGCCAAATATTGGACCTACGCCTGCTATGTTTAAAAACTGAATTAAAAATGCTCTTACAGGATGAATAGCTACGTAATCAACACCTTCGCTAAAGCGTTTTTGTGGTGTATCAACGGTTGAATCCAAGCCTGCTTGCTTTTCAACAAATGGGCTATAAAACTTATAGCCCAGTATTAAAATGGTAAGGCAGATAAAAAAGATGATCATAAAGCACGTTTCTCTTTTTGTATGTGTGTTATAGAGCGCATGTGTGTCGCCCCGCCTGTTCAATCCGTGAATAATCGACGATGTTATCAAAGCGTCATAACCCTAACAATAAGACGTTTAGCTAATACAATAATCGATATAAGTCACTATTTACGCAACATGCACACTTAACACTCACTTATCGCCTACGTCTTATTTTAGGCACAAAAAAAGCGGTTAAACTTTTACGTATAACCGCTTTCACACACAATGTTTTTTTAAAGTGGGTTCATAAACTCACTAATTTGTTGATGCGTTAAAGTAGGTGTTGCACCAGAGCTTTCGGCGACCATAGCGCCAACAGCACATGCAAAGTCAACGGCATATTGCGCGTCGTCGTTGCTACAAAGCTGATATATTAACGAACCTAAAAACGAATCCCCTGCGCCAACAGTATCAATTACGCTAATTAAATAACCTGAATTATAAAAATTATCGCCTTTGATTGTTAACAAAGCACCGTGGCTACCTTTGGTTACACATAAGTAATCGGTATTTGTTTGCTGTGCAATAAACGCTAAATTTTGTTCAAGCGAATGAAACTTACAACCCATCGCTTTTGCTATTTCGTATAGCTCTTCATCATTTAATTTAATAAAGTCTGCTTTATTCATTAAATCTACAAGTGTTTCTAGCTTGTAATGCGGTGCACGCAGGTTTACGTCAAACACTTTGAAGTTTGCTACATCAACTAATTGATTTAATGTTGCTAAAGACGCTTCGCTTCGCCCAATTAAGCTGCCAAATACAAATACATCGCTACTTTTAACTTTACTAAGTAACTCATCTGTAAGCGCTATATTATCCCACGCAGTGTCTGCAACTATTTCATAACTTGCAGAACCTCCACTGTCGAGCGTTACCTCAACCGTGCTAGTTTTTTTATCACTATTGATAGCAATGTATTCGCAGCTTACGCCTTTGCTAGTAATTTCGCCTAGTAGCTCAGCGCCTAACTCGTCGTTACCAACAGCGCTGATCATATCGGCTTTAATGCCTAGTGAGTTAATACGCACACACATATTAAGTGGCGCGCCACCTAAGCGTTTACCTGAATCAAAACAATCCCACAGCACTTCGCCAAAACAGCTAACACTTACGGTTTCACTTGATTTATGATTAATTAAAATGCTCATAATTAGTTACTCTTTTGATCAAGTACAGCCTGCATAATGGCTTTAATTTTACTATTAGGTGCATACAACGCAGCAATCGACTTTTTATATTCAGCAGTAAATGCTTCGTTATGCTCAAGCTTACCAAACAAGCTCGTTAACTTTAAAAATGCAGACGGGCTAGTTTGAGTCTCTTGCGCGTAAGAATTAAGCTCTTTGTGCATCGCATCTTGAATTTCAAGCTTTTCGCCGTTTTCACTTAAACCTTTATCGCTGTATAAGCACCAAGTAGCAATAACAAGCGTTGCCAGTGACACATCTCGACCTTGTACTAGGTTTTCGTTAATTGTGGCAATTAAAAACTTAGGCAATTTAGCTGAGCTTTCACTGCAAATACGCGCTAGGCTGTCTTTAATATTAGGATTAGCAAAACGCTCTATTAACGTATCTTTGTAGCTTTCAAGGTCAATGCCTTCAAGTGGTTCAAGATTTGGCGTTACTTCTTTATCCATAAAAGCACGTAGGTATGTGGCAAATAATTCATCAGATACCGTTTCGTCAATAGTGCCGTAGCCATGGATTGAACCTAATAAACCGAGTACAGAATGCCCTGCATTAAGTAAACGTATTTTCATGGTTTCATAAGGCGTTACATCAGTAACAAACTGTGCACCAACAACATCCCAATTTGGACGAGAGTCACTAAATGTGTCCTCTATTACCCATTGTGTAAACGACTCACAAGTAATTGGCCACTCGTCGCTAACACCATATGCATCAACCACGTAATCAATATCACTCTTTTTAGATACCGGTGTAATACGGTCAACCATCGCATTTGGAAACGATACGTTTTGCTCAATCCACTCACTTAGGTTTTTGTCTTGCTCTGTAGCAAAGGCTAAAAGCATTTTGCGTGTTACGTTACCGTTGTGCTGAATGTTATCGCACGACTGCACTGTAAATGCGCCTAAACCTTGCTCTTTACGCAGTTTTAACGCAGCAGTAATGTAACCAAACGCTGTAATTGGGTCGTTCGGGTTATTAATGTCGTTAATAATATCTGGATTACTGTAATCAAACTCACCCGTTGCAGGGTTAAAGTTGTAGCCGCCTTCGGTAATAGTAAGCGACACAATTTTAGTATCGCTGTGCGCTAACTTATTAATTACCGCTTGTTTGTCCTCTGGAGCAAACAAAAAGTCGATCATTGAACCAATTACTTTGTTATCTATTGTACCGTCTGGGTGTCTAACAGTAAGCGTATAAAGGTAATCTTGCTGCTTTAAAATATCACGCAGACCACGGTTACCCTCTAAAAGACCAACACCACATATGCCCCATTGCTCAGAGCCTGGGGTTTTTAAAAGCTCGTTAACATATACCGCTTGATGAGCACGATGAAAACCGCCCACGCCAATATGAACAATACCGGCTTTAACTGCGCTACGGTCGTAGGTTGGTGTATCAACATGGCTTGGTAGTTGAGCCAAGCTTTGTTGGTTTAGCCCTGTAACTAGAGCGTCAGTGTGTTGATGTTGCGTCATGGTGCGACCTTACTAAACAAAAATAAAATATAAATTACGATACTGTATTACGATAAGTAATTACGATGCTGTATTGAGTACTTTATGGCGTTTTAACGACCAGTACGCAGTAACAAAATAAATAACAGTACAAATAAAACAGGCTATTTCGAACTGCGATTTATTAGCGCTGTACATACTCATAGTTTCACTGAAAAACATTACCTGGCTGGCAAATATAAAAATAATAATCAGTGAAACCGTAGAAACTGCATTAAGTACTTTGGTAAATACAGAGCTATCAATTACTGGCTTTGGAATGTCTTTCGCTTCAGCAGCTTGATACTCTTTAATATCACGTTGCTCTTGCTCTTCTGCTGCAATCTCTTGTGTGTAATCTTCATCGGCTCCGTATTTTTTAGCTAATAGCGTGTAAATAACGATTGTGAAAATCCACGTAGGAATAAACAAGTAGTAAAACGACATTACATCAATAGCGTTTAAACCAAAGCCAAACACAAGCGCTAACGCCCAAGATGCTATAGCCGGTACGCTGCGGGTAATATTTTTATATTTAGCCCAGTAACGAGTTAAGCCAATTTTAGGAAATAACACATGCTCAGCAAATACAATACCGCCTACTGGAACAACTAATAAGCCTGCGTAGGTAAGTAGCGGAAGCATTTGTGAAAATACAAACGGGAAACACGCAATAATTACGGTTACAACACCCACAATAGCGGTGGTGCGTTCACGTGATTGATTAACAAATATAGATTGCGCTGCAAGGCCTGCGCGGTAAAGGTTTGCGTTAGCTGTAGTCCAACCGGCAATAATTACAATAACAAAACCAGTCCAACCTAATGCATGGTATGCAACATCGCCCGGATCAAGTGATGAAATAGTTGTTTTAAGTAATACCGCAACACCTGCGCCCATAATACCGGCAGAGATCCACGCTAAGTAATGACCAAAAAACATGCCCACACCAGAAAATAAGCCATAGCTTTTGCGTTTAGCAAATCTAAAAATAGCCATGTCGATTAAACCAAAGTGAGTAATTGAGTTAGCAGCCCATGCAAAGCCAATCACTTCTAATAGGCCTATGCCCTTTTCACCATCGGCATTGGTGCCCGTCCATATGGAGGAGTCGCCTATGGTCATAAAGTCGCTAAAGCTAGTTAAAGAAGTAGAACCTAATACGTGATTTGAAAGTTCAGGGAATAACGCGAACGAACCTGCAATAAATATAACAAATAGCCACGGCGCACACAGTTTCGAAAAGTCAGCAACCGTAGAAAAGCCATACATAGCAACAAACACAACAATAGAGCCAACAGCTAAAACAATGGCTACAAACCAAAAGCTATTTGGATACCAATCAAGTTGCGCTGGTATATCAAACAAAAACCGCACGGCGGTGGAGGATACCGTGATCATAGCGGCCGATATAACACTAAAAATAACCACGTTAGCCCAGTTATAGAGCTTGGTCATAGAGTTACCAGCAATTTTGTTTAAGTAGTTATATAAACTTAAGCGGGTTTCTACTGCAATGGGTGCAGTAATTAGCCACCAAGAACACATTGCTAACAGGTTACCTATTAATAAACCCAGTAGAATGTCGATGGTTGAAGCGCCTAATGCAACAAACGTTGCGCCAATAACAAATTCAGTAGCCGCAACATGTTCGCCGGCATATAGCCCTGCAAAATGTTTCCAGCCGTGAAGCTTATTATTAGCAACAGGAAGTTGCTCTTCGTTTACATCTTTAAATGTTTGTGTGTGTGGACTCGTTGCCATGGTATTTCCTATTGTTAACAGCAAAGCATTTGATACTAATCTGCATAACTATTTGAATAATTTAACGAGTTAAATAAACCCCATATTCAAGCAGATTGGTATAGTACCTAAATACTTTGCCTTTTATAATTTGGTTTATAAACGCATGATGTTTTGCCGTGTTTTGTTTATTTTTAGTAAAGCAAAACCATCTACATTTATATTTTGCGTTTGCTTACCTGTCAGTGAGTAAGGCGAGCAAATCGCGTTTAAAACTTTGTGTATTTAAAAAGCTGCGTGTTTACTGCTTTTTAAGTGCAGGGTATGCACTAAAAAAATCTTGCCAATGCGTTAAATGATCAACATTTGGGTAAGCACTGCGCACATGATTAACAGAGCCTTGCATATGTTGCCCACCGCTGTAATGCAGCACTTGCATGTTGGCATCAATTCCTGCATTTACGCCTGCTTTACTGTCTTCAATCACTAAACACTGCGCTGGCTTTACACCCATTTGTTTAGCTGCATGTAAAAATAAATCGGGTGCTGGTTTACCACGCTTAACTTCGCTGCTGGTAAAAACCGTATCGCTAAAGTACTTACTTAAACTCACTACGCTCAACGCTTTTGCGGTGCGTGCTGGGCTGCTGCTAGTGGCTATACAAATAGGCACAGCTAAATTGTTAAGTACGTCTTTTATGCCGTCGGTCGTGGTTAGCCCTGTTTCAAATTCGTTTAACAGTGCTTCGCGGTAGTCACCTTCAAAGCTTTCAGGAAGAGTGACATTAAATGCATCCGCTATTTTTTGGCTTACTGTTTTAAAGTTGCAGCCTAAAAAGTGTTGCTGTACATAAGCACGGTCAATCTCAACGCCTTTTTCAACAAGCATATTAATGAGTACTTGTGCGCTTAAAATTTCGCTATCAATAACAACGCCATCACAATCAAATATCACCAGCTCAATGTTAGTATTCATCTTGTCACCTTATTAAAACTGTTTGGTTTAGCTAATTTAAGTATAACGAGTTAAGCGCGATTAATATTGTGCAACTTTTTAGTGCAACCCAGCAATGAGCATAAGCCCAGCGATTGAGCATATTCCCTTTATTGCACGAATATGTCAACACACTGTAAGTATAAAACGCACCAGCTTGGTGAAAATACGCTCAGATAAAACTAAAAACCCTTGTATTTAATCAACTTTATAAAAGCATATTGCGACCAAGGTCGTAGTAAAAAAATTTCGTTAACGTAAAAAGCGCACCTGTTAAATCATTTCATCTATTTTACAAATCACATCAATCTAATTAATCAGTTTTACCGAAGTTAATAAAATCAATACTATCGTTAACAGATTAACAGCCTGCACCACTGCCGGCACTTTTAAATAGATGAGGTCGACAATGAATACTCAAATAAACAAAACAAAATTAACACTAACTGCACTGGCACTTGCAATGGCATTACCGGCTAGCGCAGCAACAACACTTACTAAAGATAACGGCGCAGCTGTTGGCGACAACCAAAATTCAATTACTGCTGGTGAACGTGGCAGTGTATTACTAGAAGACGTGCAACTAATTCAAAAACTACAACGCTTTGCACGTGAGCGTATTCCTGAGCGTGTTGTGCATGCTCGTGGTACTGGCGCACACGGTGTGTTTGTAGCATCAAAAGAGCTAGACGATTTAACAATTGCAGCACCGTTTGCACAAGCAGGTAAAGAAACAGACGTATTTGTTCGCTTTTCATCAGTAATCCACTCTAAAGGTAGCCCAGAAACACTGCGCGACCCACGTGGCTTTGCAACTAAGTTTTACACAGATCAAGGTAACTGGGATTTAGTAGGTAATAACTTACCGGTGTTCTTTATTCGCGATGCAATTAAATTTCCAGACATGGTTCACTCTTTAAAACCATCTCCGGTTGATAATATTCAAGATCCTAACCGCGTATTTGACTTTTTCTCGCACGAACCAGGTTCTACACAAATGCTAACGTGGGTTTACAGCGACTACGGAACACCAGCAAGCCTTCGTAAAATGGACGGTTGGGGTGTACATGCATACAAAATGATTAATAAATCGGGTGATGTTAAATACGTTAAGTTTCATTGGGTAAGCCAACAAGGTATTGATAACCTTGACTCAAAAGAAGTAGCTAAAGTACAAAGCCAAAACTTTCAGCATTTAACACAAGATTTATACACTGAAATAAACAGAGGCAATTTCCCTAAGTGGGATCTGTACATTAAAACGCTTGATCCATCGCAGCTTGATGACTTTGATTACAACCCATTAGATGCAACAAAAATGTGGTTAGACATTAAAGAAACTAAAGTAGGAACAATGACGTTAAACCGTATGCCAACTAACTTCTTCCAATCTACGGAACAAGTAGCAATGGCACCGGCAAACATTATTCCTGGTATTGAGCCATCAGAAGATCGTTTATTACAAGGTCGTATGTTTTCATACGCTGATACACAAATGTACCGCCTAGGTGCTAACCACCAGCAATTGCCAATCAACCGTGCAAAAGTTGACGTAGTTAACTACAACCAAGACGGCGCAATGAATATTGGTAACACAACAAGCAATGTGAACTACCAGCCAAGCCAAGAAAACGTAGCTGAAAACCCAATTGCACGCAGAAGTAATACAGAGCTAAAAGGTTTTGTACAACAAGCCGCAATCAAAAAGCAGCAAAACTTTGCTCAAGCCGGTGTTTTATACCGTGGCTTTAGCAAGCAAGAACGTACAAATCTAGTTAATAACCTAGCGGGTGATTTAGGTAAAGTGCAAAACAGCGATGTTAAACACAAAATGCTTAGTCACTTTTACAAAGCTGATACTGAATACGGTACACGCTTAACAAAAGCTGTAAAAGGCGACATTAAAGTAGTTAAACAACTTGCAGCTAAATTGTAAGTCGCTAGTTGTACATAACAACCCCAGCTAAATGCTACATAAGCAACCACAACCATGAGGAAGAGAGTTAATCTCTTCCTCTTTTTTAAAGGTCATTTTTATGCGTAACTTATTAATTATATTTACTCTAATACTTAGTATTGGTAATAGTGCTTATGCTCAATCAGCTGCCACTACACAAAATACGAATACCCAAACCTCAAGTGAACAAACACAAGATCAGGCAAAAGAGCAATACCAAAGCTTATTTGCTTATTACTTTGCTGCAGCACGTACTAACGATACCGCTGTAATAGAACAATTTGTAGATGCCGGCATTCCTATCGATAGCTACAACAATAAAGGCTACACCGCGTTAATGATTGCCACTTATCACGGTAATAAAAACACGGTTAACACGCTTTTACACTTAGGTGCTAATGCCTGCATGGAAGACAACCGAGGCAACACAGCGCTAATGGCCGCTATTTTTAGAGGTGAATTTAGTATAGCTAAAACACTCGTATCACTTGATTGCGATAACGCGCATCAAAACAAAGCCGGTCAAACAGCCGAGCAGTTTGCACAAACATTTGGTCAACAAAAAGTTATAGAGTTACTAGCAAAGGTAAATAATGCAAAATAATCTGCACGCAACAAAAAGCCCTAAAATAATAGGGCTTTTGATTTACTAAATATATGTTCAAATTAAACGTACTTACTCTAAAAACAGTGTGTTTATTAAGCTTTCTTGTTCTTTTCCAGCTTCATGTTTTAATTCTCGTATAAAATCCATAGAATTGGCGGGACTGTTTGGATAACCATGATTTTTCCAAACCAACTTGAGCGCATTAATAATGGGTTCATCCCCAATAGCAGCGCGTAGCTTAGCAAAGACAATGGTTGCTCGCGAATATTGATCAAAGCTTTGTGTAGCATCAACCAAGGCTGTTCGCTCCTTTATGTTCATCAGCATACTTTGCTCATAGCGTGTTGTTTCATACTCAACCAGCGCTTGCATTGTCGCTTTCCCATAACGCTGCTCTATAACAACAAGCTCAATATACTTTGCCATAGACTCCACTAAAAAAGCGCTATCTGAAAATACCCCATTACCAATATCATGGCCAAACCATTGATGCGCGGTTTCATGAACTGCACGGCGATAGCGTTGATCAAAGCCTGCATTAGCGCTTGGCTTTGATCTAAAACCAACACTGTCTTCAATAAGTATAAGTTGCGGCAATGCATAACCTGTAGCACCAACACTAGGCGAGCCTATTAAACTCAATTGTTTTGCTCTATAAGGGCTTATATTATTAAGCCATTTTATTGTATCGCCCATTGCGCTAAGGTTTACAGCTATAGACTCCGCTCGTGCTGGCTCGTTTTTATCTTTAGCAAACACGTTTAATATCACGCCATTTTGCTGTTTGGTAACAGGGGAATAAGGCACCGTGACCCAAGCTGGGATTGCATTTATGGGTGTACGAGTCTCAAAATGAAATATTTCGCGGTCATCTTTGCTGGTACGTGATATTTCCTCTCCTTGGGTTATAACCTGATAACCCCTTGTTGTACTCACTTTACTCGACATAGTAAGCCACTGGTAATGAGTACTTGCTTTCGCCGTTTTAGCAAATAGCTTCGTGGGTCTAATCACCGACTTCACTTTAAGTGAGTGTTGCTGACGAAGTATAGGATCGGTTAATTCATAATTATCTTGATAGCCAACAGTCGGCAATAAAGGCACTGATCGTATATAGCTAAATTCAGGGGTTATTATCTGATGGCCTCTTACTGGCCAAAGCTTAGCTTGATGAACATCAAACCGTGTAACTAGTTTACGTATTTCTCCTGGCTGCATTTCATTCTCAAACTTAAACACAGCTTGATTAAGCAAGGGAAAGCTTTTAGCCCTTTGCGCGCCATCGATTTCAATATCGGCCCATGTATAAAAACCAGAGCGCCCAACCAATATCTTTTTAATAGGATCTTGATGGGTGTTTTTTAAGGTATATATTAAGGAAAAATGAGCTTGCTGCTGATGCGGATAAAAGTCTACATTAGCATCAATGTGCACAATGTTTGGCTGTGCTACATTGCGCCATTGTGAGAATGCTTTTTCGTATTGTGCTTTAAATGCCTCGCGTTTATGCGAGTTGGTTAAAGGCTTCTCCTCAACCAGTCTTAAATGTAATTGAGTAAATAGTGCCACAGTGATAAGTAAAGGAATAAGTAACCAAAAATGTTTAACCCCCATTACTCTTCGGCTCAACCCGGCACCTCGGTGATTAAAAATCCCCGTAATTATAACTAAGCTTATACACGCAACTAACCAAACTGATATATAAGGCCAATAACTACTTATACTTGCACGATAACCCCAAAAGTTATCAGGTGCCTGCAAAGGCGTCCAACCAACACTCCACAATGTATGCGTAAGACCAAGATAAGTCATTATCGGTGTAAATTTCATCAGTAAAATAACAGCAATTAGCAAACCCGCAATAAGCTGCGAACGACACAAATTAAATACACACAAAAATACACACGCAATAATGGCAAGCACAATTGCCATCAAAAATAAAATGGTTAAATGTACTTCAAATTGATATGCACTGTGTAAAAACCACTGAGCTGCACTCGCCCCTAATAAGCTCATTGTTAAAAAAACCAATATCATAGTACCTAGGACCAATAACTGACTGTTTAAAAAGTAATATGTTTTGAGCGGTGTGGCAGCGATCAGCTCAGCTATATTATAGTATTTAGCGAAACAGCTTACTTGCCAGCTCCACAAAGCCATTAATAAAGTGCCAAACAACAATTGCATATCAAATGCATAATAGCTAATTGCATCAAGGCTTGTGGTGCTCATAATACTCATTGGTTCAACATAACCAGATGACGAGGCAACACTATTAAAAACCATCACCGGCCAAACAAAAATAATCAGTAAAGTAACAGGGTGTGAAACCAAATTAACCAGCGTAATTTTGTATAAACTGGCCATCATCAAAAACGGTTTTTGCGTGACTCTCGCAGTTTTATATTCAGCGGGTTCTAACGTGTTGTAACGAACGCATTCGTTATTATTTTTACCTTTTTGACTCTTTAATAATGTGTTTTTTTTATTTTTACTAAAAGTAATATAAAAAATACCAACAGCAAGCATACTCACAACAACGCGATTAATAGTAAATGAAGCTCCTAATGAATTGGTTAAACTGTTTATTACGGCGGTGTATGCAAAAGGGTCAAGCCAAACAAATAATGTATAAAAGCGATTGCTTATGATACTACTTCCAGCAAGCATTGGATTTCCGGTAATACTTGCAAGCATTATGTAGCCTATCCACAACACCGCAAAAACAACATAATTGGGTAATGAAGTCGTTGATTTATGGCAAACAAAAAAGGCAACAACAACAACTAAAAAGCAGCTATTTGGTAACAACACTAAAAAGCTATTAAATACAGTAAAAGAAACCATATTTGATATATAGCCAAATTGCCTTACATGCATGTATATCATTACTAAATCGCTAATTAAGCTAATAATAAAAACCAAGCAAATCAGTAAGCATACTCTTGCTAAACTGCGCTTAAATAAGCTAGGTTGCGTAGCATAAATAAGCTCCTGCATTGACGCGTGCTGATCTCGTAAAAATATAACGGGTGCCAATACTCCTACAAGCACAGGTAACTGCATCATTTGTAGCATTGTAATATTTAACTTAAATTGTTTTAACGAATCAACTTCAACTGTTGCAAGCCCAGAGGACAACATAACCGAAAATATTAAAGGAATAATAATGCACAGCCAAACAAGTGGTTGGCGCACTGCATATCGCCACTCATTAAAAATTAACATGTTTGACTTCCTTTATTGAGTGCAAAAAAGTACTTGTCTTGAAGCGTAGCGGGCGAGTTTATTGCATTTTGTGCAGGCGCTGTGTCTGCATAGACACGAAATGACGCTCTACCATAGCGATGGCTCTTACTTAATACATGCTGATTCGGTATGCCCGTAGGTAAACTTTCGAGCTGCCAAATCTTACCTTCTAAAGGAACTAGTAACTCTTTTACGTCACCGCTTTGTATGAGTGCTCCTTGATCTATAATGGCCACGTAGTGACATAAATTTTCTACATCTTCAACAATATGGGTCGATAACAATACCAACCTATTTTGACTAATACTAACGAGTAAATTATTTAAACTTTCTCGTTCCACAGGATCAAGCCCTGCAGTGGGTTCATCCATAATAATTAGTTTTGGCTTACCTAACAAAGCCTGAGCCACGCCAAAACGCTGCTTCATTCCTCCCGAAAAATTAACGACCTTTTTATTAGCAAACTGAGTCAAATTGGTTAGTTCAAGTAAGCTATTAATTTGGTTTTTTCGTGCATTACCATCTATGCCTTTTAATACGGCAATATGCTCAAGTAACGCCCGACAACTCATATTGGGATACACGCCAAAATATTGTGGTAAATAACCTAGCTGCGATCTAAGCGCATCTGGTTGGCTAATCACATCAAGGCCATTAAAATTAATATGCCCGGAGTCGGCATTTTGTAAACACGCGAGTGTGCGCATAAGTGTTGATTTACCCGCCCCATTTGGGCCAAGTAGACCGACCATACCGGCGGGTAGAGTGATCGTCACATCATTCAAAGCCTGCGTACCATCTGCGTATTTTTTGTTGATATTTTTCAGTGTAAGCATTATTTTCATCCTTAATTGGTATAACACCAGCTTAAGAAAGCAAGTCAATACAAGCGAGAAAACAATGGTTAACGTATTGAAATAAATGATGAACATAAAAAAGTAACGTTGGTCATTTAAATATGACCTTTCATCATTTAAATAAACCGCCTAGTATGCTTAAAACGGTTACTAACCCTATGAAATAAAATAACTATTTTAAAAATAAATTATGATTGAAACAATTTTATGGATAATATAGCGCGCTCAGCGTAGTGAATTGTGCAAAGGTAATGTTTAAAATAAAAAGACAATTTTATCTAAGCGTATCTGCTCAGAAACTATAATAAAAACGGAGTCACATATGCAGCAAGCCAATACACCAATATGGCAACGCTTTAGCATTACCCAGCTAATAATTTTTTTACCGCTAATAGCTGCTATTATGCTCGACTCTCATATACGCTTTTTGTCATCACATATGGATTCAACGAGCCAATATCTGGCTATTAATATTCAACTTTTTTTACAGTGTATTCCCTTTTTTATTGCCCATGCGTTTGCATATCGTTTATTACTTACACCCGCAATCATAGTTTGGCTGTTAGGCTTTTTAGCCTATCCATCTCTCTTGCTAGTATTTAATAACCAGCTTCTTAACTTTTCGCAATGGCAACACCTTGATGCACAATGTTGGACACTGTGCGCATCTGCAAGTGGTATATGGCTTATTACTAAACGCACTAATAAAAATAACAATGTGTTGAGTAATAAATGGCTTAAATCCTTGTTTTCACTTGATACAGTCATGTTTATAATACTTTTAGGTTGGGCAATAGTTACATCAAGCATACTCAATACGCACACTGATCCTATGTTAAACCAGCCTATTGAGCCTGTTATTGACGTTTATAAAGTATTCACACAGTTTGATACTTTTTTGGGTTATCTTTGGCAAATTACTGTTTGTGCCGGATTAGTATATGGAGTGTATTTATTAAATAGATATTTATTAATACGCTATGTATTAACCTATCATGGTGTACTGATGTTTTTGTTTGCAAGTTTAATAAGCCTCGTTGCACTTACACCTGTATTAACATCGTGCTTGCTACTGTTACCTATTAACGATTTACCCTCAGGCATTGCTAACTTAACACCTGGCGGTAATAATAATATTTTTAGCCCTGAAAATTATCAGTTCGTATTTTTGTTTTTGGCTATAAGCACACCGATTATTTTAGCGTTTGAACGACAGCAACAACACGTTCAAATTAGCAACATTGCCCAACAACAAACAAAAACAGAGCTAAAGCTACTTCAACAGCAAATTAACCCTCATTTTTTATTTAATACATTAAACAACCTTTATGCACTGACATTAAAAAAAGCAGATAATGCACCAGATCTTGTTATGCAATTAGCTAACTTACTGCGTTACAGTGTTTATGAAGGCCAAAAAGCACAGGTGAGTTTAGAAAAAGAAATTAATTACTTAAAAGGTTTTATTGCATTGCAGCATTTACGAAGTGCTGAGCGCTGCAACTTTGATGTGCAATGGCCTGAATATCAACAACACTATTTAATTTCGCCACTACTGTTAATAATGATTTTAGAAAACGCGATAAAGCATGGTGTAGAGCCCACCTCACAAAAAGTAACGGTTGTGTTTAAAATCACCATGGCCGATAACATACTAACGCTATTTTCCTCTAACCCTATTCTACCTAATAACAATTCAGAGCATGGGATGGGACTTAACAATTTACGCCGTAGGTTAACTCTTTTATATCCAAATAAGCACACATTAATTATTAATGAAAATAAAAACCTTTGGCAAACCACACTTAAATTGGAGCTGGCTGCATGCTAAACACAATAATTGTTGATGACGAGCCGCTCGCGCATGACGTTATACTGCATCATTTAAGTGCCCATAAAGATATTAATGTAAGCGGACAATACCTTAACGCTAAAGATGCATTATGTGCTTTAGCCACATCATCTATTGATTTGTTATTTTTAGACATAAACATGCCCGAACTATCAGGCATTGCATTACTAAAAGTGCTCGCGAATCGACCACAAGTGATTATTATTAGTGCGTATCAAGAATATGCTTTAGCCGGTTTTGAACTTGACGTAACTGACTACCTACTAAAACCAGTCTCTGCGCAGCGCCTTGAACAAGCACTCAATAAAGTACGGAAAAAAAGAAAACACATAACGCTAAATCCCAAGGCACCTCTGACTATTACCCTTAAAATCGATCGTGAAAAACATAAAATTCAATTAGGCGATATAGACATGTTTGAGGCTTATGGAAATTATGTAAAAGTATGGCAAGGTGAAAAAGCATTACTTGCAAGCAGTACTCTCAAATACGTATTGCAAGAGCTTGATACTTCATTTATTCAAGTCCACAAATCTTACGTTATTAACAAAAATAAAGTTGTTGCGTTAAGTAATGAAAGCGTTCAACTAGCATCAGGCGTGTCAGTTAAAATTGGCAAGTCATTTAAACAACAAGTGCGCGACATTATTTAATTTAAGCTCGGTTAAAGCTCCCCCTTTATTGAAAAGCCCTAATGCTTTAGGGCTTTAAATTATTTTACCTTTAAAAGGTAGCGTTACAATTTCCAATTCATTATTTTAGAAGCACGTTAAAAACGATACGTTACTGAAGCACCTAATGTTTGTGGGTTAACAACAGCAACATAACCTGTTGGATAACGCCCGCTTGCAGGCTCTACCGACGTAAATGCTTCTTCATCTAATGCATTATTAATATAAGCACTCATTAACCAATCATCGCTGTTGTAGCTTATTGTTGCACGCGTAATTGTATAACCACCAGCAACATGCTCCTCAGTGTTAGTTAAATCACCATAGTACTCGTCTACATAATTAGCGCTCACATTTAGCTTTAAGGTATCTGTAAACCAATGCGATACCCCTAAACTTGCAGTCAGTTCTGGTGCTGAATTTAATTCATTGCCCACTGCATCAGAATAAGTATTTGATTCATCTATTTTAGTTTTTAATAAACCCAGCCCTGCGTGTAACTGCCATTGCTCGCCTAACATGCTATATGCTTCAAGCTCTAAACCATAGCTATGTGCGTCATCAATATTAGTAATTTTCCTATCAGAACTTAATGCTTGATAACCATCAAAATTATTGTAAAAAATATTAGCACTAATATTTAAATCACCATTATTTAGTACGCTACGCGAGCCCAACTCGTACGTATTTACTGATTCTTGATCGTAGTAATAATATTCTTGCGCGGTAAAATTCAAAGCACCACCACCAGCGTTATAACCACGACGAGCACTTGCAGATAGGGTCGTATCATTGTTAATTTTATATTGAATAGCTAAGGTCGGTAGCTTTATAGTATTAGAATTGTCTAGCTGCTCAACTAATCTACTGCCACCAAAAGCCATGTCAAAATTACGAAGTTGTTCTTCACGCTCAATTCTAAGCCCAGCGGTTAAAGTAAGCTCATTAGTTAACTTAAAGCTGGTTTCGCCATAAATTGCTTTAGAGTCACTACTATCGTCACCAAAATAATTGGTTGCACCAACGCTTTTAAAGTCTTGGTCACGGTCAAAGTAAGCAATACCAACAAAGCCTGAATAAAATTCACTATTTAAGCCAAAGTTTAACTTGCTATCAATGGTGATATTTTTTTCATCCATAGAAATATCAGACTCAGCGCTTGCCAGTGCTTCATAAGCCTCGTAGCCCCATTCATAATCCATATAAGCAAGTAATATATCGAACGAAAAGTTATCATTAATTTTATAATCAATATTTACCTGAGTCGTGTCTGACTGGGTATCCATGTCACGCTGAAATAAAGGCACATAATCAAACGGTTTATCACCTTCATAATACTTACGACCCGTATTACCTTCTTCGCTATACGTTGAGTAAGTCAGCTGTAAAGCTAAATCTGTTGTTGGGGTATACAGTAATTTTGCTCGCGTACTGCTGGTATTAAGGTTATTTAAGTTCTTATCTGTTGGATTGGTTTCATATACCGTTGGATTACTAAAGGTTTCACCGTTTACATATTGAGTAGATAAGCGAAATGCTAATACGTCTTCAACTAATGCCCCCGAAACAACGGCCGCTGTATCAAGGTAGCTGTCTTGATTTTTATAACCAACGCGTACAGCACCTTCAAAATCTTGTGTTGGCGCTTTAGTTGTCATATAAACAGCACCACCAATACTATTACGCCCATTACTTGTTGACTGCGGTCCACGGTATACCGCTATTTGCTCTATATCCCATAAACCGGTATCACCAGTTAAATCAGCAACAAATGGCTGACTAACCCCATCAACAAGTGTTGATACTCGCGCTTTTGAGCCACCACTAAATGAGTTAAACCCAGTTGCACCACCATTACCCGACACACCGCGCATATCTGGCACAGCGCCAGTAAGTACCACCACATTTGCCATTTCTGCCAAGGCTTCAGAAACAGAGCCTAGTTGCCCATTTTCTAATAACGAACTATCTACAACTGCAACCGATGTAATCGTATCCTTGAGTGACCTTTCGATTTTTTCGCCTGTTACAGTAATTGTATCTATTGATTCACGACTTGTTTCATCAGCAAATGCATTGCTTTGAGATAGCAGAAAAGAGCCTGTAATGATTAGTGAAAGCTTATTTAGTTTGAATGACCGCACCGCTATTATTCCCTTTTATGGATGGTTATTTGATTTTTCGGAAAAATAGCACAAACATGCACTTGTTGCAATTGAGTTTAATTATCATTTAGAATGGCAATATTATTAACAAGTGTTTTTATTTATGTTGCAACTTACCCTTTCTCTTGTTTTATTTACTGCTACATCCCTGTTTTATCTTAGTAACCGCCACCAACGATTACTAAGCAAACCCATTAATAAAAGCTGGCGCAAGCTCGCATTTATCCTTTTTGTTATTGCAATACCATTAGCCTTATATGCTTTTTCTAATGCGGCAGCCGTATTTTTTATCATTTTAATGATAATGCTCGCTTTAATAATAATTCCGCTCGTCAGCCTAATTAAACGCAAGGAAGTTAAATAATGTCATCTGCACAAAGGCAAAAAATAAAACCAACTTGGCTTGGAAAAAGTTTGGCGGGTTGTTTTTTAGGGCTCGCACTAGCGTTTATTCTCGTTGCTTTCTTTGCATGGTATGGAGCGGGAGGCATAGATGCGCCTGATAAAGTGCAATTTAATATGTGGATAATCCCTCTTCTATGGTTAACCATTTTTAGCTTCACATACCTGTTTAGCTCGCCAAAAAAAGCTTGGCTGACGCTTGGGGGCTTAAATGTAACGCTATATAGTTTATTTATAATTTTAAGGACTTGGCTATGAGAGTTAGAGCCGATATTTTGCGCACCTATCAAGGTGTGCATACATGGACAGGAATAATCACAGGCTTAGTCCTTTTTATAGGGTTTTATGCTGGTAGTTTAACCATGTATAAACACGAATTAGCACAGTGGGCAAAACCCGTCAGTGCACCAGTGACTAAACCATACACTAACAATTACCAAACATTAGTTGACCAAGCAATAGTTAAGTACCCTGAGCAAATGGGCAATGGTTTTTCTATTGACTTACTAACAGATCAAGCACCGCTCTCTTGGTACAGCCAAGGAAAAGAGCGCGGTATGGCACTTGATAACCAATTACAGGCGCTACATATAAACCAGCAAAATAATCTGGTTATACAGCAACAAAGTGAGAATAAACTTGCAGATTTAATAGATTATTTGCATCGAACTGCAGGGTTTGCAGGCGAGATTGGTCACGACCAATCAGGGGTGTATATACTCGGTATAGCATCTGCGCTGTACTTTTTAGCATTGGTGTCTGGCGTAATTATTTTACTACCTACGCTTATAAAAACGTTTTTTGCAATACGAAAAGAAAAAGGCGCTAGTCGTTTTTGGCTCGACAGCCATAATTTAGTTGGGATCGCCAGCCTGCCTTTTCATTTAATTATAGCGTTTACTGTTGTTGTGTTTGCATTTCATGACCTAATTTATGATGGTCTATCAGCATCTTATGACGATAAATCCTTTTTTCAACGCCCTGCCCCAGCAGCACATAATTATCATATTGCAAATTTACCAAGTATAGATAAACAGCTCCTAGCAGCAAAAAACTACGCCCCTGGCTATGAGCCAATTCATATTGCGTTTAATCGTTTAAACACAAACAGTCCAACAGCAACATTAAAAATGAGTAATAGCAGCGCCGTTGTTCGCGGACCTGATACTGACTACTTATTTTTACATCCTTATACATTAGAAGTACTTAACTCAAGCTATCCGCAAGGAGATGAGGGTATTTGGGGTAATATAGTAGGAAGTTTCTTTTCACTTCACTTTGGTACTTATGGAGGTGAATGGGGGCGTTGGGGGTATTTTATTATGGGACTGCTTGGCGCATTCTTATTTTATTCTGGTAACTTATTGTGGTTAGACAAACGCTTTAAAAAAGATCCAAACAAACGAAGCACACGATTTATGGCAAATTTAACAATTGGTGTGTGTGTAGGTTCAATAATTGCCGTGGTTACCACGTTATTACAAGCTAAATGGACAAACCTATATATAGAGAACGCAAATTACAGTTACCTTTATAGTTACTATTTGGTATTTTTTGTTTTTGTTGCTTATACCTTTTTTAAAGGAACCCACCACGCTAGCTATTGGGGCTTAATCGGCATTGCATTTTTATCTGCTGGTATGGGAGTTTCAACACTTGTACAGGCTTTATTAGCTGATGATTTTTTTAAATATTATCAAAGCGGTATTGTTGATATTAGCGCTGCAGTATTTGCGTTAATATTTTATTATTGTGCAAAAAAAGTTAGATACAAATCAGCAAGCTATGCCGTTATGCCTGCATAGTTGCCACAAACTTAATGAGGCGTATAGCACGCCTCATTAATCGAGTTACATATAAATATAATTTAGCTTAGTGTTTTTGCTGGCCCTGTAACAGACTTTTCTCGCGTTACAAAGTAGCAAATTAGCGAGCCCACGGTTACCAGTACAACTCCTTGCCAAAACGAAGCACTCAGCGTAATAGATAAATACAGCGCTGAAATAATAGTAGAAAACACCGGTGTAAAGTACGAAAGCGTGCCAAGCAGCATTAAGTTACCGCCAATAATAGCTTGGTTCCACAGTGCATACCCGCTCCCTACCACTACTCCTGCTAATAGCAATGTTATGTTTGAGCTGAGTGAAAACGTTAATGGCGCTTCATTACTAAAAGCATATTGCGCCCATAAACTCATTGCCGTAACAGTAAAGAATAACGTAATAGCATTTTTACCATTACTCAGCTTTTGCGTAACTACGCAATAAATAGCCCATATAAACGCTGCAGTTAATGCCATTAAATAAGTAGCAGGATTATCAGCAAAGTTAGCGACAAGCGTATCGAGTGACATTTCTTGATCGCCCGTAATACACCAAGCAACGCCTAAAAAAGCAATAATCATGCTTGGGTACACCCAATAACTTACTTTTTTGCGACCAATAATAATAGAGAGCAATATAGTAAGCGTGGGCCACAAATAATTAATAACCGCCATTTCCATTGCCTGATGACGGCTATTTGCCATACCAATAGAAAGCGCTAAGCAAATTTCGTACGATACAAATAATAAAGTACCTACTACCAGGTAGCGTTTTGAAAACCCACTAAACTTAGGCACTCCCATGACCAAAATTAAAAATATCGCACTGACAGAGTACATAGCCGCAGCACCACCAATGGGGCTAAACAACTCAGAAATATCCCGTAGTAATGCCACTAAGCAACTCCACAGTAATATTGCAGCAACTCCATAAAGCGTGTATTTATTTTTGCTTAAAAACTCCATTTGCCAATCCAAAAGTACTACTCGTAAATTTGAAACTAAACTAACAGTAATTATTTAATTAAACAATTAGGGTCTGTTGATCTTTCAAGGTTAAATTTGCAGCAGTCTGTTTGGTATTTAGGCAAGGCAGAGCCTATATAGTGTGGTAATTCCCCATAAATGGGCGATAACGTAGCATTAATGCCAAACAGGCGCTGCCCAAAGGGTTCTTCCTAGGGACTACTTACTCTTTGTTGCTCGGTTTTTACTTAGCCCACTAGGTTACAAATCTCGCGCCGCGATTAAATAGCCCCTAGTTTGAACAAATTTTAATCCGCAAAGATCAACAGACCCTAAAGTTAATAGCTTAAACCTTTTCCCCTGTTTTTTACATTCACACTTTTTAGTAATTGACCTTTTGGTCAGTAAAGCTACAATCAATCAATACGTTAAACACGCAAACTCAACAATGACCACACAAATAAAACCAAATAAAAAAGAAGTAACACGCGAAAAAAACCAAAAACTAATTTTAGATGCCGCCGAGCAATTGTTTTCGCAATTAGGTTACGACGGAGCAAGTATGAGCATGGTTGCTAAAGAAGCGCAGGTGCCAAAAGCTAATATTTTGTATTACTTTAAAAGTAAAGATGGTCTGTACGAGTCTGTGATAGACCGCATAATAGCTAATTGGAACTTAGGGCTCGATAACGTCACAATTAACGACGATCCAGCTACCGTGCTTTATAACTATATTAAAAGTAAAGTAATACTCGCCGTAAATCAGCCAATGCAATCTCGCTTATTTGCCAGCGAAATACTGCGCGGTGCCCCTTATTTACAAAACTACTTTAGAACCAATACCCGCCCTTGGGTTAAGCAAAAAGTTGATGTACTTCAAGCATGGATGGACGCAGATAAAATGGATAAGGTTGACCCCTACCATTTGCTCTTTACTATTTGGTCTACCACGCAGTATTACGCCGACTTTCAGGCTGAGGTTTTACTCGTAATGAACAAATTAGAGTACGACAAAACCGATGTGGCACAAATTACGCAATCAATTGCCCACATAATTTTAAAAGGTATTGGTCTTAAAATACCTGAGCAAAGTGAGACTTAACCCATGACACCCTTTACTACACCCGATTTATTTGACGATCATCGCGATAGCGTACAAGTAGCCGACAGTGGCCTTCATCACTTTGGTAAAAAAACCACGTTTTACGGTCAAGTCGTTACCGTTACCTGCCCAGAAGACAACTCTTTTGCCGCCGATATATTGCATGAAGATGGTGAAGGTAAAGTATTAGTTATTAACGGGTTTGCGAGCAAACGCTTTGCGTTTATTGGCGACATTATGGCTGAACGTGCCTTAAATAATGGCTGGGAAGGCGTAATAATAAATGGCTGTTGCCGAGATATAGAAATACTTGCCACTATGGACTTACCAGTTATGGCGCTAGGCTCTACACCGCGTAGTACCTTAAAGCGCGGCTTTGGTGATAAAAACCAAGCTGTTACCATGCTTAGCACCACCCTAGAACCTAACGATTGGGTTTACGCCGATATTAATGGTTTAATCATCAGTAAAACGCCCCTTATTTAGCACTCAAAACCATATAAATAAAGACCAACGTGGTGCATCTGCGCACCAAATTGGTTTGTTTTAGCTCATTTTAATACCACTATTTTTACAGCCCATATTTACTAACCTCATACAACTCGCCAAATCCTGACCAATTGGACAGGATTTTAATTTATGGCATTCCTCTTGCTTAGGTTTTAAACAATGTAATAAGCTAACCGATTAAAAAGCGGATCAGGCTCTGTAAAATAAAAACAAGATGTTACGCAGTGAGCTGAAAAATAATAAAAATTAATCCGTCTTTTTAATCACTCTAAATCTGAACTGCTTGGTCAGATTTTTTATAACGAGTGGTGATATGAGTACCAAAAATAATAATACGACCGGTATTTTTTGTGACCATGGTCCTAAGGCATGGCAAACACATTACCAAGGCACGCTTATTAATAAGCGTCTTGCAATAAAAGATGTATTTGCAGTAAAAGGCGAGCGTAATAGCGCTGGCAACCCACACTGGTTTAAAACGGCTAAACCGGCTCAAAATACGGCAAGCTCGGTTAATAAGCTCATGACCGCTGGTTGTAACTTTATAGGCTTTACCCACACAGACGAACTGGCTTATAGCTTAGAGGGAAATAACATTCACTATGGTGCAGCACAAAACCCAAAACTTAGCGGTCATGCAAGTGGCGGTTCGAGTATGGGTTCGGCAGCAGCCGTTGCTGCTAACTTAGCCGATATTGGCTTAGGCACCGACACTGGCGGCTCAATTAGAATACCCGCCAGCTATTGTGGTTTATTTGGTATAAGGCCAAGCCATAACGTGATTGAAAAAGACGGCCTAATACCGTTGGCACCGCCTTTTGATACTATAGGTTGGCTTACCCAAAGCGCCGAGCTATTAAGCAGCGTTGGCAATGTATTATTACCACAACAACCTATTAATAAAGTAAATACGCTGGTTATTTGCGAAGCACTCTTTGAACTTGTTGACCCCTCTTTACAAGCACCACTGGGTAATCTTTTAGAAAAAACCAAACCTTATTTTAATCATCATATCGATTTTAAGCTCCCCAACGTTGGTTTACTAAGTGAGCTTGCCGATACCTTTAGAATATTACAAGGTCGTGCGATTGCTAAAACGCACCGAGATTGGATTGAACTCCCAGATCAGCTTTCTCATTTTGCGCCAGCAATTACGGCTCGTTTTAAAATGGCACTGGCTTTAACCAAGCAAGAAGAACAAGAGGCGTTAAAAATACAGCACGAGTGGCAAACAGTCGTCGCTAAAAACTTAAACAAGCACAGCTGCTTATTTTTACCCACCACCCCTACAACTGCACCTAAATTAGGCGCCGACACAAGCGCCTTACGCATGCAAATTATTACGCTTTCGGCAATTGCAGGCCTTAGTGGCTCAGCGCAAGTGCATTTACCATTGGCTGATTTAACAAATGATCACCCGTATGGTTTTTCATTAATGATGAGCCACGGTAACGATAAAAGCTTACTTGCTTGCGTTAAGCACCTAGCTGCACACTTTAAACAGGACACACCGGCATGACCACACACAACATTGCATTTACCTCGTCTCATTTTTCGGCCACTGAGGCGGGTATAAATATATTAAAACAAGGCGGGACAGCCACTGAAGCTATGGTAGCAGCAGCGGCAGCTATTAGCGTAGTGTATCCCCATATGAACTCAATTGGTGGCGACAGCTTTTGGCTTATCGATAACCCAAACCAAAAAACGCCCACTGCTATTGACGCCTGCGGCCGAGCTGCAAGTAATACAAGTGCTTATAACACGCTCACACAAATACCAGAGCGCGGCGGACTAAGCGCATTGACTCAAGCGGGTACAATACGCGGTTGGCAAAAAGCCCTTGAGCTAGATGAACACGCAGCACTGCCACTGTCAAAAATTTTAGCGCCTGCCATTTCACTTGCTCGCGAGGGCTTTACCGTAACAAAAAGCTTGCAAGCTGGCTGCGAAAAGCTAGCTGCTGCAAATAATACCAATGACGCGTTTAAAAACCTCTACATACCAAATGGTAAACCCTTGCAAGCAGGTCAACATTTTAAAAACCCTAAACTTGCAGCAACATTTGAACACTTAGCAAAACAAGGTTTAAACGCATTTTATGAAGGCGCACTTGCTAACTCATTTGCCGCCGACTTAGCAAAAGTAGGTAGCTCAATTACCGTAAGTGATATTGCAAATACTAAAGCCGAGGTCGTTACTGCGCTAAATGCAAACTTATCAGGTATTGATTGCTATAACTTACCCGCACCAACACAAGGCGTGCATTCACTGCAAATAATTGGTGCCGTAAATAAACTAAAACACAAAGCTAAAACCGATGCCGACTGGATGCATTTAATTGTTGAGGCAACCAAACAAAGCTTTACCCATCGCCCTACTCTTTGGGCTGACCCTGAAGTATTAGGAGACGATTATAAAAACGCACTAACCGATGATCGCTTAAGCCAACTTGCTAACAATATTGATATGACCAAAGCCAAAAAATGGCCTTTTAGCGCAGAGCCTGGCGATACCGTGTGGATGGCAGCTAGAGATAAAAACGGCCAATTAGTCAGCTTTATTCAAAGTATTTATTGGGAATTTGGCAGCGGAATATTAATGAGCGAAGGCGGTTTTATGTGGAATAACCGTGGTTTAAGCTTTAGTTTAAACAATCAAGATATTGCTGCGAGTAACAATATTAATGTCCTTGCGCCAAACAAAAAGCCAGCACATACACTTAACCCAGCAATGGCAAAGTTTAGCGATGGCCGCCGACTTGCTTACGGAACAATGGGCGGTGAAGGGCAACCACAAACCCAAGCCGCTGTTTTTGCAGGCTACGCGTGGCTAAATAAATCAATAGAGCAAGCAATTAGCGACCCTCGTTGGTTGCTTGGACGCACATGGGGCGATACAAGTACAAATTTAAAAATTGAAAAAGAGTTAGTTTTTCATATAGAACATGAATTAAATCAACGTGACCACGATTGGGTAAGCGTTGATAATAATAACGAAATGATGGGGCACGCTGGGGCTATTTTAGATACACCTACAAGCCTTGAAGCAGCAACAGATCCTCGTTCAGATGGACGTGCAACCGTAACTACAGCAGGAACACAATGTCAGAAATAATAAACCAATGGCCAATAGTAGTAGCCTTAATAGCAACCGGTATTTTTGCCGGCATTTTAGCAGGACTTTTTGGTGTAGGCGGCGGTATTGTTATCGTACCTGTGCTGTATTTTTTACTGCAAGGCTTTGGCGTAAGCCCAGAGTCGGCAATGATGATAGCCACAGCTACATCACTTGCAACCATAGTACCTACTTCGCTTTCATCTATTCGCTCGCATCATAGCAAAGGCAATATTGACCTTGCGCTAATAAAATACTGGGCACCGTTTATATTAGTTATGGCGGTAGTCGGTAGTATTATTGCTCATACCGTTCGCGGTAACGCATTAGTGCTCATGTTTGCCTGCATTGCTATTTTAGTCAGTTTAAACATGCTATTTAGAGCCGGCGCTCCCGCGCTTGTAAAACAACTGCCAGGTAAATTTGGTCAAGGCGTTATGGCAAGTATTGTAGGTGGTTTGTCGGTAATGATTGGCATAGGCGGCGGCACTATTGGCGTACCTATGCTCAACGCATTTAATGTACGTGCCCATGTTGCAGTAGGTACTGCGGCCGTTTTTGGTTTATTGATTGCGCTACCTGGCGTTATTACCTTATTAAGTATTGGCACAACGCCAACCGATGCTCCCCTAGGTACGTGGGGGTTGGTTAACCTCCCTGCCTTTTTTCTTATTATTCCGCTGACTATTTTATTTGCGCCTATTGGCGTAAAAATTGGTAGCAAGCTGGATCAAAAACAACTAAAACGCGCCTTTGCCGTTGTATTAATGATAACCGGCATACGCATGCTTATTCAGACTCTGGGAGCCTAAAATATGTTTAATAACACGCAAGTTCAAACCTTAAACCCACCACAGCGTTTATTAATGGGACCAGGCCCAATTAATGCCGACCCTCGTGTTTTACGTGCTATGTCGGCGCAGCTTATAGGCCAATACGACCCAGTAATGACCGGCTTTATGAACGAAACCATGGCACGTTACCGCGAAATTTTTAAAACCAAAAACGAATGGACCATGCTAATAGATGGCACATCACGCGCAGGGATTGAAGCCGTATTATGCTCAATTTTACGCCCAGGCGATAAAGTACTAGTACCAATTATGGGGCGCTTTGGCCACCTACTTGCTGAAATAGCAGAACGCGTTGGCGCAAAGGTGCACACAATAGAAGTACCGTGGGGCGAAGTGTTTACGCCAGAGCAAATCGAAAAAGCCATTGTTGATGTAAAACCCCATGTACTTGCTATGGTACAGGGCGATACATCCACCACCATGAACCAACCTCTTGAGCATATTGGCGATATTTGCCAAAAGCACGATGTACTATTTTATTGTGATGCTACCGCATCTATTGTGGGTAACGAACTTCCTGCCGATGAATGGAAACTCGATGCACTTTCGGTTGGCCTGCAAAAATGTTTAGGCGGTCCTTCTGGGTCTGCGCCATTAACACTAAGCGATAAATGCGCCGATTGGATCCAAAAACGCAAAAAGGTAGAGGCAGGTATTCGCACGGCCGATCATACCGATGGCACAGAGCCCTTTGTGCGCTCTAACTATTTTGATTTAGGCATGATCATGAATTACTGGGGAGAAGAGCGCCTCAACCATCATACCGAAGCCACCAGCATGCTGTACTGCGCCTCAGAATGTGCTCGCATTGTTATTGAAGAAGGCGTGGATAACTGCGTAGCGCGCCACAAATTACATGGCGATGCCATGCTAACGGGTATTCAAGCGCTCGGCTTAAATGTATTTGGTGATTTAACACATAAAATGAACAACGTACTGGGTGTGTATATACCCGAGGGCATTAATGCCGATCACGTACGCGGACAAATGTTAACCGATTTTGGAATAGAAATTGGCACCTCGTTTGGACCACTTCATGGCAAAATTTGGCGTATTGGCACCATGGGTTACAACGCCCGTAAAGATGCCGTATTACAAACATTGGCAAGCCTAGATGCCTGCTTACATGCCAACGGCTATAAAGGCCCTAAAGGCGAAGCCGCTATTGCCGCCCTTGCCCATTATAAATAAAAAAAGGATTTAGCATGACGATTGTAAGCCCACAACACAGCCCTTTATTAGATAAAGAACTTGCTGATGAATACACAACACGCGCTTTATCTCGCTGTAAAACCCTCAGCGCACTATCGCAAATGCAAGATGGTATTCACCGCGTGTACTTATCAAAAGAACACAAAGAGTGTAACGCTGTTACTGCATCGTGGATGGTTGAGGCAGGCATGCAGTCGTGGCAAGACGAAGTGGGCAACCTTTGGGGGCGACTAAAATCATCAAACCCACATGCTAAACGTTTAATTATAGGGTCACACCTCGACACAGTACCAAACGCAGGAGCGTTTGATGGTATTTTAGGTGTACTACTGGGAATAGAAATAGCCGCGCTTGCAAATAAACTAAAGCTCGACCTGCCCTTTCATTTAGATGTAGTCGGCTTTTGCGATGAAGAAGGTACCCGCTTTGCCACTACTTTAATTGGCTCAAAAGCACTCGCTAACGAATTTGACCCACAGTGGCTAAACATTGAAGACACAAACGGCATAACTATGCGCCAAGCCATGCTCGACTTTGGCTTAAATCCCAACGACTACGCAAAAGCCGCACTAAATAAAAGCGAGTTACTAGGTTACTGGGAAACTCATATAGAGCAAGGTCCTGTGCTCGAATCGGTTAATCAGGCGCTTGGTGTAGTAACGGCTATTGCAGGGGCAAAACGCGCCATGCTTACCCTAACAGGGCAAAGTGGTCATGCGGGTACAACGCCAATGAACTTGAGGCAGGATTCGTTAGCAGGCTGCGCCGAATTTACTCTTGCCATAGAGCAGCTAGCAAAAAACGCGAGTAATGGCGAAGTTGCCACCGTAGGGCAAATACAATCTCGCCCAGGGGCTACAAACGTGATTGCAGGTAAAACAACCATAAGCCTAGATGCACGCGCACAAAGCGACACCGATCTCGCTAACTTACTAAGCGCCATACAAAGCAGCGCTCAATCTATAGCAAGCAAACGCAATTTAACACTCGATTGGCAATGGACTCATTCCGCCGGTGCCGTTGCGTGCGACACCACTATTCAGCATTTGTTTTCAAGCGCATGTAAACTCAACAACCAAGCATCGCCTTCACTTGCCTCTGGCGCAGGGCACGATGCAATGGCAATCGCTCCAATTTGCCCCGTTGGCATGTTGTTTATACGCAGCCCTGGCGGTATAAGCCATCACCCAGCAGAAGCGGTTATCGACAGCGATGTAACAAAGGCACTCAGTGTAATGTACAGCGCGCTTTTACTTTATGTGAAAGAGTGTGAGTGATTTTAAGGTAATCGAGTAAACCAAATAGATCAACTTGGTATGCTTAGGAATTTAAACCTCCTCAAAGTCATTGGGAGGTTGTTACTGAACCCAGAAAAACGCAGGAATACACGTTATTTAGAGTAGTTTTATCGAGCTGCCCTTTGCTCTTTTAGGCTAAGGCGTTTATGTGAGCTATATACATGTTGAATATTTTTATCATTGACCAAATATGCATCCATTTCAACAGTAATTAGCCCCGATAATGGCTTGATTTCAAGAATACCCAACTCACCTAGATTTGCAGATAGTAAAGTATTATTCCTAAAGGCGAACAAAGTCTTGTCAGTATCTCGTAAGTCACCATTCACGTATAATTTAGCACCACTAAACCAAGCGTTAATTATTTTAACTTTGATTGACTTAACGGTAAATTCAAAGGATTTTCTCATCAGTTCTCCATATTCAGAAAATGTAATTACTATACTTTATGTTCTTATGTGTTTGGCGCACAACCACTTTCTTTTAATACCCGCTTAGTCGATGCTGGGTAATTTTTTAGTGCAGCCAAAGGGCGAATTGGCCGCTGAACCAAATTACCTGAGCAGTTTGGGCACACGTTATTTAACAGCGTTTGAGCACAGCCAAAACAAAACGTGCATTCAAATGAACAAATAAAAGCCTCTGTGGACTGTGCAGGTAGATTCTTATCACAACATTCACAATTAGGTCTTAAATCTAGCATTTAGAGCTCCTTTTTATCCACCCAATGCTGAGTAAATATCTATTACCTTTTATGACTTTTGATACCTGATGCTCACTTACATCAGGGCGGAAAAGCTTAATTCGCTTTGTTTCAAATATAGGATTACTGCAAATAAACTCACCACCCAAATCTGCTTTTTTAAGCACTATATTCAATCGATAGTGTTTACCAGATTCAACTTTGTCTGTGTGTGGTGCTATTTCACTCCCTTGTGGGAACTTAAGCAAATATGTATCAAATTTAATTGGCCACGTAGCACTACAAATCAACATTTTATCGTAGCCTGATTTTTGCCGGCCTCGCTCCCAGCAAAATAATTTACTCAAAAAAACATACAATCCCTCGAAACAGCTAACAAACAGCAAGTTAACTCGTTTTTTATTTATTTTTATTGATAAATAAACCATAGCCGAGTTCATATTTTGGTTCAATCGTTTACTGTATTTTACGTGGGATATAAAAGGGAGTTTTAATGGTGTTTTGATTGATGTTTTAAAAGACATTATGGTGGCTATAATTACCTAGCAAATCAAAATATAGCCACCCTTTTACTTTAATGCTTACTTAAGGGCTTATTTAATCGTTACCTTTGCATCACTTACCCAAGTTTCGGTTATAGCTTCATCATTTTTATCAACTAAATACGCGCGTATGTTTACCGGATTATTGTTAGCTTGTTTGTAGTCAAATGCTAATCGCCATTGGTTTGTACCAACTACCGGATAAACCCCAATAGGCTCTAGTATTTCACCGTGGCTGGCTTCAACAATCGGCTTTATACCACTTTTGTTATCTAAGCCTTTAAACACTGGGCCTTCAAAATCAATCACCATTTTGTTAACGCCTTCAGGAATAGGCTGGCCAGGGATCCCGCCTAAGCCTTGGCGAGTATTTACAACGCTTGCAAGTGTTTTTGATTTTGGATCGAGTGGACGCCACTCAATATCATAAGAAAAGGTAAACTCATCACCTTTACGCGCCTCTTTTTCAGGCACCCAATAAGCAACAATATTGTCAAACGTTTCATCTTTTGTAGGGATCTCGATTAACTGAACTGCCCCTTTCCCCCAATCGTCAGTAGGTTTTATCCACGCAGATGAGCGCTTATTATAAAATACGCCATCGTCTTGGTAGTTATTAAAGTCACGATCTCTTTGAATTAAGCCAAACCCTTTTGGGTTCTCATCAATAAAGCTATTGGTCGAAACCGACTGAGGATTATTTAATGGGCGCCAAACGTATTGACCCGATCCGGTGTGAATCGCCAGGCCATCGCTGTCGTGAATTTCTGGGCGCCAATCTTTGGCAGTTGTTTTATCTTTTTGTGAGTACCAATACATACTGGTTAGCGGTGCTACGCCTAAGCGTTCAACATCGGCGCGCATATACAAATTAGCCGTTACAGAGGTGATGTGCCCTTTAGCTTCTTTGTTATCTTTGCTTAAACCAAATCGATAAGCACCAGTGATAGAAGGCCCTTCAAGCAATGCCCAAACAGACACACTTTCACCTTTTTTCTCTGCAGGACCAATCCAGAATGCAGAAAAACGCGGAAATTCTTCTGGCTGATTCATACCCGTATTAATCGCGATACCTCGAGCTGACAGTCCATATTGCCCCTCTGGCCCGTCGGTACGAAAATAAGACGCGCCTAAAAAAGATATCCAATCTGGTTTCATATCTGGCCGCATTATTCTAAAGCCTGCAAATCCAAATCCTTCAGGGAGGTCGTGAGCTGGGCTATCATCAGGCATATCAAAAACGTCATTACTAAAAGGTATGTTTTGAACCTGATTTTTATCATCTCTGATGTAAATACTTACTGGCTCAGGAAAATATCGCCCAGGGTAAAATAATTGTACGGGCGCCTTTTTTCCACTTGGGTATAAGGTTTCATCTTCTTTAAAGCGTATTTTCCAGTGTTCGTCATACGTAATTTTATCAATTAACTTCGGCGCTGGCACCTTAGTTGGCGTATAGGGCTTTTCGGCTGAGGCTTTTGCCAGCGCTTTTAAGTCTTCGAATGAAAACTCCGTTTGATCTACTGCTTCTGTCGCGTAAGACGACATCGAAGTGCTAAAAATAATTGCGATAAATAACTTTAATTTCATAAAAAGAATGTCCAATAAATTGAGTCAAATAAAAATGGGAACGCTGCACGAAGGTATGTTTAACTTAAAGTTCTGTATGGATATTACGTGACGTAATATGAACTAGCGTTTACTAAAGTATTGTTATTTGTCTCTTAGTTAATTTGTTTTTGGTGCGGCGCGTTTGATGATATCGCTGAAGTGAAAATAAACGGAGATTGCGCTGTTTATTGGACGAAGCCGTCAAGAGGTATGGATATATTTAGGTTTTAGTTGCCCACTATTCCAAGGCAAATATTTGTAGAGTGGCTGGTTTTTCTATTCGTTGTAGTTACATAGTTGATTTGGGCTAAAGCGTATTATAAGCAGTAAAAAGTGAAGGGGAAGCCTATATAGAACTCCGGTATTTAAATCGATAAGGATTACATTTAGGTGTTGAAAAATAAAGAAGCTCTCCACTTTTAAAATTTGCAATTAATAGCTAAATTTGACTAGTCGTCCACCTCAGGGCGTGTTGTTACGTGTTTGATACGTATAGAATTATATGTGATTTAACTCTATACCAAACAGCTAAGCCACCTATTTGCGAATAGTCAAATGGTTGCCTATTTAGATTTTCTAAATTAACTCTAATACCACCAACAAAACTTAAATCTAACACCTCAAACTTGTGAGGTTTAACAAACCATTCTGGCGATGCTATACCGTGAGAAAATGCATTACGAGTAGCGGATATTAGTGATTTTATAATTTTTATTTCACTATCATCAGATTTCACTTTCTCTAAAATACAATCTAAACAAATAGCCGTTGCGCCAAAAGCTGTACTTACTGCCATTTGAGATGCACGAACAATACTATCTTGATTTTTAAATTCACCAGAGGAATAAGAAACACTTTCTTCATCAAGGTTCAATTGAAGATCTTGTCCAAATAAATCAGCATCAATTTCTCCTAACTCTGCGTAACACATGTTTCTTATTGAGTACTCAAGTAATTTGAAAGATAGTTCGGTATCTTCTATTAAATTATTCACCACAACTCCAGAAACACATAACGAGCCTATGGATTAACTCGTTTTTTATTTTTTTTTTTGATAAACAAACCATAGCTAAGTTCCTATTTTGGTTCAATCGGTAACTCAGTTATGCATAAATTTTCAAAAACGGCTCTGGTAATAATCCAAAAGCCTGTCATCTCAATTCAATATATCGGCATTATCTTTTGTTCGATTTATACCAATAAGGATTTTCTCCAAATAAGTAAAAATAAGCATTATCGCTAATTGTAGGCAAACAAAAATAATAATGGAGAACGGTGAACTTGATAGCATACTTTGTGTTGTGTTTTCTGAAGTGGCGGCCAAGTAAAAATCAACATAGGTCAAAAGTAAAAATAAGCCCGAGACATAAAGTACAACTTTAACTTTTGCACTGCGTAGCTTTGAAACCACTTCATCATTAGTCATTTAAAACGCCTTTAACTGTATTATTTTTTTAAGACGTTTTTTAATGACCTTTTGCTCGCAATAAAGCCCGATAAAACCACCAACAGCAATTGAAGCCATAACCAACAACCAATATAAAGAGCTATTGGATGCCTGAATACCCGAAATATAAAGGTATAAGTTAAACGGGATAATAAAAAATAAGCTACCTAATACTTTAATGAATTCCCTAAAAAGCTCTGTATCAGACTTTGCTTTGTCAATATGAGAGTTAATAGTTTCATTTGATATCTCATTTAGCTCTGGGTATGTCTTTTGTAACCAATTTAAATAATTCAATTATGCATCCTTGTATTTTTATATCTAGTGCTGCCTTAAATAGACAAAATATATTTGTAAAAATAAGCATTGTGGCAGCAAAGCGAACTACTTTTTGTTCTTGGTTAATTTATTGCTAACCTCATATTTAGCTTTACCTTGGTTTGCACGTAAACCTGCAAAATAAGTTACCGCAGCTATAGGTAAGCAAATAAAACCGTATGCTTTAAAGCTTTCTAAAAAACCACTTTTCTCGCTTATAATGCCACCAAATAAAACCCCAAGAATGGTAGGCAATAAAATAGCTGCAGCTGCGTATATAAATTTTTTCATTCTTAAATCTTTTTTTATTAATTTACTATAAACACTTATACCATTAAAAAAATGCCGCGTTTATTTTCCCGCAATATTAGATTTCAACATTGACTTTTTTATTGTCAAAAGAATATAAAACAGCCAAGCAGCAAGACACGAGTATTGTAAGATCATGGATTATCCAGCTTTGCTCTACAGCAATAATTTTTATCACTGTGCTTATAGCCAATGAAAAAATGATTGAAAACAAAAATTTAAATTTTGGAAATCTATATCCAATAAACTGATAATATAAGGCACCTAAAGTAGTTCCCATTGCTGCAGAAACAAGAAAGGTGGTAAAATTAGATAAACTAAAATCAGTACGACCCATTAGCGCATCAAAAATAAAAGAAACAACAGCTAAACCAACCCCTAAATAAAAATAAGGTAAAACTTTTCCATACTTCATAACATCTTCCTGAATTATTGTTGTAACTTCTATTTAATACCCTGAGTGAATTACTCTGCAAAATGGCACATATTACTTTGATTAATAATTCCACTAAATAACTTTCATGTAAATAAATAATTAAAAATTATAGAAATATAATTAAGCAAAAATAGGTTCATTTACTTTTTTATTAGCTTCCAACCTCATTTCACTAAAATATATATTTGTGCGAGAGCTTTAATTACACTAATAGCATCACCACCATGTAGAGTAACTATAAAAACATCTGATTTTGTGGGCTTTTCAGAGATCAACCAATCAAAGAGCAAATTCAAATTTATTTTAGCTTTCGCCTCGTTTAGAAGATAAAAATTGTTGGTTAAGGTTTGAATGAAGAAGCGAAAAATCAGCTGTTTTTGTTCTGCTTTAAGATTTATTTACGCTCAACTCTTTTACGACGTAATTGAATACCAAGCAATGTCCCTAATAAAACAGCAATAACATGCAGCAAAGCCGAAACCAAATATACTAAAGGCTCCATTGATATCTCTAATAAAATGTATAGTAAAGCACCGACACTTAGATCAATAAACCGCCATAACTAAAAAGGCTTGTTTATAGGGACTCACTGTTTGCTTATAGCCTAAGTAACAATACACGATTAAAAAGGTTACAAATCCGAGCACGTAATGAGTAAAATTGTATGATGTACTTTGAATCATTTCATCAAAGCCAACGATCAACGTTGCTATTGTTGATAAAGCAACTAGCAATAAATACAAGCCTACTGAAAAGAGTACAATCCTAGAGTATTTCACGAGAATCCTTTAGCAATACAACGAGGCTGTAAAATCACTTCTATAGCCAAATTCAATTAATTAGTTTCTTTAATTAACTCTAAGCACTTTAATACAATGTGTAATAAATGTATTACCCATTAAACAGGCTGTTTTCTTAAAAAGAGTAATTCTACAATCTCAACGCCCGCATAAGGGGCTGATAATAACTTGTCGTAATATGTAGTAAAGACAACTAAACAAAAAGTTAGTAGCCGCTTTGCTTAAACCGCTTATTAACAGTTTATTTCAACCGTTTCCGCATTTTTAAATATATTTTTTGCTTGCTCAAATATAGGTTTAGCTAATTTATCCTTAGGCGCCCAAATATCTATCGCATTACCACTGTTATTGAATAAAGTTACATAATTTCCAGCTAATTGAATTTTAGTAACAAAAGATTTAGAAATAGTTTTACCATACTTTTTATGTAACCTAGCTTTAGGCAAGTGCGAAATAAACACGTGATCGCCCATATCAATTAAAACCTTTTCAGGATCGTAAAACTTTGAACCAAAACTAAAGTAAAGAGAGATTGCACTAATGATAAAACAAAATAATATTACCCAATCTATTAATTGCATGTCGAATTTCCTTAAACTACTAACGAGCCTGTAACTTAACTCGTTTTTATTTTTTATTGATGAACAAACCATAGCTGAGTTCCTATTTTGGTTCAATCGATTACTGTACTTTTACGCAGAATATAAAAAGAGTTTGGTGTTGTTTTAATTGGCGTTTTGGAAGGAGTTACGAGTGCTTGAGTATCTTTATTTTAGGTTAAAAGGGCTTTCCCTTTTCAGTACATCGTGTTTTGCAGCTTTTCTATATTATGAACAGGGCAATACAGTTGCCATTGCGTAAAATAAAGGCATTCACATTCGTTTTACCCTGTAAGGTCAATTTATTCATATCTTTATTGACCGTATTATTCCGATTTTTATTTAAAGGAAAGCAGACTTAACAAAGCCGAGTTGTTTAACATTTTTTAATAAAAATTGTTGTCGTCTATCGGGTTACCTATTACTACTTTCATCTTGTCAACTTAGCTCAGCTTTTTTGCGTGATACACTTTCATGGATTCAACCTAACTCACTGCTATCATTAATTATTTCCGTAAAGTTAGAATGGGTGTCATCCTAACTTATTTCGTTAATGGTTTTATTATGTAACGTCACCGTCAAGTCCAAATTTTTTCCTGTTCAAAACTAGCGCTGCCAGCAGAGTTACTCCTAGCACTGTACCAACAGGGAACATGAAGAGTAACAATGTTGAATATATCATTAGTACCCAAAAAAGCCACTTGGTTCGATAGTTTAAGCCCACAACGGAAAATGTTAAAAAGCAAAGCGCAACTAAAAATAAGATGAACCCTGTTATTGTAGACAAAGCTGTTGATGACATTTCTTCTTGTGATATTTTAGGTTCATTATTTCCAAACAGCGTTATCTCTTGAAATGAAGATGACATAATTAAATACGAATCAACAATTCCCCAAAGTGGTGCCCAGAAAAGCAATAATCCCAAAACTGCGACGTATTTCCCTATAGTTTCCTTGTTCATCATCTCTCCTCACGTAGTTATATAACGAACCTGTAGATTAACTCGTTTTTTATTTGTTTTCATTGATAAATAAACCATAGCTGAGTTCCTATTTTGGTTCAATCGATTACTGTACTTTTACGCAGAATATAAAAAGAATTTGGTGTTGTTTAATTGACGTTTTGGAAGGAATTACTGGAAATTTGGTGTGGGTGTTTTTTTACTCTGGTGGGCAAAATATATTTGTTAAAATAAGCGATGCAGCAGAAAAAACCTAGCAGTTGGGGATCATCATAACGTTGGTAATATTCCGCTTTTATTTTAAAGGAAATTAGGCTCAATGAAGCCGAGTTGTTTACCATTTTTTAATAAAAATTGTTGTCGTCTATCGGGCTATCAATTACTACTTTCATCTTGTCAATATAGCTCAGACTTTTGCGTGATGCACTTTCATGGATATAACCTAACTCACTGCTATCATTGATAATTAACGTAAAATTTTGAATGGGTGTCATCCTAACTTTTAGCGTTTCCTGCCCACCTCAGCGCGTGTTGCTATATGCCGCTTTAAACTAACTATAAAGCAACTTCCATTTTAAAGTAAGAAACATCAGCCTTATAAAAACGTTCTTCGTATGGCTGCATACCGAAACGCTGATAGAAACTTAAAGCTGATTCTCTAGCATCACACCAAAAAAAAATTTACAACCGTATTATTAAGAGAGTGAAGAATAAACTTTAGCATTTGAGAGCCAATGCCTTGCCCTTGATAATCAGTTTTAGTAGCAAACTTACGTAGGCGAGCTTTATCTGATTTTATGTATACGGAGGCAACACAAACAAGCTCGTCATTAACAAAGGCACCAAAATGCATTGCGTCATGATCGCCATCAACATGGCAATATTCAGGAGGCTTGTTTGGCCAAAGAACACTCTGTCGAAGCGGGATTGTTTGCTCCCAGGAAATATTGCGAATTTCCATATGATTTTGCAGAGCCTCCATAGGCATACAACGAGGCTGTAGAATAACTCCTATAGCCAAATTCAATTAATTAGTTTCTTTAATTAACTCTAAGCATTTTAATGCAATGTGTAATAAATGTATTACCTATTAAAAAGCTGTTTTCTTAAAAAAGTAATTCTACAATCTCAATGCTTACATGAGGGGCTGATAATAACTTGTCGTAATGTGTAGCGAAGAGAACTAAGCAAACAGTTAGTAGTCGCTTGTTAGTAGTTTATACCACTAACCTCACGTAGAAATTTTTAATAAAAACAAACCTAACCCGCCGAATAAAGTTAAAAATACCACCAACATTATAATCAGCGTTTTGGATTCACCTAATGATTGCATTAATCCCATTTCAGTCGGTAATACTTGCTCAAGCAGACTTGGCTGTTTAATTTTGTTTTTTTGACCTCTATCCATAATACACATTCCATATAGAACTAATACTGCTAACGAGCTTGTAAATTAACTCGTTTTAAATTTATTTTTATTAATGGATCAACCATAGCCGAGTTCCTATTTTGGTTCAATCCGTTATAGATATTTCACATAAAATATAAGAAGAGAATTTGCGGCTGTTTTAATGGACGTTTTATAGGAAGTTATAGGTGCTTGATTGGCGTATTTTGGTATAAATGGGCTCCCCTTTTTTTAATGCATCATGTTTTGCCGCTTTCTCAATTATGAACAAGGCAATACTGTTGTCGCAGCAGGAAACAAAGGCGTTCATATTCGTTTTACCCTGTAAGGCCAACTTTTTCATGTCTTTCTTGACTGTATTATTCCGCTTTTTATTTAAATGAAACCAGACTTAATAAACCCGAGTCGTTTACTTTTTTATGAAGTTTTTTGTCGCCTATCGGGCTATCCCTTATTACTTTTATCTTGTCAGTGTAGTTCAGCTTTTTACGTGATTCATTTTCATTAATTTAGCCTAACTGACTGCTATCTATAATAATTTAAGTAAAAGTTAGAATGGGTGTCATCCTAACTCTTCTTTATATTTCATTGATACTCATTAATGTTTCTCTGAAATCTTTGGTACTTTCCCAACCAAGTATACCAATAAAGCTCGTTGTTAAGTTTCTAGGTAATTCATTATATGTGTCAAAGTCGAATACAATATTTGGTTTATATTGTTGGGAATTTACGTTGAGTAAATTAATTATTTCTTTCGTCGGCTTTCTAAGTCTTTCTCCATCCTCTAGATGGTTATAGTGATTTCTGCCTGCATAAATAATTAAGCCCGCAGGTATTTCTCTAATTATTTCACCAACAGAAAATTTACACGCCTTCTCTGAAAGGTTAGGAAGTGGCGAGGTGTTTTGGTTGCTTTCTGAATACAGCTCAATTCCTTTACAAGCTATCTGCAAAAGAGAACCGTCAATAATTGATAAAGCGAATTGTTCATTAGTTAGGTTTTCAATTGCAGCATCCGATTTTTCTTTCTTTAGTTTTATTTGTTTTTGTTCAAGCCATGCTGCGTGGTCTCGAGCGATTACTTCTTTCGGATTGTTTCGGTTATGGACAAAAATTGGAGGCATAGAGTCTTTAAACAGATCGTTTATAATTACATGATAATCAGCTCTCGCTTCAAACAACCTTTTAACTACACTTTCGACCGCTTCTAAATAATTGTGAATCAAACTCTATCCTTGATTTGAAATATAACAACTTATTGAACACCACTCAGGGGATTTATAACACCCCAAAACGGCGTATATTACAGTGTTCAATAATTCCACTTAATAACTTTAATGTAAACAAGTAATTAGCCCTATTATAAAAGTGATATGTGATAAGGAACTAAAACCGTGTTAATTAAGGTTATTTGTATCAGTAAGTGTTGAGAATGAGGGTTAACGCCACGAGTCAGGTACATAGAGCATTTTAAAAGGAGTTTACAGCGCTGCCTTCGCACCATAGTAAATAAAGCTATTGGACTATGTTTACTTAGCCTCAAAGTGTACTTTATTAAAATACGGGTTTTGTGTGAGGGCTTTAATTACGCTAATGCTGGTAAGTTCTATAAGCTTTAGCTCGCTATTTACGTTAACAACTATGCATTCGTCTCTATTAGCATTGCGTTTTGTGTCAGTTGCTATCCCGCATACACCATCACCATTTTTTAATATAAGCTCAATGCTTAAATGGTGCATACAAGCAATTTCGATGTAGTCGTATTGGTTGCAACTGATCATAACGCTCTCTTTATTTAGTCGGCTTAAAAATCATTAAAAAAGCAATAACAACAAGGTTGGCTATATACCACAAATCTTTAATTACAAATTGCCCTAAACGATCCAATAAAGTGGAAGAACTAAATGCACCGGTTGCGGTAATTAAGAATGTTTGGGTCATCATAAATACGCTTAAACACGCTAAGCCACTTACAATAATTAGCTTTTTATTATTTAAAAATAGCCCTAAGCCCAATAACACAGCAAATAATACATCAAACCCGCCAATCATGTTAGACGCGCCTTGTACGCTAAATACCGTGTATAACCACGACATAAACGGTGAGGTTTCTACTAAACTTACAATGCCTTTTGCTTCAAACTCATAAAACTTCATGCCGCCAATCCATAATAAAACCATAGCAACAGGTATAAAGTTTAATAGTACGTGTTGTTTGTCGGTAAGTTTGTCTTTATAAAACAAAAACAAATACAAAGGCACTACAGCAAAGTATTTAATTATGCCCTGCCCGCTACCAATGATTGGAAAGCCACCAAGTTGCGCCATCCAACGGTTACTGGCAAACAAGGTAAGTAATGCTACTAAACTTATAATTGCTGCAAGTAAAAGTGCTGGTGTAGGTTTCATTAGTTTAAAACGAGCGAGCACGGTGGCAAACGCTAAGGCAATCATAAATGAGCCACTAATTAAACCTAACGCAGATACAGACATTAGCGAATCAACGCCATAATAACTAAACGTAGCCGTTAACGTATTAGGGTTTGCTCCTAACGCAAACGACAAGCCAAGTAGTAAAAAGCTACTCGTTAATAAAAAAGTAATCACGTTATTGGTTAGTTTTAAGTTCATTGTATTTCCAAGTATTCGTTGAGGTTTATAAAGACCTTACGAACCTATAAAACAATTCAAGCTAACTCTTAAAAATCAGAGTTAATTAAGCACACTGTAAGCTCTTATCGGGTAATGTAATCAATCACTTTAGTTTATAGTTTATTTCCTCTTTATTAATAAAATTAAATAAGTCTAATATTCATATGATGTGCGTCATCTTTTTTATTATTAAATGAAGTAGAATAACGTTGCCTTTTCAATACACTGAATGCATGCATTTCTAAAACTTAGGGACATTTTAATGAAAGGTACTGATATTCGAATTACCTCTGGACTGATTTCTATAGCCATTGTTTTATTACTTTGGTTTGCTGTACCACCTCCGCAAGGTGTTACCGAAAACGCATGGCATTTGCTCGCTTTATTTATTGGTACTGTAGTTGCCATTATTGGTAAAGCAATGCCTATCGGCGCCATTGCTATTTTAGCTATTACCTCTGTTGCATTAACGGGCGTAACTAATGACAGCCCATCTGGCGCTATTAAAGATGCATTAAGTGGCTTTTCTAATTCATTAATTTGGCTGATTGGTATTGCTATTATTATTTCTCGGGGTTTAGCTAAAACCGGTTTAGGTAATCGTATTGGCTATAATTTCATTTCTTTTTTTGGTAAAAAAACTATTGGTATTGGCTATGCACTCGCGCTGTCTGAACTTGTTATAGCGCCTGTGACGCCAAGTAATACCGCGCGAGGCGGCGCTATTATTCACCCAATAATGAAGTCTATAGCAACAAGCTTTGGCTCAACCCCTGAGGAAGGCACCTCTCGTAAAATTGGGCACTACCTTGCTTTAGTGAGTTACCATATAAACCCTATTACATCAGCTATGTTTATTACAGCGACTGCGCCAAACCCTCTAATTGTAAAACTTATTGCAGATGCTACTGGTGCAAATATCAGTATTACTTGGAGTACGTGGGCGCTGGCAGCGCTTGTTCCTGGTTTGCTGTGTATTGCCCTTGTGCCTTTGGTTGTTTATGCCATTTACCCACCTGAAGTTAAAAGTACGCCCGACGCTAAAACCTACGCAGAATCTAAATTAACTGAAATGGGCCCAATGAGTTATGGCGAAAAAATAATGGTGGGAGTTTTTGCCATGCTGCTTGTTTTATGGGCCGGCGTACCTGCAATGATTTTAGGGGCTGACTACGCAGTTAATACAACCGCAGTGGCTTTTTTAGGTTTGTCGGTTTTATTAGTAACGGGTGTATTAAGCTGGGACGATGTACTTAAAGAAAAGTCTGCGTGGGATACCGTTGTTTGGTTTTCAGCATTAGTAATGATGGCCACTTTTTTAAATAAACTAGGTTTGGTAACGTGGTTTTCAACGCTTGTTGAGAGCAATATTGCACAACTGGGTTTTGACTGGATTGTATCGGCCATTATATTGGTCGCGGTGTATTTTTACGCTCATTACTTTTTTGCCAGTACTACAGCACATATTACTGCTATGTTTGCCGCATTTTACGCCGCAGGTTTAGCGCTTGGCGCTCCACCTTTATTTTTAGGTTTACTGTTAGCTGGCGCTTCATCACTCATGATGTCGTTAACGCATTACGCAACAGGCACATCTCCCATCGTGTTTGGCTCAGGCTATGTATCATTAAAAGATTGGTGGGTAATGGGCCTTATAATGAGTATTATTAATTTAAGTGTATGGGGAATTATCGGCGGGCTTTGGTGGAAAGCACTTGGGTATTGGTAGTATTGCCTTTGTTAGTTTTGCTTGCACATTTAATACTGCGCACTTGAGTTTAGTACAAGTTCAAGTGCTTCAGCCCTACAAATATAAACATTGAGGCTGTTGCAAGGGAGCACTATGGTTTTTAAATTCATAAAGGCAGCATATTCAGACCGAGACTACTTATTAAGCCTCAGAAAACTGACTATGGTAGAACACTTAGAAAATGCCGGGTTATTTTTAACTAAGCAACAGCATGTTTTAAGGCTTGATGATCAATATGATTGCTCTCACCTTATAGTTATAAATGAGGTACAAATTGGTACTTTAAAATACCAAACGCACGCTCAATACATTGAAATAATGCAATTACAAATACATCCATTGCATCAAAATAAAGGGTATGGGAGAGCTGTTATTGAACAAGTTATTACAAGTGCGCAATCAAAACCCATTAAACTCACTGTGCTTAAAAACAACCCAGCATTAGGACTTTATAAGCGGCTGGGTTTTACTATAACTGATGAGAATAATTACGAGTACTACATGCAAACGCGGGCTACTCGTAGCTAAAATTAATCGCTTTGATCTCTGAAGTCTTTTTTTCTGAAAATAGTTAAATGCCAACCCCAATGCAAAGAGCCTAATCTTAAAAAGATAGTCGTGAAAAATGATCCTAAAATACACCAAATGTAATCTGCATTAAGGCTAAATAAAGCGGCATAAACTGCACCACCCGCTAAACACGCAGAGGCGTAAGGTTCGCTGCGCATAACCGTTGGCACCTCACGGCAAATTACATCACGTATTAAACCACCAAATATGCCTGTAGTGATACCCATGGTAATCGCGACCACCATGCCGGAGCCATTAATGAGTGCTTTCTCTATCCCCATAATATTAAATAGCGCCATACCAACAGCGTCTACCAATAAAAAGTAGTAGTTATTAACGCGCGGTAAGTATCGAATAAATGCAATTGTTGCTATAACGGCCCCGTAGGTCGAATATAAATACTCTGGAGTGGCAATCCAAAATACCGGTTTGTTTAAAAGTATATCTCTGAGGGTTCCGCCCCCTAGTGCTGTAACGGTTGCAACCACTACTACGCCAAAACCACTAATGTTTTTTTCATACCCAAGCAATGCCCCTGCAACAGCAAAAAATGCGACACCGAGTAACCCTAGTACCATAAAGTATTCTGCAGTCATGGTAATTCCTTTTTAAAATTCATAAGGGGTTGTATCAACTTACGTGCCAAAAAGCATCCCTTAAAATTTGAATTAACTTTAAAAAATACATTTAAAAACAACGCTGTAATTTACACTGAATGCAGTTTAAGGTTAGGTTTTATGAAAAGTAATACTTGAGAAGGTAATTATTTTAAAAGTAGGTATTTTTTACACGTTGTTTATAAGCAGGCCCATAAACTAAGCTAGCGCTATTTACCCACTCAAAGTAAGCAAGATAGCCTACAAAAATTGACTCAAAGATTAATAGGCTAATACCTATCCAACTTGCAGAATTAACATATTCAAAAATAAAGAAAATACAAATTATTACCCAAAAGCAGTTAGCTATAGCTAATACTTTAATGGCTAATAGGCTTCTTGTTCTTTTAAATGCTAATAAAAGTGCGCATACACCATAAAGTATATTAGCCACTGTAATAAATTGAAGTGCATACGAAGGTAAAGAATAAATTTCGTAGAACCAAGATTGAAAACTAAACAAAGTTAAACCAGCAAGTAGACCTGCAATACCGTCAAGGTAGAGTATGTCTAATTTTTTATGTGCAATCACTCTTATACCCTTCAGCTTTTTAACTGAGCTGCCTTTTTAAACGCCCACCAACCAATCACTAAGCTCATTAATATACGTACAGGAAAGTAAATAATAGCTGGAAAGCCAAATAACCAATTGGCAAAGCCTTGTGGCATTACATAAAATGCGACCCGCTTCACCCAAAATATAAACTCAACATACTGCGCTAAAAAGTCATTAAGCGATAAGCTTAAAAGTGCTAATTCATTACTTATTAAAACCCATAAGGCATATAAGCCAAGCAAAGCATCACCCACACTGCCAATATAAGATGAGTAGCCTATAAATAATAAAAAGCCGCGCATGGTAAGTCCTTGTTAGCAGTTTCAGCAAGTTAAAATACAAACTGACTAATCTATAAAATATTAAAAATGGCTTTGTTAATTGCACCCTTTAGAGGTTTTAACTAATTGAATATTATTAACACTTGCGTGTGCTCCACAGTAAAACATGTAGCTAGAGCAATGATAGTTTTCATCCTTAATATTCAAACCATTCTCATCAAATTCCAGCTCAAACTTACAGTTAATATCGTATTCGGGCTCTTGTTCTTCAAACACCAGTTTTTTACCCTTTAGTACTAAAGGTAATGGTTCTGTCGTCCCTTCTAACGGGGCTGTGATAGTGCAAATATGAAAGTTAAAGCCCCAGATAAGACCTTCTGTAAAATATTTATCGTCTTTTTTGAATACATTTATATAGCTCGTTTTTAATTTAAAACGCTCATTACTTTCGCTCCCATCGTCGTTGAGCATAGGGATCGCGCTAGTTATTTTGTCTGTTCTTGAATAGCATCCTTCAAATGAGCCTGCATGTAAATATTCACTAAAGACCGCACTTGCTAGCATAAAAGCTTTTTTAATCATCACTCGCTCCTTGCTGTAATGTTAATTCCCCTCAAAAAAACGCCCTCTATCGTCTGTCATTTTTACTGGTAAACCGTTACCAACCATAAAGTGATAAAAACGCAAATCATCAATCAGGTCAGGGGCTGATATTTCTATGTCTCGGTAAGTCGCGTCTCTAAATTTAAACCTTAAGGTATGCTCAAACCGTTTCGTTTGACAATAAAGCACTTCTTCTAGCTCAGACACCTTTATATTTATACCAAGTAATTTAAATTCACCATTCGCAATATCAATAGCTTGTGATTGCTTATTATTTGTAGATAGCCATTCAATAACCACTCCTAAAGAAGATAATCCAAACAAATATAAAAACTGATGCAATAGAGGCTTTTCGTTAATTACTTCCATGTAAAATAGCAAAATGACAATAAATAATGCTGATAAAGCCAAACTGTAGATTATTTTAAATCCGGGTAATTTTTTTTGCCTAGGCAAAGCTGCCATAATTAATATCCTGATTAATCTACATAACTCACTTTTGTTCCCGCGAAATGATCATGTAAACATCGTTTATCTTTTCCAAATATAAATAATGGATTAACAAAACCAGCTATAAACTGACCTACCGAAGGGACAAGTGATAAGAGTTGCATAGAAAGCATGCGTTTAAAGTAAATTGTAGTAAAGCTAGCTTGTGTACCATCTAAATTTTCAATACGGATAGACATTAAAGATTTACCAATTGTTTGTCCGCGTTGGTACATAAGGTAACCATGAAGCACTAACGTGCTTAATATGCCATAACCTAGCAAACCTCCAGATAAAGTAAGTGTTGGTTGGCTTAAATTATCAAACCCTACGAGCATGAATACAGGAATAAAACAAACAACACCTAAAATGCCATCCACAATAGCAGCCACTAGCCTATCTGAGCGCGTTGCTTTTTCTCCTGCTAATTTTGATACAACATTTTCAGATGGGCTCTGTGCTTCTCGCGTTTTAATTAAGTCGTCTATTTCTTTTGCTCGATCTGGGTAGGTTTCGCGATCGATAGCTCTCGCTGATGAGTAAAGCTCATCTAAAGTGTAGGTAGAAAAGTCTATTTCAGAGTCCATGAAAACAAAATCCATATAGTGTTATTAAAAAGTAATTTAACACAACTAATTTAAGCCATTCAATTATTTAAGATTATCAAATAAAAAAGCTACTAAAAAGTAGCCTTTAATTATTAATCAAATACCATTCAATTAGCTGTTAAAAATGCCATTTAACCAACAGGTTTGGGTTGTGCTCTGTTTGACCATCTACACCAAATTTATTTTTCCAATATACATACTCAATACCCACATCAAGGCGGCCTGTATCTAAGCCGAGCATAGGTGCAATATTGTATTTAATCTGTGAGGTAAAGTTAAAGCCGCCTTCACTTTTACCAAATATTGTGTCGGTGCTATCTACAATATCTAAAAAGCCATCGTATCTAAAGTTACCTTTGTTATAGCCCCATGTGACTGTTATTTGGTTATTATCTTCACGCTCTATACCTATTTCATCTTGAAAACGACGATAATAAGCCACATTAAAATACTGAAAGCCAGGTACATCAAGTGATACACCGCCCCCTAATAAATAGTTATTTTGATTCGTATCTCCCGAGCCATACTCTGTTTGTAGGCCTAAAAACACCTCTTTAACAAAGCTATCTTGCGGCTTGTAAAGAGTAGGGTTTATGTTTAGCTCCCCATACACTTCATCGGGGTTACTTAGTCTATCCATAAAAAAGAACGTACTGCCCCAAGTATGGCCCGATGCATGCTCAATGGTTACCACACTTCTGTCGTCTTCCTCCCCTGAAAATGGCTCTAGGTAGTCGGCTCCGGTCATTGCGGTAATACTAAAATCTGACCAAAGCTCTTTAGCCGATACACCTGTAGAGCACATTGTAATTGCAGTTACGAACGCTATATTTTTTATTATTTTGATTTTCATTGTTAATCCCTTTAATGATTTTTATTAGTTTAGTTAAGATGATCTGTACTTGCTGAGTAATTCTCTGGTAGTACCAACGTCATTATTATTGCGGTGATACCCGATACCGTCACTGCGCTACCAAATATAGCGGTAACTAACTTAGGTGCGTTTGCAAACAACTCTGGTACAAAACTAACACCTAGCCCGAGCCCTAAACTCACTGCAATAATAAGTAGGCTTCTGCGATTTATTTTTTCGCTTGCGAGTATTTTTACGCCCGCGGCGGCAACGGTGCCAAACATTACAAGCGTTGCACCGCCCAAAACAGGTTTAGGTATATTTTGTAATACAGCACCAATCACAGGAAACAAACCAAGAATGATTAAAATACTGCCGATCCACAGGCCTATATGTCTACTGGCAACGCCGGTTAGCTGAATAACGCCGTTGTTTTGACTAAAAGTAGTATTAGGAAAAGTGTTAAATAAGGCGGCAATCATCGAGTTAACACCATCACCCAAAATACCACCACGAATACGTGCTAAGTAACTAGGTCCTGTAACAGGTAGCTTAGAAACAGCACAATTGGCAGTAATATCACCAGTCGATTCAATTGCAGTAATAAGGTATAAAAAGCCAAAGGCTATGAGTGCACCAAAATCAACATTAAAGCCGTATTTAAAGGGCAGTGGGATGGCAATTAAATCAAATTCACCTAATTTGAATTTAGCGATACCTAATACAAAGGCTAGTAGCCAGCCAATTATCATTGCAACTACGACAGCCGTTAGCCTTACCCATTGATTTTTACTGGCATTAAGCAGCACTACTAAAGCAACAACCGAAAAACCAACAATTAAGTTACTCGTTGAAGCAAATTTTTCAGGCATGTTAGTAAGTAACCATTGCCCGCCGCCTATATCAGTCATGCCTACTTTAATTAGGTAAATACCAATAGTGGTGATCACCACACCAGTGACTACTGGCTTTATTACTTTGCCTAATTTACTAATAAAAAAACTAATAAATACTTCAACAAAAGCGGCTAAAAAGCACACAGCAAATATAGTGCCAAGGACTTCGTCATTATTGCCACCCGTTGCTTTAACGGTAAAGCCTGTCGCTAAAATAGTTCCTAAAAAGGCAAAGCTTGTACCTTGCACACATATCAATCCTGACCCCACCGGGCCAACACGCCGCGCTTGTATAACCGTGCCCACACCAGATACAAATAATGCCATACTAATTAAATAAGGTATTTCGCTGCCAAGGCCTAGCACCCCACCAATAATAAGCGTGGGCGTAATAATGCCAACAAAGCTTGCTAGTACATGTTGCAAGCCTGCAAAAAATGATTCGGTTGCGCCTGGGGTGTCATCAACCGCATATATAATATCGTCAGACGAGCTTGTATTTATTGACATATAAACCTCTACGTTTTGCGAGTTAGCCACTGTATTTGTCTAAGTGACCAACTCATTGTTATTGCGTTAACGGCTTATTTAAGCTGCCCTTCAACGCCCTCAACATAAAAGTCCATACCCAACAACGTTTTGTCGTCTATTGTTTTACCCGCCTCAATAACCAGCTCACCTTGCTGATTTTTTATAGGGCCAGTAAATGGATGGAATTCACCTTTACCAATTTTGTCTGAAATCGCGTTCACTTCACTCACAACATCACTTGGAATGTCTTTACTTAGCGGCGCTAAGCGAGTCATACCTGAGCCTATACCTTTCCATATATCTTGCGATTGCCATTTATCGTCAAGTACCTGCTGTACACGGTCTGCGTAAAATTCATCCCAATGATGAACCGCCGCCGTTAAATGTGCTTTTTTTCCGTATCCGCTCATATCTGAGTGGTAGCCAATAGCGTAAATACCAGCGGCTTCAGCTGCTTGCAATGGTGCAGGCGAATCAGTATGTTGAGTTATAATATCAACGCCTTGATCTATAAGGCTATCGGCAGCTTCTCGCTCTTTACCCGGATCAAACCAGCTATTAACCCACACTACTTTTACTTTTGCATTAGGCTTAACTGAGCGCAGGCCAAGCGTAAATGCATTTATACCGCGTATTACCTCCGGAATAGGAAACGCAGCAATATAACCAATGCTGTCGGTTTTACTCATGTGCCCTGCAATAACACCTGTTAGGTAGCGTCCTTCGTAAATGCGATCAAAGTAAGTGCTTACGTTTTTTGCGCGTTTATAGCCTGTAGCATGCTCAAACTTTACATTAGGAAACCGTTTAGCCACTTTAAGTGTTGGGTTCATGTAGCCAAACGACGTTGTAAATATTAGATCGTGCCCGCTTTTGGCTAGTTGCGTAATAACACGCTCAGCATCGGCTCCTTCTGGTACGCTTTCAACAAAAGTAGTTTCTATTTTGTCGCCAAATTTGTCTTCTAGGTACTGCCGGCTTACATCGTGTGTATACGTCCAACCGGCCTCACCAATTGGACTTACATATACAAAGCCTACTTTTACGTTATCTTTTGCAATAGCTGATGCGCTTATGCACAAGCTCAATGCAACCCCGAGTGTTGTTATAAGTTTTTTCATTGTTATTCTCCGTGTTATATTTTTAATATCCTGTTGAAGCAGGTAATTTACCTTATTGATTTTGTAATCAATTTAATGACCCTTGTGCCAAGGTTTACCTAACCACATGGGTTCGTACATTTTTAGCTTTTGTTTATTTTTACTGAGCATAATCAATACAATAAGTGTTGCACCATAAGGCAGCATGGCTAATAAGTTAGAATCAACCGCTAAACCGAACGCTTGTGCAACTAAGTGCATAATGCTGGCAAAGCCAAATAAATAAGCGCCTAGCATTACGCGCTCAATACGCCAGCTTGCAAACACCACGAGTGCAAGGGCTATCCAACCTCGCCCTGCCGTCATGTTTTGAGTCCAAAGTGGTGTATAAGCCAACGACAAGTAAGCGCCCGCAATACCAGCCAGTGCGCCGCCAAACATAACGGCTAAATAACGTGTACGCATTACAGGTAATCCTAAGTTATTACCCACACTTGGGTTTTCACCAATAGCCCGTACTGCAAGCCCTGCTCTGTGGTATTTAAAAAACAAATACGCACCAAGCACTAAACTCCAACTTAAATACACAATGGCGTCTTGCGAAAATAGCGCCTTGCCTAAAACCGGAATATGCTCAAACCCAGCTATTGCTAATGTAGGTAAGGCATTAATCGTTTTTCCTTCATAGTCGGCACCTAAAAATGCCGAAAGGCCAGTACCAAAAATAGTCAGCGCCAAACCTGCAGCCACTTGGCTAGCATTTAAATTAAGCGCTACAAAAGCGAAAATAAGTGAGGCCATAACACCAACCAAAGCTGCTACCGTAAAACCAATAAATAGGTTGTCGCATTGGTACATGGTTATAAACCCTGCCACCGCGCCTAAAAGCATCATGCCTTCTTGCCCTAAATTTAAGGTGCCGCTTTTTTCGCATACCATTTCACCCAGCGCCACCAGCAATAAGGGGGTGCCTGTACGAATAGTGGCGTATAAAATATTAGTAATTACATCTAAATCCATAATTTAAGACTCCTGTGCAATATGTATTGGCTGCGCTTTTTGTTGTTTAAATGGCAGCGAAAATCTAAGGCGATAAGTAATAAGCACATCGCACGAGAGTAAATAAAACAGCATTAACCCCTGAAAAATACCGGTAATGGCGTTTGGTAATCCCATGTTAATTTGCGCAAGCTCACCTCCCATATAAATAAGCCCCATTAGTAAGCCCGCAAACGTAATTCCTACTGGGTGCAATCGCCCTAAAAAAGCAACAATAATGGCGGCATAGCCATAACCAGGTGATATTTGTGGAACCAGCTGTCCAATAGGCCCTGCTACTTCGCCCGCACCAGCAAGCCCCGCTAAGCCACCGCTAATAACTAACACTCCCGTAATTAATAATGCTCGCTTGTAACCCGCCATTTTGGCCGCGGATGCATCAAGCCCAAGTACTTGTATTTGAAAGCCTATAAAGGTTTTACTAATAAACACCCAAGTGGCGCATAGCGCTAATAACGCAAACGCTAGGCCTAAGTGCAATCGAGTACCGTCAAATAAAACAGGCAATAACGTGCTATCGCCAAACAACGCACTTTCAGGAAAGTTATAACCGTGAGGATCTTTGAGTGGCCCATGAACAGCCCACAGCAATACATTTACTGCTATGTAGTTGAGCATTATGGTGACTAAAATTTCATTAGTGTTTAAACGCAGCTTCATAAAAGCAGCAAGCCCCGCCCACAACATGCCACCAGCAATACCCGCAAGTAATGTTAGTGGCATTGCAAAAGCACTTGATGAGTCAACAAAGTTAATGGCTACAGCACTTGCACATACACCACCAATAAGCAGTTGCCCTTCTGCGCCTATATTCCAAACCGATGCTCTATAACAAAGCGCTAAACCATAGGCGCATAGCAAAATAGGAATGGTCATTACAAGTAGCTCAGTTACACCATACCAATCGGCAACAGGTGCTATAAGCAATGTATATAAGGCATTTAGCGGGTCATGCCCTAATAAGGAAAACACCACGTAACCGGTTATTAATGTGAGTAAGATAGCTAAAACAGGAGAGAAATAACTCCAAGCCGGCGAGCGCTGAACACGTGGTTCTAACTTAATCATGCTAGAGCCCCTTTTGATGTTTGTAATGTAGGCAGATTATTAAGGTCGTCACTAAAATCGCCAGCCATCCACTGTCCTAACTGCACAAGCGGTACGGTATCGGTGTTTAAAATAGGAGACAGTTTTCCATCGCAAATTGCGCCAATGCGGTCGCAAATCTTATAAAGTTCATCTAAATCTTCTGAAATAACGAGTACCGCACACCCTTCGTCGCGAAGCTTTAAAATAGCTTCATGTATCGCCACTTGTGCGCCTATATCTACTCCCCAAGTAGGATGCGACATAACGAGTAGTTTTGGGCTTTGCTCTACCTCGCGACCAATAATAAATTTTTGTAAATTACCACCTGAAAGGCTAGCCGCATGAGTGCGAAAACTTGGCGTTTTAACCTTGTATTTTGTTATGATTTTATTAGCAAGCTCGGTAATTTTTTGTTTTACTAAAAAGCCATTTTTAACTAGTCCACTATCAAAACTAGTCAGCAGTGTATTTTGCGCTAAATCCATAGTGGGCACGGCTCCTCGCCCAAGCCTATCCTCTGGCACACATGCAAGTCCCAGGCGGCGTCTTTTAAGGGGCGACAATGCATCAACAACAGTGTTTTTAAATTTAATGGCACGGCTACTAGCTTGAATTCGCTCCCCCGAAAGCACTTTTAATAACTCTTCTTGCCCGTTGCCAGCAACACCTGCAATACCCACTATTTCACCTTGCTGCACTGCAAAGTTAATGTTTTTAAGGGGTGTTTCAAATAACGCTTGTGCCGCGGTGGTTAAACTATTAACGGTTAAAAAGTCAGCCGTCCCCAAGGCTCTGCGGGTTTGGTTACTAATTGGCGTGTTGTCGCCTACCATCAGCCTGGCAATTGACTCACTAGTTTCGTTTTTAGGAATACAATGCCCGCTTACTTTCCCGCCTCGCAAAATGGTCGCACTGTCACATAACTCAATCACTTCGTGCAGTTTGTGGCTAATAAACAGCACGGAGCAGCCTTCTCTTTTAAGTGATTTTAGAGTTTTAAATAATGCTTCGACTTCTTGTGGGGTAAGTACTGAGGTGGGTTCGTCTAAAATAAGTAGTTGAATATCTAATAACAAACACCGCACAATTTCTACTCGTTGACGCTCGCCAGTTGAAAGTGTTGAAACCAATCTGTGTGGATCTAATGGCATACCATAACGTGTTGATGTTTTTGTAATTCGACCCGCAAGCGTGCTGCTATGCCCTGCTAAATCACCTAACGCTAGTTCAATATTTTGGGCAACCGTAAGTGTTTCAAATAACGAAAAATGCTGAAACACCATTCCAATGCCTAAATCACGCGCATCAGCAGGCTCTTTTATATTCATTATCCTGCCATTAAAAAACATGTCCCCTTGGTCAGGTTTAACTACACCATAAAGCATTTTCATTAGTGTGCTTTTACCGGCACCGTTTTCACCTAATAAGGCATGCACTTCCCCATGCTTAATTTTTAAGGTTACGCCGTTATTGGCTATACATCCGGGATACTTCTTTGTCATTCCCTGCATAGTAAGGCGGTATTTATTATTCATTATTAACACCTTTTCAGTGCTTATTAAGTTAATAAGCATACTAACAACAACCAGCTGACCGAGCGGTCAACAATGGCATGGTAACTGCAATATACTTACCAAGATTAAAAAGTATTTTTCTTACCCGTGCGCAAACAACAAGAAAAAACATATGCCAAGCCTTTATGTATCAGGGCTTTATAAAAATTAAGGGGGTCTGTGTGATTCAATTTTTATTAAATAACACGCCAATTGAAATACAAGAATGTTCGCCAAGTCTCACCATTTTGGACTGGCTTCGCACCAAAAAAGGGAAAATGGGCACCAAAGAAGGCTGTGCAACTGGCGACTGTGGCGCGTGCACTATTTTAGTGGGTGAAGAGCGTATAAATGCAAACGGGCAAGCTAGCTGGCAATACAAAACAATGAACAGTTGCTTATTGTTATTAGGTAATGCGCATGCAAAACATATAGTAACAGTAGAAGCTGTGACTACTGGTTTATACCCAAATTTAACCGATTTACACCCTGTGCAGCGCGCGCTGGTAGAGTGCCATGGTTCGCAATGTGGTTTTTGTACGCCTGGTATAATAATGAGTTTGTTGGCTCTTTATATTAATGAGCCTACGTACCCCGGTAAAAAAGCGGTTATTCATGCACTTGGCGGTAACTTATGCCGTTGTACAGGCTATAGCCCAATATTACTTGCAGCCGAAAAAGCCTATAGCTATGAGCGTAAAGCTGAACCGTACTCAACAATGGCCGCAAAATTTAAAGCGTCACTTAATACGCAATATGATGACGATGTTCCATTTTTAAAAAATGGTCCTCGCAAGTTCTATTTACCACAAACTGCCCAACAACTTGTTGAGCTAAAAGCGCTTTATCCTTATGCACATTTAGTTGCTGGTGGCACCGACTTTGCCATTGAGCTTAGCCAAAACATGCTCTTACCGGATGTAATTATCTCCCTTAGCCAAGTAAAGGAGCTTTGTACCTTGGCAGATAATAACGGTGAGTTACATATTGGTGCAGCACTACCTTATAGCCAATTTGTTGAGGCATTTTATAACCATTACCCTGAGTCAAAAGAGCTATTTGAACGCTTAGGATCAAGCCAAGTAAGAAACAGCGGCACACTGGGTGGCAGCATAGGGAATGCCTCACCAATTGGCGATCCAGCTCCCCTTTTAATCGCTCTTAATGCATCAATGGATTTATTGAGCAGCGCAGGCACGCGCACTATTAAAGTTGCCGACTACTTTATTGATTACAAAAAAACGGTTCTTAAAAGCGATGAAGTAATTAGTAAGTTCACCATCCCAAAGCGACCAGAGTCACTAAAACTGGCATGTCATAAAATATCAAAACGATTTGAAGACGATATATCTACCGTTTGCTTGGTGCTTGCTATAGAGCATTCACAAAACATGATCACTCAAGCTCGCTGCGCTATGGGTGGGATGGCGGCTATTCCTAAACGCGCGCAGCATATTGAGAAAAAGCTGATATCTCAATCATTACAAGTGAGCACTTTCATAGATGCAGCTACCGCTGTAAACGATGACTTTGCACCCATGAGCGATGTACGCAGCAGCGCACATTACCGCAGTACGGTAAGCAAAAATTTGCTACAGCGTATTGGAATTGAGTTTTGCGATGCACAGCCAAGTAGCAGTAAAAACAATAACGACATTGCCATTACGAGGATCTCACATGCGTCACTTTGAAATGGATAAACTAAAAGCCCAAGGTGGTAGCGTTGGACAATCTAAATATCACGAAAGCGCTATTAAACAAGTTTGTGGCAGTGCAAATTTTGCCGACGATAACCCTGAGCCTTACGGTTGCCTACATGCCTACCCTGTACTTGCGCCTGTTACAAGCGGCTTTATTAAATCAATAGATACTAGTCACGCACTGGCAGTTGAAGGCGTTAAACGCATTTTATCGGCCGAAGATGTACCGGGTAAATTAGATATTGGCCCGGTATTTCCTGGTGATGTATTACTCACCAGCCATGAAATTCAATACCACGGACAACCTGTATTAGTAATCGTTGCCGACAGCTACGAAATAGCGCGCCGCGCGGCCCGTTTAGTGGTTATAGAGTGCGAGCAAACTACGCCAATACTTGATATTAAAGAAGCAATAAAAAAAGAGCATTGGGTAAGGCCGCCTCATTCACTTAACCGTGGTAACAGCGAGCACGCAATTAATAACGCAGCCCACCAGCTTAAAGGCGAAATACACATAGGCGGGCAAGAACATTTTTACCTTGAGGGGCAAATAGCACTCGCTCAGCCCGATAACGACGGCGGGATTCATGTTCAATGCTCAACTCAGCACCCTACTGAGGTTCAGCACTTAGTTGCTAAAATTTTAAAAAAGCCATTTAGCTTTGTAAACGTAGAAACCCGCCGTATGGGCGGTGCTTTTGGCGGTAAAGAAACTCAAGGCGCACCATGGGCATGCCTTGCAGCCCTTGCGGTTTACTACCTTGGTTGCGCAGTTAAAATGCGCCTAGCCCGTAGCGACGACTTTAAATTAACCGGTAAACGCCACCCTTTTTATAACCACTATCATGTCGGTTTTGACGAATATGGTTTAATAGAAGGTGCCGACATTACCGTAAACGGATTTTGTGGCTACTCGCCCGATTTATCGGATGCAATTGTAGACCGCGCCATGTTTCATGCCGACAACGCCTACTACTACCCAGCCGCCACAATTAAAGGTAATCGCTGTAAAGTAAATACCGTAAGCCATACCGCATTTAGAGGATTTGGTGGCCCGCAAGGGATGATTATGGGCGAGCTAATAATGGACGATATAGCAGCCAAATTAGGTAAAGATCCGCTTGAGATCCGAAAACTTAATTTATACAAAAAAGGCCGCGACACCACGCCGTATCATCAAACCGTAGAGCAACATATTTTAATAGATATGATAAGCCAGCTTGAGGAGTCGGGTGACTACTGGGCACGCAAAACTGCTATTAAAGCATTTAACGCATCGTCGCCTATTATCAAAAAAGGCCTTGCGATGACACCGGTTAAATACGGTATATCGTTTACTGTACAACACTTAAATCAAGCTGGTGCACTCGTGCATGTTTATAGCGATGGCTCGATACATTTAAACCATGGCGGCACCGAAATGGGCCAAGGGCTTAACACCAAAATTGCACAAATTGTGGCTCATGGTTTTGGGGTTGATTTTAACGCAGTAAGTATTAGCGCTACCCGTACAGACAAAGTACCAAACACCTCGCCTACAGCTGCCTCAAGTGGTACCGACTTAAACGGTATGGCGGCACTAAATGCAGTAAACACAATAAAAGAGCGCTTAATACACTTTATAAGCGAGCACTTTGAAGTTGAGAGCAAAACTATTGTATTTAAAGATAACCTAATTACCTTTAGTAAAGGCGAAATTAGCTTTAGTGAACTTGCAAACCTTGCTTACATGAATCGTATATCGCTTTCATCAACCGGTTATTACGCCACGCCTAAAATTCATTACGATAGAGCTAAAGGCGAAGGCCGGCCGTTTTTTTACTACGCTCACGGCGTAGCACTGAGTGAAGTTGAGGTAGATACACTTACGGGCGAAAACACGGTAACACGCGTTGATATTTTGCACGATGTGGGAAGCTCAATTAACCCAGCACTTGATATAGGCCAAATTGAAGGCGCCTTTGTACAAGGCATGGGTTGGCTTACCACCGAAGACTTACAATGGAACGATAAAGGCCAGCTTGCAAGCTTTGGTCCTGCTAACTACAAAATACCAGCCATTGGCGATACACCCGCCGAATTTAACGTAAATTTATATAACTCTGCCAACCCAGAAACCACCGTATTTAGATCAAAAGCGGTTGGCGAGCCGCCGTTTATGTTGGCCTTTAGTGTGTGGAGTGCTATTCGTAATGCCATAAGCAGTGTGGCCGATTACAAATACACTGCTCCACTTGATACGCCTGCGACACCTGAGCGTGTATTAAATGCAATTGAGCAAACCGCTAGCTGGTTTAAGGAGCATCAACATGGCTAATTTAAATGAGTCGTTTCAGGGTTTTCATACTCAAAATTGGGCGCAGGCTATAAACGAGTACGAACAAAGCGGCACTAATTATGTTATTGCCACAGTGCTTGGCACAAATGGCTCAACCCCACGCGGCACAGGCTCTAAAATGGTAATAAGCGGCGAGCATATTTACGACACCCTTGGCGGTGGTCACCTTGAATACGTAGTAATTGAAAAAGCCCGCGAACTACTTGCCAAAGGCGAAGCCGCCCAAGTAATTGAGCAATTTAACCTAGGTGCAAATTTAGGCCAATGCTGCGGGGGAGCTGCCACCGTTATGCTTGAGTGCATGCAATGCGAGCGCTTTACCCTCGACATTTACGGCGCAGGCCATGTAGCACAAGCGCTCATTGGTATATTGGCACAACTACCTATGCGCATACGCTGGATAGATAGCCGCGCAGATGTATTTCCACAGGCCATGCCAAATAACGTAGTAAAAGTGGTTGATGAAGAGCCAACAGAACAAGTAGAGCGTGCGCCTAAAGCTAACAATTACTTAATACTGACCCATAACCACCAGCTCGACTTTGCACTCACCCAAGCCATTATTAAACGCGCTGATGCCAATTGGCTGGGCGTTATTGGCTCTGACACTAAAGCAAAACGTTTTAAACAACGCCTAGCTCATCGCGATTTTACCACCGATCAAATAAAACAAATGGTCTGCCCTGTTGGGCTTAAAAATATTACGGGCAAGCTACCTATGGAAGTAGCAATATCAATTAGCGGGCAGTTAATTGGCCTTTATCAAGCTATGCAAACCCACGCACCCAAACGCCAAGGCTTGCAATGGCGCGCACTTAAAAATGCCTTAATTAGCACCACGCACGAGGAAGAAAGCGCATGAGTAGCTTAAAAATTAATAATCTAAATGCAGCGCAAGCCCACCAAGCATTAGAGCATTGCTGCGCAGCACCAAATTGGGTAAGCGGTATGCTAAATATCATGCCATTTGAAAGTAAAGAGCACCTATATCAAAGCGCGCAAAGCGTATGGGATAGCCTAGGCGAGAGCGACTATTTAGCAGCCTTTGAAGGTCACCCGCAAATAGGAGATTTATCAACCCTTAGCAAAAAATACGCCGCCACTGCTCAAAAAGCGGGCCATGAGCAATCGGGTATGAGCAAAGCAAACGAAGCCGTACTTACAAAAATGATTGCTCTCAATAAAGAGTACCTCAGCACGTTTGGTTTTATTTTTATTGTGTGCGCCACCGGTAAAACGGCCGAACAAATGCTTAAACTCATAGAGCAGCGCATACACAACCCCCGCAGTACAGAGCTAAATATTGCCGCGGGCGAACAAGCCAAAATAACAACAATAAGATTGGAGTCATTGCTATGAATAAAAGTATGAAAAAAAGCCCTATCACTACCCATATTCTCGATACCAGCACTGGTAAACCGGCTGCAAATGTAGCAGTAAAATTATTTGTACAGAGCAATAACGAGTGGCATTTAATTGCTCAAGGCAAAACAGATACTGATGGGCGAATTACCGACTGGCTAGATACAGACGTAGAATTTACAACCTACAAACTGGAGTTTGATTTAGATAGTTATTATCAAAATAAAGAAATGCCAGCGTTTTACCCAGAGGCGCAAATAACCTTTAGATTACAAGACAAAAAACACCATCACATTCCGTTATTGCTTAGCCCATTTGGCTACTCAACGTACAGAGGCAGCTAACAATGAGCACGCAAAACAATAATAAAATGACCGTAATTTGTGCCAACATACTAGATTTTGTTGACGACCCAGCCATAGCCGGCGAGAACGCCCATCGCTATTTTGAAAAAGGCGCGTTAGTTATTCAAAACGGCAAAGTAATTAAACTTGGTTACGAGCAAGACATACTGCCAAGCTTAGATAAATCAGCCACTATTATACGCCACGATGGCAAACTGGTTATGCCCGGCATGATAGACACGCACATACACTTGCCACAAACCGAAATGGTCGGCGCGTATGGCGAGCAGCTTTTAAACTGGCTCACCGAATACGCGTTTCCGACAGAGAAAAAGTTTACCTGTGAGCACTATTCAAAAGACATATCTAATCGCTTTTTAGACGAACTACTGCGTAACGGCACCACCACCGCATTGGTATTTGGCACTGTGCACCCACAATCGGTTGATGCGTTTTTTAAAGAATCACAAAGACGTAATTTACGTATGATTGCCGGTAAGGTAATGATGGACCGAAACTGCCCTGACGATTTATCAGATTGCCCGCAAACTAGTTACGATCAATCAAAAGCACTCATCGAAAAATGGCACAATGTTGATAGGTTAAGCTACGCAGTAACACCACGTTTTGCGCCCACATCTACTCCAGAGCAACTACAAAAATGTACTCAATTATTAGAAGAATACCCCGACACCTACCTGCATACCCACTTATCTGAAAACAAAGACGAGTGCGAATGGGTAAAAGGGTTATTTCCTGAAGCCGAAGATTACCTTGCCGTGTACGAGCAAGCTAAAATGGTGCGTAAACGCTCGGTATTTGCTCATAGTATTCATTTATCTGAGCGCGAGCTTTGCTGCCTTGCAGATAACAACGCGGCTATTTCGCACTGCCCTACCTCTAACTTATTTTTAGGCTCGGGCCTTTTAAATTTAAAAGCCTGTGAAGAGCACGGTATTAACGTAGGCATGGGTACCGATGTAGGCGCAGGCACAAGTTTTTCTATGCTACAAACAGGTAACGAAGCGTACAAAATTCAGCAATTACAAGGGCAAAAGTTCTCGGCATTTAAAGGGCTGTATTTAGCAACTCTCGGCGGTGCTAGAGCACTTGATTTAGAAGGGACAATTGGTAATTTTGAAGCCGGTTGTGAAGCCGATTTTATTGTAATGGATTGTTCAGCAACCCCATTTTTAAAATTTAGAATACAACATGCCAAAACCCTGCATGAAAAACTATTTGCAATGATGATGTTAGGCGACGACCGCTGCGTTGAGCAAACCTACATCATGGGTAAAAGTGTGTATAAGCGCGATGATAACAATCAATTTTCAGACACCCGCTCACCGGTATTAGAAGAGGCTTAACCGTTATGGAAAACTATTTATTTGAGCTTGCTCATTTAGTACTACGTTATTTTCATGTTATTGCTGGTATAGCATGGATTGGCGCTTCATTTTATTTTGCATGGCTTGATAACAACCTACAAACACCACCGCAGTGGAAAATAGATAAAGGCATAAAAGGCGATTTATGGGCCGTGCATGGCGGTGGCTTTTACGAAGTGGCTAAGTATCAAAATGGCCCTGAACAAATGCCTCACACCCTGCATTGGTTTAAGTGGGAAGCCTACACAACGTGGATCACCGGTATATTACTATTTAGCTTACTTTATTATGTTGGTGCCGATGTGTATTTAATTGATAACAGCAAAAGTGAGCTAAGTAAATTTGCAGCTATTGGCGCATCCCTTGGTTTTATTGGCTTAGGCTATGGTGTTTATCGTTTATTGTGTAAAACCCCACTGGTTGAAAACGGCAAAGTGTTTATTGCTGTCGTTATTGGAATATTGGCCCTTTGGACTTACGGGGTCGATCAGCTATTTAGTGACCGCGCTGTGTATATTCATGTAGGTGCACTTATTGGCACGTGTATGGTGGGTAATGTGTATCACATTATTATGCCAGGGCAGCGCTATATGGTGAGTGAAGTAGAAGCGGGTAGAATCCCTGATTCAGCGCCAGGTTTAAAGGCAAAGCTGTGTTCTATTCATAATAACTACGCCACGTTACCTGTGGTATTTATTATGCTTAGCAATCACTTTCCTTACACGTATAGCCACAACTTTGGCTGGCTTATTTTAATTGCGCTGTTTGGTATTGGTATGTGGATACGCCATTACTTTAACTTAAAGCATCAAGGTGTTAATAAGCCCTCAGTACTTGTAAGCGGTATTGCCGCCTTTTTTGCCCTTATGCTCGCCATAGCCCCTTGGCCCAGTACACCAACAAATGCAGGCGAAAGCGCACCTTTACAAGCAAGTATTACCGACGCACAAGCGTGGGATATAATTAGTAAGCACTGTACACAGTGCCACAGCGAAACACCTACATCAAAGCTTTTTCAAACAGCGCCGCTAGGTTTTAAGCTCGACTCTATCAGTGATGTAAAAAAAGCCAGTACGCTTATTCATACCCGCGCGGTTATAACCAAAGATATGCCACTGGCTAATATGACCAAAATGACAGACAAAGAGCGCGAAACGCTCGGCGCTTGGCTCACAGCACTTAAAAAGGAGCAATAAAATGAGCGAGCAATTTAAAAACTACCCGCGCGATTTAATTGGTTATGGTCCAGATGTACCCCATGCAAACTGGCCTAATACAGCCCGCATTGCAGTGCAAGTAGTATTAAATTACGAAGAAGGCGGCGAAAACTGCGTGCTGCATGGTGATGCAGCCGCTGAAACATTTTTATCTGAAATAGTCAGTGCCCCGCATGTTGAAGACCGCCATATAAGCATGGAGTCTATTTACGAATATGGCTCACGCGCTGGCGTGTGGAGGCTACTGCGTTTATTTAAAAAATACGATATACCGGTCACCATTTTTGCAGTGGCGATGGCCCTTGAGCGCCACCCCGATGTAGCTAAAGCCCTTGTTGAAGCGGGCCACGAAATTGCAAGCCATGGCCTGCGTTGGATTAATTATCAAAATATAGATAAGCAAACCGAACGCGAGCATATGCAACAAGCCATTGATGTAATTAAAAAGCTCACAGGTAAAAAGCCCAAAGGCTGGTATACCGGCCGAACTAGCCCAAATACCGCAGCACTTGTAGTTGAAAATGGTAATTTTTTATATGATGCCGACGATTACAGCGACGACCTACCTTTTTACAGTATTAAAGAAGGTAAACCACAGTTAATAGTGCCCTACACGCTTGATGTAAACGACATGCGCTTTGCTGCCGTGCAGGGTTTTAACGCAGGCGATCAGTTTTATAATTATTTAAAAGATGCCTTTGATACGCTATACGAGGAAGGCGACCCACAAGGTGAAAACACCCCAAAAATGATGTCGATAGGGCTGCATTGTCGCTTAATTGGCAGACCTGGAAGAATAAAAGCATTAGCACGGTTTTTAGAATATGCCCGCTCGCATGAGCAGGTTTGGTTTGCCACGCGGGAGCAAATCGCCGAGCACTGGCTTAAAACTCACCCGTATAAAAAAGCTTAGTTCCGATATACCATTCAAAATAAACTCTAATAGCTTAAACAAAAAAAGCCCAGCAATGCTGGGCTTAAGGTCACTTTAGGAGTAGTGAAATTTATTCAAAAGAAACTGTGATGATATTCGAACACACATTTTCTGTTACACATAATTGGTAATCGTACGATGGTAAAGTAGCTCCACGCACGTAATCACGGTAACGACCACTATCTGATGTTGTATCTACCAGCTCACCGTTACGGTATAAGCTTAGAGATTCAGCACCAACTTCTTCCCAACTTATATCTACTCGCATAGTATCAAGGCGAGACTTATTAGCACGCTTTAAGGTCAGTTCTAGCTCTACATCACTTACTACAACCGTTTGAGTTGATGTACTTGTATTGCCTTCACTATCTGTTACCGTAAGTTCAACATCGTAATTACCTGATGCTGCATACACATGCATAGGGTTTTGATCAGATGATGTTGCACCATCACCAAAGTCCCAGCTCCACTGTGTAATATCGTTATTAGCATCAGTACTTGAGTCCGTAAAATTAACTGTTAGACCTTGTGTTTCAGCCTCAAAATCTGCGCGTGGTGGTTGTGGGCTAACTTCGCCAATAGCGCTTAGCGTTAATGACCAACCATTAATTGTGCCGGTATCGGCTGCGGCAGTATCTTCTACTTGTAGTGTCCAATCGCCGGTAGCTACTTCACCGTTAAATGATTCAGACGTAAAGCTTCTAACAATATCATCTGCTGAACCACCTACATTGCTTTGTAGTGTTACTTGTGTGCCTTGGGCAGATACTAACTTAACCACTAAGTCGCCAGAGTAAGTATGAGAAATATCAACATCTGCTGTAGTGCCAAATACGGTTAAATCATCGCCAATGTTAATTACTGATACAGCCCCTACTGGTGAGTTATCAGGAATTTCAACGCTTTGACTACTGCTATAAGTAAAGTCGTTTAATCCTACAGGCTGAATCATTAAATCAACTGATTGCTGCTTAACAATATCACCTGCCGTAGCTGTTACCATCAGCTCGTAATCACCCCACTGAGTGTCAACGTCTGTTTCAACGTTAAGTCTTACTTCATCGCCAGGACGCGCTGTAACTGCTGATAAGTAAGCACCAGCTAATGTTGTTGATAATTCAAGCGTTACTTCTTCATCCCACTCGGCAATAGAGCCAATTGTAAATGTGTAGTATGTAGCCTGGCCGGCCTCAACTTGTTGCGTAAGTGGATCGGCTGAAATTTTAAAGCCTGGTGTTGGATCGGCATCAATAAGTGCCTGGTTTACATTAAGACGAGTACCTGCAACAGTTACACCTTGTAGCGCAGCATTCGCATCGCCAGAGCTCATTAGTAGTTCTTTAAGCTCTTGAGTACTTAGCTCAGGATTAACCGATAACACTAACGCTGCAGCACCTGCAACATGGGGGGTTGCCATTGAAGTACCTGAGTATGACGCGTAACTTTCACCCGGTGTAGTAGATAAAATAGCTGTGCCTGGTGCGCCCATGTCAACACTTGTTAAACCATAGTGCGAAAACCACGAAATATCATCAGTTTGATTCGTACTAGCAACCGATAACACACTGGCGTTTTCATAGTTTGATGGGTAGTGAGGGTTAACATCGTTATCAATAGTATCGTTACCCGCTGCAGCTACAAATAGTAAATCAGCCGCTTCGCTAGAGTCTATAGCATCAGCTAATGCTTGGCTGTAACCACCACCGCCCCAGCTATTGTTTAATACGCGTAGGTTAACTCCAGAATTTTTAAGGCCAACCATATAATCAATACACTTAATAGCGTCTGATGTTGAACCATTACCCGCAGCATCTAAAAACTTACAACCTACAAGTGATACTTCATGATTTACACCCACTACTCCCACAGAGTTATTACCACTGGCACCTATAGTTCCAGACACATGCGTTCCGTGACCTTCATCATCCATAGGGTCACCGCTATCGGTAATCGCATTAATACCATGAATATCATCGATAAAGCCATTACCGTCATTATCGATACCATCGCCTGCAATTTCAGAGGTATTTACCCACATATTGCTCGCTAAATCACTATGGCTATAATCAATACCTGTATCAATTACACCCACAACTACATCTCGGCTACCTGTAGAAATCGTCCATGCTTCGACTGCATCAATGTCAGCGTCGGCTGTACCGCCAGTCTGACCTTCATTATTTAAGCCCCAAAGCTCGTCAAAGCGAGGATCATTTGGTGCGCTTGCTATACTTACACGATAATCAGGTTCTACGTATTCAATTGCTTGATGAGACTTTAAAAGAGCAATAGCGTCTTTAGTACTCATTCCCGACACTTTAAACTTAGCTAAACGCCCTGAAAGTAAAGACGTATAACTGTCGTCAATTTCATCTTTATTTATATCAGTAATTTTAGCTTTAACTAATGAACGAGCCTGCTTACGCATTTCTTTCGTTGCATTACTTTTATATTTAACAATTATTGAATCACTGCTAGCAGCTACAGATTGCTTTACACCCACATCAGGAAGTTTTGCTGCAGCTAAACACGGTAGTAAAGCAAGAGTAATAATAGATAATTTTGTTTTCATTGTTCTATCCATAGTTTTGTTGGGTTAGCTTAGATGCTCTAAGCACGTTCTTTCACTATTTCGAGTACAAGGGATCACATGGCATATGTTTAGGAAACAACCAAACGAATCATTAAACAAGCTAAAAAATGAAAACGCTGTAAAAACCAACTATTTTGACCAGTTAATGTATTAAAAAAACATTAAATACAGACCTTTTAATGAAATTAACACTCAGCAACTTACCTAATACAGGGCCGTTAATTTTTACTGCTTTTTATATCAAATTAATAAAAAAAACCAAAAACCCTCATAAGCAACTGAAAAATAAAAACTAAATAATTGGTAAAAAATGATGATTTAAGAAATGACATTAGAGGAATACAGTAATTGGGTACTTAATAGTTAACAGTTATTAAACGTAAGTTAAGAATAATGACAAAACGCTTAGTAATAATTATTAATGACATCGTAAATTTTACTTTAGAGCTTTTCAGGTGGATCACAAAACATTATATCGGCACGGCATGCTGACACAGCAAATACCTTATAAAACCTATAAAATTTAAGGTGTTTGGTTTTAATATTTCAAGGAGAAAATAATGAAGTTGAACAAATCACTTTTAAGCTGCGCAGTAGCAATTGCAATGGGTACTAGCTTTGCCTCTTATGCAGATACGCCAAGCAAATCAGCATCAAACTCAGAACTTGCTACTAACGTTTCTGTAGCAAGTATTGAAAACTCGATGACTCTAACACAAACTTTTAATGAAAATACTGCGCTACTAACTCAAGACGGCGACAGCAATACCATGCTTGTTACTACGACAGGTAACAACAATGAAACTGAAGTTTCTCAACTTCAATCTGGAAACTACGGTGAAGTTACAACTATTGGCGATAACAACGCGCAAGTATACGCCCAAGATGGTGTTGCTAATGGTTTTATTACTGAGGTGACTGGCAATAATAACATGTTATTTGTTTCGCAATTTGGCCAAGGCTTTTTTGTAAATAACGAAGCAATTAATATTGTAACTGGCGATGATAATATCATTGATGTTGAACAAGGCACTGGTGGCCACTGGTTCTACAACATGGATATGCAAGGAAACGCAAATGAAATCACCTCACTACAAACAGGTGAATGGCATGAAGCTGAAATAACCATGCTTACGGGCGACGAAAATGTTCTCGATTTAGTACAAGATGGATATTGGAGTACGTTCAAAGTAAGTAGTCTTCAAGGTAATGAAAATGAACTTGAAGTTGAGCAATTGGGGGATCGCAATACAGCAACATTTAGCTCTATTTCTGGTGATGCTAATGAGCTTTCAATTGAACAAGATGGTAATACAAACGCAGTAACATTTGCAGCCGTTATTGGCGACGATAATGAAATAGATTTAGATCAAGAAGGATCAATGAATACTATTGAATCTAACTTGTTTGAAGGCTCAAATAACGAAGTTTCTGCTACACAAGTTGGCTCTGAAAACTTAACAACTGCCGATATTATTGGTGATAATAACGAAGTTACTGCCATCCAAATGGGTGACTTAAACGAAACTTATATGGGTGTTATTGGTTCTGATAATGAGTTTATGACCAATCAAGTGGGCGATTTAAACTCTGTTCATTTAGCTAACTTTAATGGCACAGGTAACGATGTTGATTTGGTTCAGTCTGGTGATGAAAATGCAATGCTAGTGCAATCGTCATACCCCGATGTATCACTTACATCTAATAATAACGATATCGATATTACCCAAAATGGCTCGCAAAACGAAGCAATTGTTACACTTGCAGGCATTTTAGACAGTAACGATAATCAAATTGATATTGCACAAAATGGCATGTTAAATCTTATTGATATGATGGTTGAAGGCAACAACCATAGTATTGATATTTCACAAACAGGCGAAGGTAACTGGGTTACTGGCGTTGAACAATCAGCATTTTTAGTTGGCGGTGAAAACGTATCATTTAGTGTTACTCAAATTGGTAACGATAACATTGTTGAAGGCTCTGTAATTGGCTTTAACAGCACTGTATCTGTTACCCAAATGGGTGATGGAAATACAGCAACAATTACTCAAATGTAATTATTGAGGTGGGGAGAGCGACCCTCTCCCCATTTTAAATTATGAAAAAAAACATTAGCTTTAATAGTTACCTACTCACACTCTTCCTATGTTTTTCTGGGGCAACTCATGCTGCTGATGAACTAGAAATAGATGGCTTATTACTAGATAGAAGTATTAGCCGCTTTGGTCATCAATTTTATTATGAATTTTCAAACTATTGGCGAGATCTCCCCTCAACGGCTGGTTTTAATATAGAAATAAAAGAAACCGTAATACCAAAAGCAGGTACACAGCTTTCTTTAATAATGAATAACCAGCTTGTTTACGCGACTTATTTAGGTCGCAGATTAGAACCCCTTGATGAGCGTGTAGAGCAAGCTGTTTATACAGTAATAGATGCAATGGCTCGCTCAAACATGGCTGCATCAACCCCTGATATGGCTAAAGATGGATGGTAAAATGAAAAAAATAGCCCTTATAATAATAACAACATTAAGCTTTTCGTCCCAAGCGACTGAAATAATTTATACCCCAATCAACCCAAGCTTTGGTGGAAACCCACTAAACGCAAATATGTTGCTGAGCAAAGCGCAAGCTCAAAACAAGCATAAAGCGCCAGTAATCGAAAAAGGTTACGCTGAACAATTTCAAGATTCTTTAGAGCGCACCTATTTAAACCGCATGGTAAGAGAAATTACCGATATGGCATTTGGTGAGGACATAGAAGATAGCCTTTTTAATCAGGACTCTATTTTTATGAGTGGTGATTATCAAATTGAAGTTATAACCAGCACAACCGATTCTATTACAGTAAAAATAACAAATATATTAGATGACTCTGTTGTAATAATTGAAGTACCGAGGTTTGGATAATGTATAAACTACTAATAACAATAACATTACTGGGTTTGAGCGGCTGTGCAAGTTTGGGAATTCTTATTCCACCATCACAGCAAAAAGCTATTAGCTTAGAGCCAACTGAATTATTTGCGGATCTAAAAAACCTACCTAAACCTGTCGGTAGTATTCCTGTATCGGTTTACTCATTTAGAGATCAAACCGGGCAATATAAGCCACAAACTAACGTAAGCTCGTTTTCGACGGCTGTTACTCAAGGTGCTAACTCAATACTTGTCCAAGCACTACACGAATCAGATTGGTTTACGCCAGTAGAACGTGAGGGTTTACAAAATATTTTAACTGAGCGAAAAATCATTCGTGCAGGTCAAGCCGATAACCCTAACCAAGCTGATTTACCACCGCTTACCACCGCCAAAATTATTTTAGAAGGCGGTATTATAAGCTACGACACCAATGTAAAAACAGGTGGTTTAGGTATGGAGTACTTTGGTATAGGCGCCTCTGAGCTTTATCGCGAAGATGCTATTTCAATATATCTACGTGCTGTTGATGTTCGAACAGGGCAAGTATTACTGAGTGTAGCCACCAGCAAAAAAGTATTAAGCCAAGAAATGCGTGCAGGATTTTTTAGATACGTGAGCTACAAACGTTTAGCCGAAGCTGAAGCTGGCTTTAGCGACAACGAACCTATGAGTATTTGTGTAACACAAGCAATAGAAAAAGCGCTTACAGATCTTATAACAAAAGGTATTGATAAAGGCTTATGGGCTAAAAAATCAGCGTAAACTGATTTCCTGAATTAACTAAAGGCTACATATTGTAGCCTTTATAGGTTATGTGGCTAGTTAGTTGAAAGTAACTCGCTTACCCTAACTTTATAAGAATCTAGAGGATAAAATTTTACTTAATTGACCTAGATAAAATCTTGGTGGCTTTACTCTTATTTAGCCATTGGCAGCAAAACTGATATATAGCGCTGAGCCCAATTAGCAAGTTCTACTCTATTGCGTGAGTTCGTTTTTTTAAACGCGCTATAAAGATGTGTTTTTACAGTATGATCACTAATATTAAGTTTATCAGCAATTGTATGATTACTCGCACCTTGTGCAATTAAATGAATAACAGACTTTTCACGCTTTGTTAAATGATCGTAATCGTCCTGCTTTAATTCGATGTCGTCGTGTAGGCTATTAAACGATGATGCTACGGCTAAAATATCGTTAAATGCTTTTGAAATCACTTTGCGAGTAAACCAAAGCTCGCCAGTATTAACCCGAAGTAATCCTTTGAAAATCTCTTCTGGTGCATCTGATTTATAAAAAACGCCATTAAAATGGTTAAGCAATAAGTTTTGCTCGCATACATCTTCTCTATCAACATTAAAAATGACAACGTTATAGTGTTTAGCTAAACAAATAAGATCTGCAGGAATGAGGTCTTGCCATTTGCTTTTAGCACCATCGATTAAAAACAAATCATAATTAGTTCGCTGTTCTGCTTTAGGCACAGCATCATCCATTTTAACATCACTAAACAATGCTTGAAGCGTTCTTAAAATAGCGGTGTAATTATGTGAGTGAAAAGATGTTTGAAATGTTGTTTTTACAAATACTGAGCTTTTATCTAGCATAAATTTCGTCCTTGAAACATTTACCCCACATTACCGAAACCAAATACAACTTACAATCAGATTTTGGTATTAAAGCGATATTCTTATATTTCATCCTAAAATAAATAAAGACGAATAAAATCAGCATATAACCATCATTTATTTCATTTTAAAAACTGCTTTTATAAGATAAATAACAGATCGGATTAGTAACTTATAAAGCCTTAAATATGCATTAGCCTAAACTAACTTTTAGGATCAATTATTCTATACTCGCTTTTAATTTATTTAACGCATCTACCGAAAAACCTCGGTCATAAAAATATAAAATTTCGCCGCTGCTATTTATAAGTACAACACGTGAGTTATTCGGGCTTTCATTACCTGTAAATTTTTGAACCGCTTCACCGTCTTTATAAATAGTGATTACTCCACCCCATAATTCTTTAGGGATGCCCTTGCGCATACCGCTGTCTATAAATGTGCTGAACATGCGTGGTGCCATGCCCGCAATAGTAGGTAGCTCGTAAGTAGGAAGCTTAATGCCTGCCATGTCTAAGCCAATTAACCAACGATCTATATCAAATTGGCTATCTTGTTTGTAACCAATAAGCAGTAGTGTTTTATCTGCTTTAAAGTCGCTAGGTATATTTACCATATTTTGTTCTAAGCTTTCGCCACTAATGCTTGGAAACTGTTTACCTGTTAATTGTTGGTTTGGGTATTGTGTTGTACATGCACTAAGTAGTAAAAATGCAAAAGCACTTAATATTAATTTGATCATAATAAACCTAATATTTTTTAAATTTCATAACGATACGCTTAGTATGGCAGCTGAGATCTAAAAATGTTGATTAGCTATGTAATTTTTAAATTTAGACGCGGTCATGGCCTTGCCATACTTCCAACCTTGTCCGTAATGTACCCCCGCCATTTTTAAAATAGCTTCTTGCTCTGTAGTTTCAATCCCTTCTGCTACGCAGGTATAATTAAACTTATGCACAAGTTCCATAATATTTGGGATCATAGAGGCTTTTAAGCCCTCAGTGGCTATATCTTGTACAAATGTACGGTCAATTTTTAGTTGATGAAAACTCAAATTTTGTAAGTTTCTTAAATTTGAGTAACCCGTACCAAAGTCATCTAATGATAAGTTAAATCCCGACTCAACCAAGGTTCTAAAATGAGCATGCGCGATACTTGTATCAAGGTATTCGTCTTCAGTTATCTCTAAACAAATAATAAAGCGTGAGTTGGTAAGCTCTGTAATTTGCGGCAGTAACGACACATTACCCAGCTCTACATCACACGGAAATATATTAAGCGACACTTTAAAGCCTTCTGGCAATACCTCTATAGAGGTTAACTCTTTTATTGCCGTTGCAATCATTGCTTCAGTAAAAGTCCATGTTAAATTATTTTTTCTGATAACCGGAATAAACTCATCAGGAAATAAAACACCGTACTTATCTTCAAAACGTGCAAGTACCTCGCAACCAATCAGCTTGCCACTTTGCAAACAAATAATGGGCTGGTAAGTCCAATAAAATGACCCCTTTTTAAGTCCTTTACGAATACGCTGATTGGTAGAGCGGCGTGCAGCAATTCTCGCATCAACTATTAACGCACTCGATATGCCCGCTAAACACGTTAAAATTAACGAAATTATTAATAATAAGTGATTATTAGAAAAAAACAGACTCCAAGGTAAGCGCACTACTACACAATATTGACTACTTGTAGAACTACAAACTGAATTAGTTTCGTAAGGAAAAAAAATATTACTTTTTACCTGCTGATACAGCCCTTCTTTACCTGCTAAATGATGCAAAGTATTTGGTGTTTTATAAATAACTTCCCAATCTGGCGCAGTAATTCCAATGTTGGTAAAAGGCGTACTCTGCATAATTAAATTATAGTCCCCTTGCCTGACTATAATTACCTCCATAGGGCGTTCACTAAACAATAATAGATAAAGCTCTGGCTCAAAACGAACCCTCACCTGTTCATCATCTCGAATAAAGTCAGGCTGTTTGTCGTTAATTGGTTTACTTAATAAGCCTGCACCCGTAGTGCAAACTAGCTGGTTACCTTTAAAAAAACCTATATCAATTACATATTTTGCATCAAATAAAGCGCGGCGCATCTCAAGAAGAGTTGTGTTGTCACACTGTTTAAACGCAAGCTTATTTAATGGGGTAAGTATTCGACGCCTCTCTGCAATTGCACCTTCTATATGAGTGAGAATATACTCAGCATCAGATTTTGTTTGTGCTGTTAATTGTTGAGCTGCAAAGTTGAGCAAAATAAAACAGCCAGCTACAAATACCAGCCCTCCGGTTAAAATGGCTATAATAGATTTTTGTTGGTACTTTTTCATAGCATCTCGAAGTTGTTAATTTATGTCGCTTTTTTTAGATGATTACATAAGTCGTACTAAATTCAAATAGATAGATTCAAGAATTGTTGAGTGAGTTTTGAACCAATTGCGTTATTTTAAAGCCTATTGCCAAATGTTGGATATCATCAAAATGAATCCCATCACCATCTGTTATATTAATAAACGAGTTAAAATCAATAAAAGCGCACTTATTATTAGCCGCAACACTTTTAAATGCACTAGAGAGCTCTGTTGCTTTTATATCTGCATCTTCATAAATACGCGAATACTGCTCGGTAATTCTTATTTTAGGTGGGCTAGCAATAATAATTTTAGGTGATTTTAAAGTACTACTTTTCTGATAATAACTATGTATTGAGTTAATTAAATCATTCAAGCCATCTGCTATTAAACTAGGAGTTAAATTAAAACGTTTTTTAAGATCGTTTGTACCAAGGGCAATAATAATAAAGTCAATTCGATGCGCCTCTAAATAAGGCTTTAAATAGCTAACACCACTCAGCACACCATCAAAAGGCGGGTTATGCACTAACGTGCGGTTAGGTTGCCCCGCCTCAATAATAGCAAAAGCACACTCTAAATTCTTAGCTAATAGCGATGTCCAACGGGTATTTTCACCAAAGCGTTTACCCGTTATAGAGTTTAATCCCCAGGTATTAGAATCACCAAAGCAGAGTATATTTTTTATCATTTGAGTCATTAAAATGGGTTAAGTGTATAACCTTGTTGTTGTAACTGAGCATGTGCTGTCATCGCAGAAAGTGACATTTTTACGCCATCAATTAAAAGCTCTGGCGTTACTTTAAAGTGAGTAGCCGATTGCCCGCAAACATACACTTTCGTGTTATTAGCAAGTAGCTGCTCAATTAACGCTTGGTTTTTATTGTCAGCGTCAAAACGTTTTTTATATTCGCTATTAGCTAACACATCAACACTTGCACTACCGTGCACAACTAACGCTAATTGAATGTTATCTGGCTTTACACCGTGTGCTACATGCATATTAATAAAACGTGCAAGTGAGTTCATTGAATTGTTCTGCTCACCTTTTTTAGCGCCATCTGCAACATCAAAGGCTATTTTAAATACCGTAGAGTCATTTATTTCATCATGTTGAGGAACATTGTAATAATTCCCAAACCCTTTAATTGGTTGCTCATTAGCATTAATAAACGGGCTAAAAATTAGTACTAACCATAGTAAATATTTCATTAAACTATCCTTTGTTTTTTAAGCGTATTACTAAACTACCAGAGACAACCAAAAAAGGCTGCAATTTAAGCAACCTTTTGGGTACTTTTATGGTTGTGGTTAATAAACTGCATACCTAAATAGCTAAACGTATTTTTAAACTGCTCGACAAAACAGGCGGGAGCTTCGCTTGATGACGCATTCGAAAGCACTGAAAAATGCTTACTACGTAAACTACGAAGCTTAGGTTTTAATGCTTCATCGTCCATGTAATCGGTTATTCTATCAATAAATAATTTCATTTGTACTGTGGTGCTGTACCAATAAACTGGCGAAGCAAACACCCAATGGTCATACGTTAAAAGTGCTTCAAACACAGCGTAAAAGTCATCATTATTATAGTTTTTGTTATAGCAGTACGGCGCTATTTTATAATCATCCAAACATATTACACGCACATTATTTTGCTCTGCAAATCCGTTAACGTGCGCCTGTGTATTACCATTTTTGCGTGCGCTTGAATAAATAATAACCGTACTACGCTCAAGTTTTTGTTGCATTTAGTTAGCTCCTTTTTTAATGTTGAAAGAAGCTTAAAACCTCAAGTTATATTGAGGTCAATCGGAAATTAAAAATAATGCCAATAGATCAAAAAAAACTAACAGAGGCCAACTTAACCGTGGGTTATGTAGCAAAGCGTAGCGGCGTAAAAGTATCAACCCTGCATTTTTATGAAACCAAAGGACTAATACGTAGCTGGCGAAATGGCGGCAATCAACGCCGCTATAAAAAAGATGTACTGCGCCGTATAGCGGTAATAAAAGCCGCACAAGCAATGGGAATAACCCTTGATGAAATTAAACAAACACTGGCAACATTACCTGATCAGCGCACACCTACGCAAAAAGACTGGGCAGCCCTTTCAAAGCAATGGCAAGCACAGCTGGACGAGGGAATAGCATATATGCAGCGTTTGCGCGATCGCGTTGATGGATGTATTGGCTGTGGGTGCTTATCTATGAGTAAATGCCCTATTTATAACAAAAACGACCACTTAGGCGAAAACCAAAGTGGTGCTATTTTGTTAGAGCGAGATTGAGGGCTAGATTAAAGTTAATCTAAGCCACTTAGCCCCTCTCTCGCCGCTCGGTATAAAGCACCTAGGGTTGAATCGAATACCGATTTTATAAAGCTATATGTAAGCTCCACCGCTTTACTAATTACTTTGCCAGCAAACACTAACATATGCCCTAGTAAACCTAAGGTTTGTGTTGCAAACGAGGCTGACGCTTTAGCTATTTTATCTAAAGTACGCGCCAACATATCGTAAAAAGTGAGCCCAGTACCAATAGCAGCTTGAGCTGCTACTGCACTGTAATAGCCCGCATCTTTTATAAGTGTGACTAACGCAGCCCCTAGCTTATCAGCCCAGTGAGAAGTAAAAGAGGCTTGATTTCTATCTTCAAATTTTAGACGCACAGGGGTACTCAAAAAATGATTAGCTTGAATGGTTAAGTTATTCCAATTATTACTATTGGCTGTGTTTATATAGCCAGGCGTACCATTGAGGGTATGGGCAGCACCTTTTAAACCTTGCCCATTATCTAAGCGTATTTCTTGACCGCTATAAGGTGCATGCGAGAACGGCCACAAAGGTACCTTAGCAACTGGGTCTGCACCATGAGTACAGCGATAAATTTTATCAATTCTTGATGTCGCAGCCCGAGAGAAGTTTTCAAGCCCAACGCGCGGTGAGCCAAACGTATATAGCTTTACAGGTATTGAATATTCAGCTCTAATCCAATCGGCAGAAAGCGTCGCTAATGCACCACCTAAGCTGTGGCCAACTAAATGAATACAATCGGTTACTTTATCTTTAATATTAGCTTCAACAAACTCCTGTAACGCGGGCTTCATACTGTAAAAGGTCTTATTAAACCCAGCATGCACCATACTGCCGTTTGAGCCTCCACTTAAACCAAAATGGCCATCAGTTAAGCCATCTCTTAGCGAGTTAGTACCTCGAATTGTTATAACTGAATCACCCTGATAATCGCCAAGCCCATGCCCTACTAAAGCAAAACCCGTACTTAAATTAAATAAATGGGAGAAAAAACCGCCCGTTACACCTTGTACTGCGCCAGGGTTAACTGAAAAGTTAAAATTGTCGCGCAAAGATGCATGAAGTGAACGATGAAGTAAGTTAGTGGTTTTAATGCTTTTTGCTTTATAAGCAAGGTTAGCTAATTGTACGGCTTGGGTTGGCGTCAAAGTATTCATATAAGTTCCCTTTAAATTAATAGTTAAAGTTTACATGATGTGTAAATCGCAAAAGCGTGGCTGGTATCTTCTTTAATTGGAATATCGTATGTTTGCGGCTCTTTAGAAATATCGCACTTCAAGTGTGCAAGAAGCTCTTTAAGTGTGTCACTTTTTTCATGAATTGAAACAAGCGTGTACCATAAAACAATTCCTTCTGGCGTGCCGTTTTCTAAATAAATATGCTGAACCAACGAGTCGTTATCAAACATATTAGAGGGCTTACCTGTTTTTATTGTTTTTTCTGTAAAAGTAAAATAACCCTGTTCATCTGTTTTGGTTTCGTCAACGTATTCATCGCCATAGGTGAGTGAGCGCATTACTTTAGTGTTTGCAACTGGCTGCCCATTATCTAATAACTGCCCCTTTACTGGAGCCGATAAATAAAATTCTTGTTTATTAAAAAAGCCAAACATATCCGCACAAGCCTGTGATGTAGTAAAAAAAACAACAGTAATAGAGACTATTACCAACACAAAAATTTTTAAACGCGATAAAAACAAAGCAAACACTCTCCCAAGACCTAGCTATAAGCTACTTAATGTTTATGGCCAATTAATTACACCAACCATATTTATATTAAAAAAAGTAGGGGAACATACTAATTAGGTACAATTATACTGCATGTTTTTTAATCAAAAAACAATCCTAATTTAATTATAAAATAGCGTATATATTAATTTACCAAAACTACTAAACGCGATACCGCCCACAAGCAAAAAACCATATATAAAACTAATAGCACCAGCTGAAGGATCGCTCCTTTTATCAATTTCTATACATGCCGTGCACACAACAAAAAATATAAAAAAGTTTGCGATAACGCCTAAAATAAAAGCATGCCCAAATAAAGGTGATACACCTGCCAAAACTGCGCCCAATATTAAGAGCGAGCCTGAAAATGAATGTTTATTAAACCGGCTCTCAATTATTTTTATAACTAATGTGGCTAACATAAAGAGTAAAAAGTATAGCGTTGGCCAAAACTGATAATATAAATACCCCCAGTTTAAAAGCTCACCTGTAGTTGATGAATAAGTTTGTTCACCTATGACAGGCGCTGAAGCATTCGCGGCATTTTCGCTAAAAAAATATCCTAGCCCACCAATAATTAATTTTATAATCCAAAAAAATAAAAAGCTGGCAATAGTAAACCCGATAGCGTCATCCCTTGTTAATCGTTTTTTAGCTTTGCTTTTTACAATAATGGCAAGCATTAAACCTAATAGGCATACACTTCCTAAATAAAGTACTGCCTGCCAAAAGTCATCAGGATAAAATACAGCTAACCCTGGTGCTATAAATAGATACATAGCATCTTCGTTATCAAGTGAACGGTTTTGGGCACTCCGCTCAGACTCTTTAAAAAAAGCTAAATATACAAATAAAGGCTGCAAAAACAGCATTAAAATACTCGTGGTGATAAGGCTCATACATCATCCTTAATGAGAAGAAACGAATGCAGCACACGTGCTGCATTAAAATTAAATATGTGGGTGCTCAATAATAAAGAGAGGTAGGTGTTATAGGTTTATTTTTTGAAAATACGTTTTAAGTTTTAAAAGCCCCGACTCAAGTTCAAATTTTTGTATTTTAGGATTTTTGAATTTAAACCCATTAGAAATATGGGTATTAATCATCGTCGCCATACCTTCAAACCCAGTTGGCGCACTAGCAACTAAATCGCACAGCAAAGGTTTTATAAGCACTTGATGCTCTTCTATTAAAGTTGGGTCTTCGTATATATCGTAAACAAGGTTAGTTAATGTTTGTTGGTTTTGTTGTTCCATATCATTTCTATAGCGCCTTAGCTTAGGCGTTCATAGCTCCTTTATATTTCTAGGTAAATACATTTAAAGTTTAATTTTCAGCTAACGAGGCTTTGGCTTGCTTTTGTAAATCTTTTGCAACTGCTATGCGGCCATCTCTGTCGGCATTATCTATGACGTATTGTGTATGGGTTATTACTTTTCCCCACATAGCCAGCTTTTCATATATTGTTGCCAATTCATAATGGGTAGAAGCTTTAAGAAAGATTACTTGGTTACTCTCTTGGGCCAAGTAAAGTTCATATAAACGTGCTGCTTCTCTTATATCTTTATTAACAAAGCGACCACTTTGGTATAGCCAAGCTAATGTATTAATAGCATTAGCTTCACCTTGATTCATTCGCGTATTTAATTCATCTAAATAACGAGAGCCATCCCCAGTATACATCCCTATATAATACAAAGACTCCCAGTGACCCATTACATAGGCTTTTTCACACCAAAGTAATAATTTATGTGGGGCATGCATAAAACTTTTTGCACATTGCTTTGCAGCAGTATCTGATGTCAAACTTGAATCATTAATATCTATATCAGGAAACATAGATGCGTTAGCATGTACAAAAGTCAATAAAGATAATGCGAACACAAACGAAGTTAATCCTTTTACCATTGGAAAGACCCATCACTATTTATACGTTTTTCGGGTAAGTGTACCTGGAAAGATTTAACAGTATTTTCATGTGGGAAGCCTTCCTTGTAAAAGTACTTCGCTTTCAAGTCCTCGTTCTGACTAGACATACCCTCACAACTTCTGTCACTGTAACAAGCTAAACCACCGATAAAATCAATAAAGCGAACATTTTGAATACCATGTTCTTTAATTAATGAATCAACTCCTATTTGGTACTTTAAATTCTTAACCGCATGCCATCGACTCATGAAAGCAACAATCTTATTTTGGTTAGAACTCTTAAGGATTCTAGCTAAATTATAAGCCCAAAGAGCATTTCTAAATGTATGTGCATCAAAACATTTTCCAGTAAGAGCTTTAGCTGATGGGCATACACTATCCATTACCTCCATAGTTTCGATATAAACATCTAGCGCTACAATTTTTAATCCTAAATCACGAGAAGCCTTTACAAGCTCAGCATATGCATGAGCCGTAAAATAACCATGAAACCAGTATTTATCGAAAAACTGTTGTATGCTGTCAAAGCCTTTACCTGTTCTTTGGTAAAAGTCTATTTTTTCCTGCATGTAACGGGGCAACATTTCCATAGCAAAATGTGTAAAGCCCGCTGCTTTCAACTGCCTAATAGCCTTTATAGCCTCATATTTGTACCCAGCAGCACTATGGCTAGATTCACCAAGCATCACTAAGCGCGCATTACCGGCCATTGTTTTATAATTTACATCCGTGTTTATTTTATTCACTGTATTTCCTTATGTTTAATAACTTCGAAGGGCTTTTAAACTAGATATTTTACATTTACTAATTGTGGCCCGCTTTATAAAAATGACTCAGTAGTTACCTGAGCCTTAATTTAATTACTAGCCAAAGGCGATATGAGGTGAAACTTTGACCGCAGCAATTACTAGTGTTTTAAGTTTTTCTAACATCCAAGTTAAAGCTTTTTTTACACCTGCATAAGTTATATCAACGGCAACAAATGGCTTTCCTACAAAGTTAAGTATATGCCCAATTAGCCCTTTACTATCTTCAGCAAACTTAATCGACATTTGAGAAATCTCTACAATTGACCGAGCTAATAAATCATAAATAGTTAAAACACCTGATGTGCCTATTTGACCCATAATACTTGCTAACTTACCGCTCTCACGTAATAAAGTGATAAGGGCACTTGTGATTTTTTCAGACCAATGTGCATTAAAAGAAGCATGATGTCGGTTATAGTACTTCAGACGTGTCATCGTTAAGTTAGATATCGAGCCTTTCTGCATACTTTTATAGTCAGGGTAACTAGCTGCAGTGTTAATATAACCTGGCGCATTACCTGCCATTTTATGCGCCGCACCCGTTAATGAAACACACGTACTTAGCCTATATTCGCTCCCCGCATGTACAAACGGCCAAACAGGAACCATAGCTACAGGGTCGCTACGATGAACAGCCCTATAAATGCCATCTAATCTTGTCTCTGTTTTAATTGCGAAAGGGTTAAGACCCACCCTTGGAGATCCAAAAGTATAAAGTTTTACAGGCACCTTATATTGAGCTTTAATCCAATTTGCTGCTAACGTTGCTAAAGCACCACCAAGGCTATGGCCAATACAGTGAACAGGGCGCCCACCTGCCTTACTCAATATTGCTGCTAGTTGCGGTTTAATAGTTTCAAAAGTACGATTAAATCCAGAATGTACCGGAGCTAAATTTGGGCCAACGGTAACACCACAGTGTAAATCTGTTAACGCATCAGCAAGCCCAGCAGTACCCCGTATTGCTATAACAATCTCGCCCGCATGGTTACCGGTACCTTTGCCTACACCAAAAAAGCCAAAACCAGTAGATTGGTTCAATACATGCTCTGCTGTTGTGCCACTTACACCTGTTAGTGTTGATGTTTTTGAATCAAATGCAAAATGCTTACTAATAATTGGATTCGACTTTATTTTTTTTGACTGATCACCAGCTGCCGAAACCGCAATGCTTTTGTACGCAAAATCAGCCAGTTGTGCCGCTATGCTAGGAGATAAAATTTTCATGTAAAATCCTTTTATTATTTAAAATCTTTAAAGTAATCCGTATCGTCGTCTTCAGTTTCATAGATTTCAAAGTCACTTTTCCATCTACAAATACTCGAGCCATAAAAATCTAAGTTTTCATGAGCATGGTTAGGAAATATAAAATCCACATTAGGTGATACTAAATCAGCGTTTAGACTGTTTAGCTTTTGTTTGTACTCGTCGGGCTCATCAATACCACGTAGCTCACTATTCCAAAGCTCATACTCTTCACCGCCATGAATTGCAGTAATAAGTTGATAAGTAACTTCATGGGAAAACATATCACCGGGAATTTTTGACTCAACAACAACTTCTGGCATATTAAACGTGCCATCGGAAGCTGTGATAACCTGATCTTCTTTTTCAATTTTATGTGCAAATTTAAGGCTGCGATTAATTAAAACACCTTCAACGGGATTGCCGTTTAAAGTAATAATTCCTTTAACTTCAGAGCACATGTGTACGTCATATTTTTTTATTAAACCAAACATAGTGGTTTGGGCCTCCTTACCTATATTTCTAATTATTTAAAATAAGTACCACTAATTAAAAACGTGAAAGTAAATGACTTTCAACCGTTACCTCATTAGCCATAGCATGTTGAATGCGCGCCATACTCGCAGCAAGTGCAGCTTCATCGGATAGTGCTTACTATTTGAATTGGCTTCCAAAAGAAACCTGTAACGTTACCTTATTTTTTGCTCTACTATCTTGTTTTCATTAAATCAACGCATAAACCAAATAATACCTCTCAGTTACTCGCGATACTGTTTGACCGTTCGATTAAAAAATAGATTCAGCTTTACTTAGCTCTTCACCTTGCATGACCTTTTGCGTAAGTTCGGTGCCCTTGCACAGCTTATGCCAGCGAATAACAATCGCTTTGTCATTTTTTTATCATCTACATACAGCACTAAATGGGTGTGATTACTCATTACTGCATAAGCACACACGTCAATACAAAACACTTTGGCAAGCATAAGTAACTTTTCTTCAACCCAGCCTCTTCGATGCACGTAAGAATTGCCAGTAAAATATTCTTCTCCACATAAAAATGCACGCCGAACACAACGCTAGATACAGTGGTAATATTTTGTATCAAACAAACTTACTTGACGCTTACTTGCGAATACCATTAAACACCCTGCTTGTTTTTCACACTGATAAGACCAAGTACTTGCTTCAAAATTAAGATATGTGTCTTTGTTATCTAGGATATCTTTTTGAATCAAAAATCAACCAGGAAAGCTTTTTTCACTCATAACGCTTAATAAAGAAAGTCCATTATCTTCATTAAACTCCGCATTGAAGTAAATCTTATCTTTTTCAAAAACCAGAGCACTTTTAACTTTTAAATATTTACCAGAAGACATCATTATTTCTTTAATATAATTATAATTTGCCCCTAATAGTGTTTCTTTCACTTTGTATGGGCTAAAGAATTGATTAAGGTAAACAACTTCTAATTGACACGCCTTAGTATCTGAGTCACCTTCAAAATGAAAAAATAAACATTCAAAAATTTCATCTTCATTATATAAGATCGAAACTCCGCTATCTTTCATAATTAGGTAAGTCTCATCCAAATCATCATCGTGATGAAACTCCGGCTTTTCCTTAAAAATAGAATGGCATAGCTCTTCGATACCACTCTTTAAAGTCGATTCTACAATCTCACTAATCACATTAAAATCAATCATTATCGGTACTCAATTTAATAGGTTCTTTTTTATCATAAACATTTATAGACTTATTATAGTTATGCAGTTTAGTTATTTCATTATTAATCTCATTTTCACTATAACCTCGCTTGAGCAGCTCACCCTTTGTTGTTTCAGTATCTCTAAAAGCCGCTTTTTCTAAATCAGAGGCATCTTCACTAATCCTTACTTTTGTATTTCTCCCTCTAAATGTCGCTCCTGCAGCGTGAACTTCTTTAGGCTCCACTAAAACACCAGTTAACCTCTTTAGTTCAGATTTTTCAGCTTTCGTTAGCTTTCTTTCCCTTTTTATCTCTTCAGCTTTTATAATCTGCTTAATAGCTGGAATATGATTACCTTCAAGATCGTCGCCTACTTTTGCTCTCTTATTATGATTACTGTATGTGGTTGCTTCACCAACTTTTAAAGCTCCAGTTCCGCTACCAAGCTTTTTAACAATTGGTTCAATTGCTTCATCTGCAAACTTACCTGGAATAGCTTCTACCGCTAATGTTGCAGCACCGGCGGCAGTTACACCTTCATCAACCATAGTAATTACAGCATCGAAAATATCAGCGACGCCTTCAACAGCCCATTCTATCGGAAAAATACTTACTGGCTTTAAACCTTCCTCTTGTGGTATTGAATTCAGATTATCCTTAATTTCCTTAGGCGTTAATTGCCCATCTTGAGCTGCTTTAAATAATTTTTCAGATAGTTTTGGACTTATGCACCCAGAAGCTACACTTGTATCTAACGCTTTTTTTAAGCTCTTTTCACCCTCTTCACACATTAACCCAAATGGATCCACCCAATTAACAGGATTGGGTGCATATTGATAGTGATTTATGCCGCCCACTAACCCAATCGGATCTTGGTTTATAAAGCGTTGCTGCTTGGGGCTGTAGTAGCGATAACGGTTGTAATGTAAGCCGCTTTCTTCATCTAAATATTGCCCTTGAAAGCGAATTGGCTGAGTGAAGGTGTTTTCTTTATTCGTGTCAGGCTCGGCTTCTGGTTCTTCATAACCATATACATCGGCTTGGTTTTCCCATACGACTTCTGATTTGTTATTTGTTACAAAGCGTGGGGTGTTAAGTTGGTCTAGGTGGTAGTAGTACACCTCACCTTGTTTAATCAGTGCTACTGGGTGAAATTGGTTTGGCAGGTTGATATACCACGTATATTCACCGTGCTGGCATTCGCCGATTAACTGGTCGTTATCCCAAATGTAGTCAATTTTACCGTGCTCGGTGTGCTTAGCAATACGACGACCGAGTGGGTCGTAGTCGTATTGAGTGAGCGTGCCGTTATTATTAAAACAGCTTAGCTGGTTAAATGCGTTATATTCACGGCGGGTTTTAATGCCTTTGCCGGTTTCGCGTATTTGGTTACCGAACTCGTCGTAGTAAAAGTCGCTGTCGCCAAATTGTGTTAGGCGGTCGGCGTCGGTGGCACTGTTTATTGTGGTGTTGTTAGTACTTTCATTGTTTGCTACTGAGTCAACGTTGCTACTATTTTTACTACTACTTTCACTACTATTTGGCGCTAACTCATTGTATTCGCTATGCGTGGCGCGTGTTAAATCAATAGAAGAGCTGACTGTATGCTCAGCATTTACAGCCTTATGTTTTGCACCTTGGTCGCTGTTAGCTGTATCGCTAGCTTCTTTACCACACGTGCTTATATCTCTAGTGTCTGCATCGCTTGTGTTTGATTTTACTGTTTGGCTTTGTGGGTTACCAAAGCTATCCCACTGGTAGTGTGTGGTTGTATCAGCACCCGTTCTTGCCAGTGTTTGTTGTATTAACTGCCCCAAGCTGTTGTATTCAAAATTGATATTTTGGCTGCTTACGCCTTCGTTTTTACGGGCAATCAGCTGGTTTACGCTGTCGTAATTGTACGTACAGGTATCAAATAATGCTTGCGCTGGGTGTGTAAGCTGTTGCTGCGTTAAACGGTTAAATACATCAAACTGCTGAGTAAGGGTAGTGCTGTTACCAAACTGCTGGGTTTTAATATTACCTTGGCTGTCGTAGCCTAATGTTACAAGCGGCTTTGCAAGTTCAAGCTCTTTGCTGTTGGTTTGCTGTAAGTTAATACCGCTTAGCTGGCCAAACTGGTTGTAACTGTACTTAAGTGTGGTTGAGTCTGGCAACGTAAGGCTTTGCCTTCTGCCGTATTCGTCGTAGCTGTACTTTAGGGTATGCGCTTGTTGCTGGTTATTAACTTGCTCAGCACACAATAATCGCCCGCCTTTATCAAAGCGTTGTTTAAGTGTTGATTGCGCATTATGTGCACGCGCAATGTTACCTTGCTTTGTGTAGCTGTAGTAATTGGCGTTATTAATGATATGTGAGTCACTGGCAAGGCTTGCATGCTGCGCAGTTACACGGCCAAGGCTGTCGCGCTCTATTTTTACATGGCGTTTGTTGCTTTGCGTTACTGAGGCTAAACGGTTACAGGCATCGTATTTATACTGCTGGAGCGTGCCATCAAACCCGGTTATTTGTGTTGGGTTTTCGTTCGCGTCGTAACTTATGCGGTATACGTGGCCGTCGCTTCGCTCTATGGCTGTTAAGTTTCGCTCTTTGTCGTATGTTAAATGCAGTGCGCTGCCATCGGGCTGAATAACACAATGTGGTTGGCTTAGCCCTTCAAAATGTTGCTCTGTGGTGTCGCCTTTGCTGTTTTGCGAGCTAATTAATCGCCCTGCTTCGTCGTAGCTAAAATATTGATGCTGTTTATTTTCAGGCTCGTTTTCATCAAAGGCAATGGTTTGTGTAAGCTGGCCGTGCTCATTGTATTTATATTGAGTGAGTAAGCCTGCGTTATTCAGTGTGGCATTTACGCGGCCTAGGCTGTCGTAGCTGTAACGTATTAACTCATCGTTATGGTGTTTTGCTAAAAGCTCGCCTTGCTCGTTCCAAATAAATTTGGTGATTTGACCATTTTTATTAATATGCTGGGTTAACTGGCCGAGCTTATCGTAGCTGTATAATGTGGTGCGGCCATCACCAAAGGTTTCACTTTGTAATAAGCCAGCCACACTGTATTTACGCGTAATGGTTTGCCCATCAGGTAGGGTAGTTAATACACGTTGCCCAAGTTGATTGTAGGCAAAATGCGTTTGGCTACCATCTGGCTGCGTTAATGTTTCTAACTGGCCGAAAGGTGTGTAGCTATAGCGCGTTGTGCTGCTATCAGGCTTAATTTCACTGAGCTTTTGGCCTTGCGCATTGTATGTATATTGCCAAACATTGCCGTTAGGGTCGGTATGTTTTACCAATTTACCTTGTGCGTTATGTACAAAGTGCTCTTTGTGGCCGCGAGAGTCTATACAGGTTGTTTCACCAGCCTCTAAGTTATATTCAAACTGGTAGGTATAGGTGTTGTTATCGCCCCACTGCTTTATACATTTAGCGCTGGGTGAGTAACTATCCCACTCAAAGTGATGGCTAAAGCCACTGGCTCGGGTACGCTTTGTTAATAAATTAGCGGCGTTATACGCGTAGCGCTCAGTTTCGTTTTGCTGATTAGTAGACTGAACAAGGTTTTTGTTTTCGTCGTACTCATAGCTAGCAAGCAATGGTGATAGCAATTGCTGTTTGTTGTTTTTATCGGTGTAGTACGCTGCTATTTTGCTTAATAAACCTTGCGCGTTGTAGCTAATTATACAGCCACGGACTTTGTTTACTTCTATACGGTGTAGGCGCTCTTTAGCATCGTAATAAAACGCGATGCTTTGGCCTTTTTCGTTAATTATTTTTTCAAGCAGCCACGCGCTTTCGCCTGGTTTAAACGTAAGGTGTTGGTCGTCTGGTGTTACAAGTACTTGCTTACCATTTGTTTGGTAATGTAGCGCAAGGTTACTACTTAACTGATAGCTCGATTGACCAGGTTTTACCTTTTCAAATCTATGTTTAGCGCCGTGCTCGTCTTGGTACTCTAACCAGTATGTCCCTTTTTGTTTAGGGCCCACTTTTGGCGGTGGCAAATAATGCTCACTAAGGCTTGCCATAAAGTCGTGGCGCCAACCATTACCCATTGTTGTGCACACATCAGCATGAGATGAGCGATACAAACGTCGCCATATTAATTGGCGACTCCCTGCTAGGGTAAAGTCGATAAGCGGGAGGATTTCTTCGCCCGAAAGCATTGAAACCGGATCTGAGCGGCATTCTTGGTTTGTAATGGGCTCTTCGCTTGCGGTGTTATTACTGGCGCCGCCAGTGTTTTTAGCGGGTGCTTGCGATGCGCTTTTACCTGATGCTGTTGTTTTAGTTTTTTTGTTAGAATTTTTACCTGCCGAGCTGCTATTAGTATTATCACTAACTTGAATAGAAGACTTAACTTTTTCACGGAAACACCTAATAGTCCCTGCAGCAATTGCTTTAATAAGCGAGTTAGCAGTTTTACGTTGGTCGTCTGCTTTAGAAGCTCCAATACCTATATTTATAAGTAGCTTAATAGTATCAATACGTTTAGAGGGATCATTCGTGAGCGTTTCACTAACTTGATCAACCAATTGATTCGCACTTTCGTTGGTATTAGTTACAACAGCTTCGTAGCCTGCAGGCGCTTTTGCAGCACCAGCAACTAGGCAAATGGGGTAACTCGTTCCTTGTAAAACAACTGTATTACTTTGCATTAGTTGTGTACTTCCTCACTTATCCATAAGTATGATGCTGCAGCTTGGTATTTTGATTGTTCTTGAGAAATCACTAACGCGTGTTTAAAGTGATTTACAATAGCTGGGCTTGAGGTCAATTGATATAAATTGACGAGTCCTTCAAGCGCACCAATTTTACCCAATTTGTAATTAGGTAATTCATAATGTGTATGCTCACTAATTAAGCTACTGAGCAATTGTAAATTTGTTAACCACACATCGCTTTCGTGGTTTACGCCATTACCTGGCGCACATATAAAATCTATTTGTTTTTTGCTATTAAGCGCAATGTTAGAAAACATCCCACTTAACTGATTATGCTTTATAAAATCTACAGATGGAGCTAGTTCGTGGCTTTGTTGCATCCAACCCGCTTTACCTGCTGTAACCGTTGCAAATGCACCACCAACACCTTGATAGGTATATTCACTGTTAATATTAGCTTTGTATGTTGCATCTACTGCAAGTACATTCACCTTCTCCCACTGATTTTTCTGTACAAGTTCAATCATTGCATTAGCGCCTGTAGCGCCATAAAACAAAATATGACTTACATGCTGTGGAAATAACTGCTTTAAACTATTTGCTAAAAGTTGCTTGAGCTCACCTTGATACTCAAGCGCAGGAAGCAACCAAACTAAAGGCGCTTGTAGGTCTTCAACTTTTGCAAATAATTCTTTTGCCTTTAATACGCAATCGTAAATGCATGCATTCCACGATTGCCATACTTTACACTCATTTAACACTGATACTTCGCCGTATAAAAGCTCATCTATGTCTTGTGAAAATGGTGCTAAAAAACACTCCATATTAATATTAAAAGCATTCATAGCGGTGCCTTCGCATCTAGCTTTTTAGCTGTAGCGTGCTGATAATAGCTGTATAAGTTAAATACAGCTTGGCTATAGCTATCCATAGCATACATCTCTATCGCATTTAACTTAATATTTAATGCCTTTCCAGCTATTAAGCGCAAAGGTGAAAGCTCACTTTCGTACTTTGGCCAGTTAGTTTGTAACTGGCGCTTAAATTCACTGCGGGATAGCGCATCACCTTGCCACGCTTGTAATTGCGTTTCAAAACTCACCAATAAATCAAGCTTATCACCAAGCAAACGTCTTACTAAAGCAATAATGGCACTTGGATCTTCAACTTTATTTAAAAAGGTATTAGCTAAAGGAACAAGTTTTGCAAAGCTACTTTGCAGTAATATCTGCATGGTTTGATCAACCGTTAAGGTGTTACTTGCATGGTTGCCAACTACGTTTACTTGTTCCCAACTTAGTGATAATAAAAAAAGCGACATTAACGGGGAATTAATAAGCCCAGCATTGCATAAGTGTTTAAACGTATTTATTACATCGGTATTTTTTGTTTGGCTGCTTACTAAAAAATTTTTATCCAACGCAGGCTGCAAATGCTCAAGCGACTCTTGATTAGTGGTTAATGCAAAGCCCAGTGTTTTTAAATCAATATAAGCGATTAAATTAAAGCTATGCTGTTGTAATAACACTTTATAAATAATTAATTTAGTTAGGCTATGTAAGGTGGGCTCATTCATTAAAGCGTTAATAAACGCTAGGTTAATGTTTTGAGGCAAATTAGCCATAACTTCAATACATGCTTGTGCTGTGGAATCAATGTTGGTGTCACTTTGTAAAAAAGCAATTAATTGTGCTAAATCTGGCTGGCTGAATTTTTGTGTTACGTTATTTTTTTTAGCCGTTAACCAACAAGCTTCTAGTAACTTTGTTTTGAGCGTTTTTATAAAACCTACGCATGTAAAAGGGCAATATTGTGCTTCACTAATTGCTAGCAGTTGCGCTTTATGATTACTTAGGTATGTAGATAGCAAGGTTAGCCACCTATTAACACTGTAGGATTGCCAACAACAATTTTACCACCATGGGAGCTGTCATCACCCATTCTAGCGGCTGGCTTACCGTTAATTTTAACTGAGCCAGAACCCGATTTAATGCTATCTGGCGGGCCAATACACACCATCATGTCGCCTTTACGCGCAGCGGGCATACCACCAATTAACACATTAGTTGAGCCAATAACTACAGGGCCGCCTACATGCGGCACTGTGCCGGTTGTTTTAGGGCACACATGCATGTGACCAATTGTAGCTGCGGGCTTACCCATAAAGACTCCTTGTCTGTTTATATTTTTATAATAAACTAATCAAATAAAGGGATTATTAATAACTTACTGTGCGCCACTAAAAGCGATAAAGACTCTATTAATTCACTTTGAGAGTAGTCTGAAAGTGCAACTGGGCTTTGCATAGCATATTGATATAATCCCGACACAATATCTTCACTATTTAATGCTGGGTGTAAATTATTTAAAAACTGGCTAGTGTAATAACCATTCATTGCTTTTAAATGACTTAATGCTGGATTTAGCAATGGATCGTCGGGTCTATTAATTGGTAAGCATATTAAATATGCCAACCCATAACGGCAATATACAACATATCCGTTATTATTAATCCCGTTTCTTAGCCCTGTGTAATAACTGTTTATTATTTCCATATTTGCACTAATTTAATTTAATTATTCCGGCTGATAAAGTTATAGCACTGCCGTCAACTTTAACATTACTACCTTTAATATCTATATTAGTACCTTCGATAGTTATATTACCACTACTACTCATTTTAATTTGTGCTGAACCTGTTTTAATAATAATTTCATCACCAGCTTCTATATTTAATGTTTTGCCAACTTTTAAAGTATCGTTGTCGCCCATTTCGGCAATACGATTTTTAGCAACTTTAAGGCTGTCGTTATTAGCAATATCTGTTTTTCTGTCGTTGCCAATTTCAATATTATGGTCGTGATCTGTTTTATCGTTTTGATCGTTTTTAACATACAGTTGCTTGTCTTTTTCTGCTTGAAGATAAACCAGCTCACTGCCTTTTTTATCTTCAAATCTAAGCTCATTAAAATTATCAGCCCCGCCTTCTTTTGTAGAACGTGTTTTTATACCGCTTTGTGTTTTTTCAGCAGGTAATGCGTACGGAGGCATTAAGTCAGCGTTATACACTGCCCCACTTATTATGGGTTGATCTGGGTCGCCATTTATAAAGTCCACAAGAACTTCTTGGCCTACACGAGGGAAGAAAAACGCCCCCCACTTTTTACCCGCCCAATTTTGCGCAACACGGATCCAACACGAACTTTTAGAATCTTTTTTGCCTTCTCTATCCCAATCAAACTGCACTTTTACACGGCCAAATTGGTCAATCATAATTTCATCAGCGCTGTCGCCAGTTACAATTGCCGTTTGAACCCCATTTATTACAGGCTTTTTCTTATTTATTTGTGCTCTGTAAGGGATTTCTTTTGGGACACATTCAAAGTGATTTGAATAAACTTCCTCTACCGATGACTGCTGCGAACCTGATTGGTTTGGCACTGTAATTGAGGTCATCATAGAGGTAATAACAAATGTTTTACCTTCAAGGCGTGGGTCTTCATGCTTTTTAAAGCTAAATAACTTACCTACAGTAAATGAGCGGCAATCACTACGCCCACTGGAAAGCTTCATGTCTCTTTGCAGTGACTCTAACTGTACAGATGCTAAATTAGCTGCGCGCGGGTGGCACTCTTGCTCGCCCGTGTATTCAAAAATTTCAGAGACCGATTGAGTAGGAAGCTCAGGGTTTGCTTGCTCGCCATCAGGGTATCGAGATGGCTGTTTAAAGTCGTAACCAACACGTTTAAAACTACCAGGGGCAATGCTTAAACCGCCTTGCCAGCGCGATACGTGTGATTCACTTAAATGACCAGTTGAAAATACAACTTTACCTTCGCCACATACTTCATAAGCTGTAATATCGTCAGCTAAAACAAGCGTATGGTTACTGTTTGAGTGTTCAAAAAAGTAAAATATACCTTCTTGTTGAAATAAGCGCTGAATGAAATCAAAATCAGACTCTTGATACTGAACACAATATTCGTACTTAGGGTAGGTTTTACTGGTTTTATCGCTAAAGGCAACATTGTGTTGGCCAAATAAATCAGCAAATATTTCTTTAATTGTTTTCTTTTGAAAAATGCGGCTATTTTTACGATTGCGCATTGAAGCTGCGAATGGAACTATCGTCGCTTGATAATCTATATAATTTTTTTGCTCATCAACATCTGCCGTACGGCTTCCGTTTGAAACCAAATGACTAACTATACCGTGGTAGTAACGCTCACCACCGCCTTCTGCATTTTTTACTTTAATAGATACAGGTTTACCCACTAAATCTTCGTGTGCGATTTGTTTTCCAATCGTGTACATATTGGCAGACATAACAAACAAATCAGACATTGCCTCTTGGGCAACAAAACGAGTTAAATAGAGGGCATCTTTACCAGCAGGGGTGCTAATTTGAATTACGTTTTTATCTTGTGTTGCTTTTTGCATTCCTTGCTTTTCCCGTCCTAAAGATCAAAAAAAGCTCTGAGCAATGCCCAGAGCCATTATAAGGTAACAAATATTACATTTGTTGACCTTTAACACCGCTGTAACCGTATACAAGAGGAGCAGTAATGTTATTTTTGTCGTCTGTTGGAGTAACAGTCATCATCATTTCTGTGTAGCTGATAGTGATTGTTTCGATTGGACGATCGTTTTGTACTGATACTGAGTAGCTAGAAATCATTGCATCTGTAAGTTCGATTTTCATGATTTCTTCAACCTTATCACCTTGCTTAGTGATATGGAAAACAGCTGGTAAACCTTTACCGATTGTCGCTTCTTTGAAAAGATCCGGAGATGCTTTATCTTGAAGTTTAGTGATTGTTACGTCGCCAAGGCGAGTAGAGCTTGACTCACGGTCCATCGCTGTACCAGTAGCTGAGCTAATTTCACGACTTACATTCCAATCAAGAGATAAAACTGTAATTAAATCTTTGAAAGACTCAGCAGTAGTTTCGCCTTTGATTGAACCGTATTTTAAATATGTATTTGCTTGCATTTGATAATGCTCCTTTTTATTAAACAATGTTATCCATTAATACTGGATTCTTTACTTTGGTATATACCAAAATTCCTTTGAAACCATTATCTTTAATACAGCAATGAAAAGGCCTTCTGATTCCTTTCCTTAGATGAAGACAATGTCTCAAAAATTCCATGTAGTGATATCAGGCACCAAAATTATAATGCCCTCAAACTAAAGAAACAACCTTAATAACAAGTTATTTCAAATTAACTTTAATTAACCTTTAATTCAGCTCCAGTTCAAATTCATTATCTTTTATTAATAGCGATATACTATTAATTTCTTTGTCATCAACCATGCTAGAAAGTAAAACTTCAGACAATAATGGTAGCACTCTGTTTTGCAGTATAGTGTGAATATTACGTGCACCTGAGCCTGCGTTCTGGCAATTAGCAATAATATATTCAATTACATCTTTATTATAAATCAACTCGGCATTGTAATGTTTTTTAACACGTTTAATTATTTTATTTATTTGAATAGCGGCAATTTCTGTAAGAATATCGTCACTTAGTGGGATGTAAGGTATTACATTAATACGACCTAAAAATGCGGGTTTAAATGAAGCAAGTAAATCATCTTGTAGTGCCTTTAATAAACCTTTGATACTTGGTTTACTTTCTTCGTCTTCAAATAAGCTCATTGTGGTGTCTGTGCCCACGTTTGAGGTCATAATTATAATGGTGTTTTTAAAGTCGATATCGCGGCCTTCACCGTCTTTTATTGTACCTTTATCAAAAACTTGATAAAAAATATCTTGCACGCCAGGATGTGCTTTTTCCATCTCATCTAAAAGTACAACACTGTATGGCTTTCTTCTTACGGCTTCGGTTAGTATGCCTCCCTCGCCGTAACCTACATACCCTGGAGGTGAGCCAAGCAGTAAAGATACTTTATGCTCTTCTTTAAACTCAGACATATTAATTACAGTGACGTTTTCTTCACTACCATATACTTCTTGGGCTAAAGAAAGCGCTGTTTCTGTTTTACCTACACCGCTTGGCCCTGCTAACATAAATATACCGTTAGGGCGGCTTTCATCAGCTAGTTGAGCACGCGATGTTTGAACAACTTTAGCTATTAAATCAAGAGCATGGTCTTGTCCTACAACTCGTTGCTTCATTTGTTGTGCTAAATTTAAAATGCCATGAATTTCATCTTCGTGCATTTTACCAACAGGTATGCCTGTCCAATCTGAAATAACTTGCGCTATAAGCTCTTCGTTAACCTGCCAATGAACCATATTATGTTCAAAAGAGGCTAGCTTCTCTTTGCTAAGTCTTAGCTTATCGAGTATCTCTTGTGATGACTCATCGTCTTGAGAGTTAATAAGCTCTAGAGCTTGATTAAGCTCAGTTACAATTTCTTTTTCAGTACTAAATTGTTCATTTAAAGGGGCTAATTGCTCTTCAATTGTAATTAGCTCTGCTTTTAATGTGTCTAGCTGCTGTGAATGATCTAAACCCGTTTTTTGCTCTCTGTTAAGCATTTTTACTTGTGTTTCTATTTCGCTTAAGCGATTTACAAGCTGCTCAATAGTATTTGGAGTTGATGCTTGGCTCATTGCTACACGTGCACACGCTGTATCTAGTAATGCTACGGCTTTGTCTGGTAGCTGCCTTGCAGTAATATAACGATGTGATAAATGCACCGCGCCTTCAAGTGCTTGTTCAGATATAAATACCTTGTGGTGCTTTTCCATTACCGGCACTAAGCCGCGTAACATTGCTACCGCTTTTTCAGGGGTTGGCTCTTCAACTTTTACAACTTGGAATCGGCGTGTTAATGCAGCGTCTTTTTCAAAAAACTTTTTGTATTCAGCCCAAGTAGTTGCCGCTATTGTACGTAATTCACCACGCGCTAAAGCGGGCTTTAATAGGTTGGCCGCGTCATTTTGACCAGCAGCACCACCGCTACCAATCATGGTATGTGCTTCATCAATAAATAAAACTACCGGATTTACCGCATTCTTTACTTCATTGATAAGTGATTTAAGGCGATTTTCAAATTCACCTTTCATACCCGCACCAGCTTGTAGTAGAGCTAAATCTAAGCTGTGAATTTTTACATTTTGTAATACAGCCGGTACGTCTTTTTGAGCGATTCTTAACGCAAGCCCTTCAACGACTGCTGTTTTACCTACACCGGCTTCACCCGTTAAAATTGGGTTGTTTTGACGACGCCTTGTCAAAATATCTACCATTTGACGTATTTCGAAATCACGACCAAGAATAGGGTCTATTTTTCCAGCGAGTGCCTGGGCTGTTAAATCAACAGTGAATTGATCTAAGCTTGGGGTTTTAGAGCCAGCATTTGCCTGAGTTGATGCATTTTGTACTGAATGGTTACGCTCTTGAGATTGCGCAACTATTTCAGGCCATGCATGAAGCAATTGACCAGGTTCTATTTTATTAAATAACTTACTACAACGTGTAACTAAACTTGATAAAGTATCGTCTTTAGTAAGGGTATAAATAACGTATGCACTACGAATTTGATTATCTGTAAACTCAATGCTGGTACTTAACCAAGACTGCTTAAGCAGACTCGTTACATGTACTGACAAACTAGGTGATGACTCACTACCCGTTTTAAACGACTCTAGTGATTGATTTAAATCCTGCTGAACTTTATCAATATCTATATCGAACGAGCCAAAAATTAGTCTAACGTCATCTAATTGCTGCTCAATCATAGCTAGTAGCCAATGTTCAAGTTCAACCGTAAAATGACTGCGGCTATTACATATAGCAACGGCACCTTCTAGGCTTTTTCTGCAATCGGGACTCAGTTTTTCAACTAGTTTATTCAGTGTCATCGAAGACATACTTTGTTCCTTTTAATTTTAATTATCCCTTAAACGATAACTTAGTAGGGTTAGATTTTAATTTTTTATCTTGTACAGATAAGAAGCTATTGGCACCTAACTGACACTCATTTTTTGAAAGTTTAGCGGCGCCTAAATTTTGAAAATTTGACTCAATGACTAAGCGAAAGTTAATGGCATTGCCAACATAGTCTTTTGTTATTTTATTCGCGATTTCGAAAAGCGGACCTTTGGGCAAAAGTTGTTTTGCTTTATCTGGATCATCTGATTTTATGTGGATTTCGATATTAGAAGAGACATCCCATACTTTATTTCCAATCATGGTATCAACACCTAATCGGGCATGCTGGCCTTCATATAATGCTTGGCTGGCTAAACGGGTTTGTTCTTGCGCTTTTAGCTCGTGCCATTGGCCAACCATTTGTTTAATTGATACATCACAACCTAAGTATGACGAAAGTACGTTTTTTAAATCAAAGGCATTTCTAATTTTACGGCTGTATAAACCCGAAAAATGCAGTTGGTGCTCGTTATAGCCACCACTTAATAAACCGAGTATTTGTGTGTATGGGTCTTTGTTTTTTTCATTATTAACGTGATTAAGCGAAGGCTTATATTTTTTCCAAGCGCGGTAATAAAGTGAGATCAAGCGATGGTTAAACATGTCGTAAAAGTCACGCATCGTTGTATCTTTATAGCGTAAACGCTGCATCACAAGTTCACTATAAAACTGGGGTAAAGCGCCTGAACAACCCGTTAATCCCATAAAAGAAACCTGCATATTTACTTTATGCATACCGTCTTCAAAACCTGTTTCTTCTAGTTTAGTAATTGCATTACCTGGATAGCCAAACTTTTGGGTAGCAGTAAATTTAATCAACTCTTGCTTTGGACTACTGTCGTAACCGACGTGTCGATAATCTAAGCCATGCTTTTTGAGCTGATTTTCAATTATGAAAACAGCTTTATAAAAGTCAATTTGAGAAGCTTGTGAGATTATTTGCTTAATCATAATAATGGACTGTCACCCACTCTTGCAGGCCATTGATAATATATTTGTTCTTGCTCTTTAAGCCTTAAACTTAAACGCGTGTAACTATTTATTGCTGCAAATTGAGCAAAAAAGTGATCAAGTATTGATGCAAAGAAAAACATGCCGCTGCCAGAAAAGTCATCGTTAGCAAATGTAATTTCTATTTCACTGCCTGTTGCAAAGCTTACTTTGCCTTTTTGAATAACACGTGCTGTTGAGGGCTCGATTATCACTCTATAAATGTTATCTATCATGCCCTTAGTTTGTGGCGATGCTCTAAAATCGTATAAACGTAAAACTTCTTTAAGCTTATTGCATGCATCTTCACCACTAAACGTATCAAGCGTTAAATGATTAACTAACTGCCACCGTGTTGCATCAGCTAATATTGGTCTTACTGCATGAGTAAATGGCGTTAAACATCTAATTTTTTTTATTACATCGCCGCGCTCAGGCATTAATAAACCAAGTTCGTCATCACCAAAGGGCATACTTGCTGGTAGGTTACGATTACTACAATTTGCGCGCACAGTAAGTACAGAGTTTCCGTCACCATACTCCATCGCACTATTTTCAAAAGTAGCATCAACTAACGATAAAAATGTTTCGGTTCCTGACTCTACATAACCGCCAGCCCACGAAGCGGTTTCTCGACGAATATGCCAAAACAAATCATCATGCCCATGATATTTAGGATGTGTTTGACCATAAAAAGGCGAAACAATTTGCTTGTTGCCTTTATGATCAAATGCAATAACTTCAAAAATACCAATTACTTCTGATATCTCCGAATCCATATAACGCGGTGTTAATTGGTATTCATATTCACTGATCTCAGGTCTTATTGGCTCAAGCTCTTGTTCAAATAAGTTTATTATTGGGGTACAGCCTAATAAGAACATATCTTTATCTACTTGCTTTTCAAGCTCAGCAGATTCAGTATCTAGGTAAATGTAAATACTACATTTATTCGATTGCTTAGGCAGTGATGAGAGAATGCCTTCAAGCTCAAAAAACCTAAACTTCTCAGGAAAAGTAAAATTCTCAACAAGCAAACGGTATCCGGCAGATGAGCGCTGCGAATAAGGGACTACGGCTTCGTTAGAATCAAAACCTACGGCTTTTAATTGGTTTTTTGACAGGTACCTAATACCTTCATCGCCATTATCTATAGCAATACCGATACTATGCTTAAACAGTAACTCGTACACTTTAAGCGTATGATGCCACTGACCATTTATAAAAATACGAAGTTTTTCAAGGCCTGTTTCTGCAAGCGAAACCCCTTTATACTCACCCGTTAATTCTATTTTAAAAATAGATTTTGCTTTTTCGTGCCAGCGGGGCTTAGGCGCTACAAATGGGCTATTATCAAATTGCACATTTGTAATTTCAACGGGCCAAAGGTAAGTTTCATAACATGTTTGAAATTTACACTGCTTCATTGAGTCAACGTTTGTTTCTACTTCGCTGGCTTTGGGGATTACTACGCCCGCCGTTGATAAGTTTTCGGCTTCAAGTTTAACAACCGACATTGACGGAATTGGTGCTTGGTAATCTGGCAACATTTGCCCGAGCAAAGCATCTGTTAACTCCGGGAAGCTATCGTCGAGCTTTTGTCTTATATTGGCGGTTAAAAATGCAAAAGACTCAATTAGTCTTGATACATGAGGGTCTTCAATATGATCTTCACTTAACTTTAAACGCCCTGCAACTTTTGGGTATTTTTCAGCAAAGTCTTTACCTAAATGACGCACAAATGCTAATTCACGATTGTAATACTTTAATAACTCATCGTTCATAATGATGCCTCAATAATCTTCATACCCAAGTTAACGGGCTCAACTTCTGAATCAAAACTAATAAATTCTGGCTCAGGATCGGCGTATAAAAGTGCATTTATTCTTAAATTTAATACTCTATTTAAAGGTACTTCTTCGTCAGTGAACACTTCCACTTCAAGAAACCGTGGCTCAAATTTTAAAATTGTTTTTCTGACGGTTTCACACAGTAATGCGCGACCTTCATGAGAGCTTACAGACATACTCGAAAAGTCAGGTAAACCATAAGATAAACACGAAGTAGCCAGCTCAGTATATTGAGTTGGCCACGTATGCCACTGAATTCGGGCATTTAACAAAGCTTCAATATCTCTGCGCACGTTTTTTCTAAGCTCACTAATAGTGATCCCTTCGGTACGTGATGGCGCATCCTGAAAATCTGGCTCATCATCAATGAGCTTATCTATAATGGATGCTTGAAGCTGTTGCTTATGCTCTATCATGGTTGCTAAAACTTAAATTAAGCTGTTTCAAGTGAGTTGATTTTTAAATTTGGAATGGTGATCGCCTCATCATCAACAAACAGCATTTTCATTCCCTTGCCTATAATAAATTCATCTTTTAGCTCTACCCAGTCAGATACTTGACCTAGCTTTTCAAGCTCAGATTCAGAGTTAATATAAACAAGTGGCAAATGAGCTGTACCTGATGGGCCATCTTTGATCGTAATTTCAACACGTAACCAAATGCTTTCTAATAAAGACTCTACTGGCTCCATTTTTAACGATTCAATTTCGTTAAAGTTAGCTAAATAAAACTCACCATTAGTCCCTAGAACTTCTAGGTATGGGTTTAAGCAATCATCGAGATCTCTTGCTGATGACTCGTCTGTGCTAACTCTTATAGATTCCATTTCCTGAGCTAACTGAGCTGCTTCGTCGGTTGAACCTTCTAACAGAGCCACATGCATTTTCAAAAATAGTGTGTCTAATTCGTTTGCATCATGAAATAACTTAGGAATGCCTTTACCTTGATAAAAATCTACACGAGATTGCTGAGCACGAATTAGGTGTCTTAAATTTACTGCACCTACTGCAAACTCTGGATTTTTTTGTACCATAAAATCTAGTTGTTTATCAGCTTTTTCAAGCTCACCATTGATGCAAAGTAGTTCGGCGTAAATACTTCTGATATCAAAATTTAGTGGCTCATCTTGAAGCTCTGTAGCACAACAAGATAATGCATCAGTAAGTTTCCCCTCGCGAATTAAGCTATGTATTTTTTTCATGACTATTCCTTTATTTTATGATGAGGACTGAGCTCAGTAATTAATTTAATACTGGAGATCATCTGATCTAATTGAAAATGTGGCTGTAATTGTAAAACAGAAAAGTAATGCCCTGGATTAGCTTTATTTTCACTGACTTTTATTCTGGCATTACTTAAAGGGTACTTACTTCTTATATGCTCTGAGGCAGAATCTGAAGCAGTGGTATAATTATTTATCCATGCTTGTAAGTCTCGCTCACAAGCTTGTGCTGTGTTGTAAGACCCAACACGGTCGCGAGCTAATAACTTTAAATAGTGAGCAAAGCGAGATACACATAAAATATATTGCAGCATTGAAGATAAGCGCGCATTTATATTAGCAGCGCTTGATTCATAGTTTTTAGTTTTTTGAACCGACGCATTACTATAAAAAACAATGTGTTCTGTATTGGTTACTGACGATGTTGGGATAAAGCCAAGCTCAGAAAATTGCTTTTCAAATTTGCTTGTTACTAACAAGTTTAGAGGTGGCTTTGCTTCTTTTTGATAAGTGTCGTTTGCAAAACTATCTCTAGCCAGCCCAGTTACCAATCCCTTTGAAATTTTACCCGGCTCAATACCGCGAATATGTCCAAACCAGCCACTGTCGCAATATGCTCTTATTATGGTAGATACGAATTGATATGCTGCATTGCCCCAAAGCATATCGCTTTCAGGGTCTTTAATTTGTTCTTTAAAGTAAAAATCTTGATGGCGTTTACCATCATTGCTATATGGCGGTCTAATTAATACATGAGGAAGCGTAAGCCCAATAAAGCGAGATTCTTCCATCGCTCTAAAGCCTTGCCATTTAGCGTATTCAGGCTGTTCAAACTGATTAAACAAATCGGCGTAATAGCCTAAATCAGAAAAGTTATCTGCACCAAATAAGTTAGGAGAAGCGGAGCAAATAAATGGGGAAAAAGCCGCTGCCGCGGTTCTAGATATTTCTTTTATTGTGTCTATGTCATTATAAATTGTGCCCGCTGAGCACATGTTACTAATTTCGTAATCACCTATAACAACACCAAATGGCTCTCCACCTGCGCTATCAAATTCACTTTGATAAAGCAGCTGAAAAAATAAACTTTGGTCAAAATCAATGGCTTTGTTTACATCTTTAGAAAGTGTTGCCCAATCGCAGTTCAATACTTTTATTTTTACTTTATTTTCTTTGTCGTATTGTTCGCTTTGAAGTATTAGCCACCAAAGATTACGCCAACTGGCTTCTAACTTTTGAAATCTATCATTATGAATTATCAGGTTTAATTGTTCTGAAATGAGCTGATCGAGCTCAACAATTACGCGCTGTAAATAAGGACCCAGTGATTCTTTAGTCCATGAGATAGGTGAGTCTGAAGAGCCTTCAAGCCATAATAACAAGGCTTTATCTAGGTTTTTTTCGTTTAAAAACCTATCGAGTAAAGCCTCATTATCACTTATTCTAGACTGTGCTTTTTGTACAAAAGCGAAGTCTTGATTTATAAATGAAAACTCTTCGTGATTCATTCTACTGCATTATCCTTAACGCTAAAGATCAGTTTATTAACCGATCTCTGGAATTTTAGCTACAAGGCGTAAAGAAGAAGTAAGCTCTTCCATTTGTAGCCAAGGTCGTAACCATGCAACTGCATTGTATGCACCTGGTTGACCTGGAATCTCCTTAACCGATACTTTTGCATCAGCTAGAGGATAACGTGCTCTGATATCTTGACCACCACCCTCAGTCGCATTTACGTACGATAAGATCCAACGGTTTAACCAAGACTCAACGTCTTCAGCTTCCATAAAGCTACCAATTTTATCACGCGCCATTACTTTTAAGTAATGAGCAAAACGAGACGTTGCCATAAGGTAAGGTAGACGTGCAGATATAGCCGCATTAGCCGTTGCATCTGGAGTAGAATAAATTTGTGGTTTTTGACAGCTTTGGCCACCAAAAAATACGGCATAATCTGTATTTTTGTAATGACAAAGAGGTAAGAAACCTAACTTACTTAATTCCGCTTCGCGACGGTCTGTAATGCCAATTTCAGTCGGACATTTAAGATCTGGATCGCCATCATCGCTAGTGAAAATATGCGTAGGAAGACCTTCTACTTTACCGCCACCTTCAGCACCACGTATTGCAGTACAGAAACCGTATTGAGCAAATGCTTTGGTCATATTAGTTGCCATTGCATAAGCTGCATTACTCCAACAGTAATCACTGTTATCAGTACTTACAGAGCGACCATCTTTTGGTTCAACTTCAAACTCTTCATAGTTGAATTCTTCAACAGGTTTAGAAGCAGCGCCATAAGGTAGGCGAGATAAGAAACGAGGCATAGTTAATGATACAAAACGTGAATCATCACTGTCTCTAAATGAGCGCCACTTAGTGTATTCTAAAGATTCGAATACTTTTTCTAAATCGCGAGGCTTAGTTAGCTCTTCCCAGTTATCAAAGCCAAATAATGATGGCGATGAAGCGGCAATAAACGGACAGAAACCAGCGGCTGCTACATTAGACATTAGGCTTAATGTTTCAACATCTTCAGGATGGTTAGTAAACTCAAAGTCACCTACGATAGTACCGTAAGGTTCGCCACCTGGAGTACCAAACTCAGACTCATAAATTTTCTTGAATGTTTGGCTTTGGTCAAACTCAACAGCTTTACTTAAATCTTTATGAAGTTCTTTTTTCTTCATATTTAGCATACGGATTTTAAGTGTAGAGCTTGTCTCAGAGTTCATTACTAAATGGTGCAATCCACGCCAAGAGCCTTCTAACTTTTGAAACTCTTCGCTGTGCATTACTACACTTAGCTGTTTTGAGATTTTTTGATCGATTAATTGAATTGCTTCATTAAACGTCACTGTCATGTTTTTGTTCCACTGAACAGTCCCTTTTAAGGCTTCTTCTGTCAGTGTTTTAAGTAACTCTTCTGCACGGCTTGCATCTGTTTGTTTAGTTGCGCCAATTGCTTGCTCTAAAAGTGAAGACGTTGCTTCTGAAGTAGACTCTAATTCAGTACTTAGTTGCTCTGTACTCATTTTTCAGTCTCCTCTATTTTTAGTTCTTTTGCGATAGAGTCTAAGCTTGCTGTATTGCTTAATACTTCTTCAAGTACGTTTTCTAATTCTTCTGAGCGATCAATCTTAGTCATTAAATCGCGTAACTTGTTGCGTGTTTCCATTAATTTACGTAATGGCTCAACTTGATTCACAACAGCTGCTGGCTCAAAATCGTCAATCGATTTAAAGTTAAGTTTTACTTCAAATTCAGAACCATCATCATTAAGCGTATTATCAACTAATAATTTTAGTGAAGGGCTCATACGCTTTAAAACGTCATTAAAGTTTTCACGATCTATTTGCACAAATCGTCTATCTTTAAGTGGTTTTAATGCTTCAGTGTTATCACCAGAGAAGTCGCCCATAACACCAACAACAAATGGTAATTCTTTTTTTACTGCAGTGCCTTCAGTTTCCACATCATAAGTGATGTGTACGCGAGGCTTACGAACTCGTTTTAATTTATCATGGATACTCATAGAGAACTCCTTTTACTTATGTTTCAGTTTCGCTGATTTTAATGCCAGACAACTTAAAGTACCCAGTCCTAGCATCACTATCTGTAATTAATTCATTTAACAATTCAGGTAGCGACAACTCGCTCCATCGAATTACTTGCTCTATGGTGTAAGACATAGGCGAGTGTGGTTCTGTTTTTCTAAAAAAAGATGCAATTTCTTTGAGTTTATCTATCGCACTTTCTCTTGAGTTAATTTCGTTATTAGCTTTTACAGTTTGATTTACAGTAGTTTGACCTTCTTCGTCATCACTGTGAACAACTTCTTGTACCGCATTGAGAGCTGCTTTAGCTTTTTCTGCCGCTTCAAGTTTATCAGCCGCAACATGTTCAACAGCTCCAAGGCTAACTTCTAACGCTTGCTTTATGTTAGACGTTGGCTGAGGTTGACCTGTCACTCTATCCATAACTTCGCTTAATAAAGCAAACTGTTCAATAGCACTTTCGATATCATGCTTCAAAGTCACAAAAAATTCAGTACTGGTTTCTGATGCACTTCTTTCTATGAGTTCATAGTCAACCGCACCTAGATTAAGCTTTTTCTCTCTTTTTTCATCACTTAAACGAGAAATGTCGTAGCCTTGTTGATACTCCCAAAAAGAGTACGATTCCATACTGGAACTGTCTGTCAAGTAGATGCTTTTAATAGGAATTATTAAAGTACCTTCACCAGCAGAGCCATTAAGACCAACTAAAGCTGAAATTTTATCGGATAACTCATCATCGTCATCCAATGACGGATACAGCTTATCAAAATAACTATCGAGCAGATTATGAGCAACCTTAAAACCAAAAGCTAAGCCTTTAAAACCGTGAATACGGCAAAGGCCTTCTATAAACCAAGCTAAATATTCAATATCTTTGCTTTCGTTTTTAATTGCTTTACTGCATTGTTCTAATAAAGGAAGCCAATCTCTTGCTAATGAAGAAATACCTTCTTCATCAACCAACGCATTTCTTTCTGCGGCACGAAGCTGGTTTCTTAAATCTTTTAAGGCGTAATAAGTCGACGTAGGAGAAACATCAGAACGGGGATCAATACCTGCAATCTCGGTGTCTGAAATAGGGGAAATATACTCTTCAAATAAAAACATTCCGTCGTCCTAATAATTATCCATAAAACTCTAATAAAGCTGAGCGGATTTTATATTACATTCTTTATAATAAATTACAAGCCTAGTTACAATTGAGTTTAAACCTTAATTATTGCTTTTACATAAACAATTAGAATATTAATATACTTTAAATTAATAAATGTAATTAAAGTAAAAACTCAAATAAAGTAAACTAAAACAATTTCATTTTAAAATAGAGCTACCTTGAAAACAATGGAATTGTAGCTTCATCTTGAATGTTGAATGTTTCTGAATTATTGCCAGCATAACTTTCATCGTACTTTATTAAAATACACGTTACGTTGTCTCTTGCACCTCTCACTAATGATGAGTGCATTAACGCCATTCCTGAATCAATAATACTACTTGGCTCTAATGACAAACATATGTCTTCATCTGACAATTCACCGGTGAGCCCATCTGAACAAAGTAAAAATATATCGCCTGTTTTCACTTCATTTTGAATAACGTCCACTTTTACTTCTTCGGTTACACCTACAGCCCTTGTGATTACATTTGATAATGGATGCGTCTTAGCTTCTTCTACTGAGATAATCCCTTCATCGATTAAATCATTTACTTGGCTGTGATCTCTTGATATTTGCCTAAGTTGACCATCTCGCAGCATGTAAGCTCTGCTATCGCCAACCCACAAAACATAGTACTTATTATTTTTTAAAAATAATGCGGTAACTGTACTGCCCGCGGTTTTACTACCTAGATATTGGGCACTGTATTCGTTTAATTGCCTATTAGCATCTTCAATGGCTTCAACTATGTGTGATACTTCTAGTTTTTCAAGTGGAAGCTCTTCAATTTTTGCTCTTAATACATCTACAACAAGTTGGCTGGCAACTTCACCAGCCTCGTGACCACCCATCCCATCTGCGACAACCCATAAGTTATGGCTGTTTATTTCTACATGCGCATCCTCGTTAAGCTGCCTGACAGCACCACGATGGGTAATTGCATAACTTGTACTAAACTTGCTAATCACTATTTCTTACCTGTGTAAAATTCCATTCCCAGTGTTTCCACCTTCCATCTAACATTGCCGCAACTTGATTTACCGCAGGCAAGCCAGGAGTTATAAGTACCATTGGTTTTATGTTGCAAGAGCCATGCGTCCACCAAACACTGTAATCGCCATGTCTTTTTAATAAAAGAGCATGCATTGCATCTTGAAGAACTTCATTCGATAACTCATCACCTGAAAACTCAAATGCTTCTGCACTTTTATTTTTATCTGCTGAATTTAAAAAGCTAACCTGCTTTTTAACTCCAGATATAGCACTTAGAGACTTAGCAACCTCTTTACGCCAAGAAAACAAATCAACGGAACTATCTAGAACTTTTAATACAGTATCTTCATACTCTAAAGAGAACACACCCGAGTTTAAAACATCAATCGGTGCATGCTCTAGTGTACTTGCAACAGTAAAAGGGTAGTGTCGCCCTACTGCATCCATACTCGGAAACAACGTACCCATAACCCCTTTGTCACCAACAATATTTGGCGATAATGCAAAGTGCCATACTGGTCCGGTTAAGTAGTTATCTTGCCATACTTCACCTAGTTGCTCTTTACTCACTGCAATAGCAGCTTGTAGCCATTGCTCCCAATGCTCTGAAAACTCTTTCGATACGTTATCTTGTACAAAGTCACCTAAACTAGGCACTTTGCCAAGATAACCAATATTTATAATCGGGTCGGACATGAAAACTTCTCTACACTTTTGTTCCAAAATGGATGCCTGATTGATTTAGGCAATAACTCGACTTTCGCATTGTTCCCCATGAGTGAAAAATGTAACTCTAAGTCTTCACGTGTTTTTGCTCTTTTAGCACTTAACTCGTCTAACATACGGTATAGCGACCATTCACCTTGGTAAGTTGTATTAATGGGGCGACCACCACTTGGAGGAGTAAATTCAATCCGAGTATTACTTTGCCCTGTTGATCCTGGCCATACAAAGTTAGTTATTTTGATTGGCCCATGACGATATGACATAGATTGCCCATCAATTTCGACCCTGAACTTTGATACTGATTGATCTAATTCTACAGTCCTTAAACCAAACTCAATTCTTGGTGTTGCACTACCGCCATCAAAAAAGACAGTTTGAATTTGATTAGCAAGCTCAAACATCGCTAATGTATCTCGGCTAATGCCTATATCTTTTTCAAATTTCCATGGCGTTGAGCTCATATCTACACTAGGCGCAATATAGTTTGTGAAAAAGCTATCAATTGTTCCACCTGGGCCGAAAAATCGAGTGAAATCTTTCATATTCACTTCTTTATCTGCGTATGGAGAGAACGGATAACGGCCAACAATTGCAGCGTTATATTCGCGTAACACCTTACTTTTCCACATCTCGTTTAAGTGTCTGTTGGCACTATTTTTAGTTATATTGCTAGTATCACGACTGATATCTAACAACCAACTATTAAACGGATAAGGTAAGTCTCGGCTTTGGAACTCAAGTTGACGAATAAAGCTTGGCTTACTTTTACCGCTAATTTGATCTTTAATTGACGACTTTAACTGATCGCCTCTATCAAGTTTGGTTAAGTAAACGTTTAACTCTCTTAGGTTTTTCTGAATATTATCTAATTGTTGAGCATCAATATTTATTACATCTTCAAAAGCTTCTTCAACTTGATGACCCGGTAATTTAATATCAAATTTAGGGGCTTCGTCAGGTAAAAATCGTTTGATACGATTAGCCTTTGTTTTCATAGCAATTTCAGCAGCATTTGCTGCCACTTTACCTGCAGCCTTTTGATTATCAGATACTGGTAATTTAGTTAGCTGCACATTTTTTTGAACAGCAGTGATAATATTTTTAATAGGAGCTTCAGAACCCGCTAGAGCATCAGTGATATTAACCCCCTCAGCAGGAGAGCTATATTGATTAAGGCTCAAATCATCAATAAATGATTGCCAATAATAGATATAATCTTGAAAATATCGCTGCTCTAGCTTTTTCTCTATTTCATCTTTAGAAATATCGTAGGTACCCGTGGCCTCTTCACCATAAACCCAGCTACTTGCCATTAAATTACCAAGCATTTTACTTTTCTCAACATTAAAAATGCCGTGGAAACCATTAAATGTATATAAGCCTGGGATACTTCGCGTAAGCTCACCGTCATTTCTAAAAGTAAATTTTTGCGCACTTTCGAAACTAATAATATCTGTAAGCCTAAATGGCGGGATACTGCTATCTAAGAAGTCGGCTTGAAGTCGTTGGTATGCTCGCTCTGCAATTGGTAGCTTAGTTAGCTCAGCTCGTGCAACACGCACTGCTTGATTATCAATTTCAATTTGGCTAACACCGTTTTCAAGTAATGTAGCAACATGCTCCATCAGCTCTACTCTGGTTTGCATATTTTTATCGCCTGGTAAATTACGTTCTAAATACGCGTTAAACCATACCGTTATATCTTCGCCTTCAAAGTATTCAGGCTGAAACAACATGAGGTAACACTTCAGTGTTTCGTATAAATAACTCAAGTGCTCAGGATGAGCTTCCATTTCTTTAATTAAGGTACTTGCAATAAACGGTTCTAAATACGTTTGCAATGAACGGTCGTAGGCTTGTGTAGAAGCCATTTTTATTTCATTTAGTTTGTTAAACCCAATTGATTTAGACTCTTGTGTATTAACAAGTTCAGGGTTGCTTGCAGGTAAGTTTCTAAGAGCTTTTAATCTGTCGTTTAATACCAATAAGTTATTACGATCAAATGAGGCGGTATCAAGCTCTTGGTACGTTGCAATCGCATCCTCAGTCTCTGAAATTAAGTTACTATTCCAAGCAAAACTAAAGTACCACGATGTTGAAAAACCAAATAAAGCTATGCATGCAAGCGATATGCTACCAACACGAAGCCATTTATTTTGTTTGTCATGATGTTTGTTAGTGCTTGCTAAGTTTTGCTCTGGAAAAATTACACCTTCTAATACATTCTTTATAAAAAAGCTTTTAGATTGGTTAATGTATCCAGATTCGCCTGCGTTTGCTTCGTTTAAAAAGCTTGATGGCGTACCTTCTTGCGTTGCACTTGTAAGATAAACACCACGAAACATTGGTAGTTCTTCGTATGCATTAGGAGTGAATATTTCTTTTAAAAAAGCATCTCCTACACCTTGTAGCACACGAAGCTGCCTTGGGAATTCGAATATTTTAGCGCGAATTTCTTCGTTTCTTTCATTAATTAATCTACGATTTAACATCTCGGTTAATTTAGAAATTAATGTGTGAAATTCTTTATTAAATGCATCTACTTGCGTGTCTTTATCTAAATCAAGTTCAAAGGTTACGCCCCAGACCTGCTCACATTCTTCTTCAGTTAATTCGCCAAAAAACTCTCTAAAGCCTTCTATTAAATCAACTTTAGAAAAAATAACGTAAACAGGAAAAGTCATGCCTAATTGGCTTTGTAGCTCTTGTAATCGTTGTTTAATAGCGCGAGCATGTAGGTTTCTCTCAGTTTTGGTCTGGCTCATAAGCTCAGAAATACCCATACTGATCATTACACCATTAATCGGCCTAAGAGGACGGTACTTACGAAGTAATCCTAAAAAGCCTTCCCATGCACGTGAATCATGCTTTGCGTGGCTGCTTTGCGTTGTGTAGCGCCCTGCAGTGTCAATTAAAACAGCTTTATTGGTAAACCACCAATCACAATTACGCGTACCGCCAACACCATGAACTAAATCAACACCCAGCTTATCTTTTAGTGGGTAATCAAGCCCTGAGTTATGAATAACGGTAGTTTTGCCAGCCCCTGGCGGTCCTATCATTATGTACCAAGGCAGCTGGTAAATGTTTTTACCTTTGAACAGCTTTACATCTTTTAAAAGATCGATAGCTTCGTTCATTCGCGTTTTAAGCGTGGTAATTTCTTCATTTACTTCAGAGCTATTTGTATCGCTATTACTATCAATTAACTCATCAGCCATTTTTTCGTCTCGTTTGCTTTGTTGCATAAGACGATAAATTTTAGACACAGAAAAAACCAATAAAACCAATATAATAGTAAACAGTCTTGCTGCAATACTTTGTAGTGGTACATAGTCAGCTATCGCTATTAATGGGCCGCCAAACCAAATTAGTAATGATAAAGCCAAAAAGCCAATAACTAGCATTGCCGTACGAGATGTAAGTGCGTAGGTCACTTTTTTTATTTTTTGTGAAAAACTCATTTCAGCCTCTTAAAATAATAAATCGATTTCAATTCGTCGGTTAAGTGACCGAGAAGCTGAATCTGAATTACTGGCAATAGGCTCTGCTGCGCCCTTACCTTCGGGCCATAAACGCCCACTGAGGTTTGTACTTTTAGCCATAGAGTTTGCAACTTGCGTTGCGCGCGCTAAAGAAAGGTGCCAATTTGAAGGATACTTATCAGTTCTAATTGGTGTATCGTCTGTGTGGCCAGTTATTAAAATACGTCCTTTAGTTCCTTCAAGGCTCAATGCTAGCTTTTCTAAAATAGGTTGAAATGAAGGTAATAATTTAGAGTCACCTTGGTTAAAAAGGCTCTCACTATTAATAGAGATTCTAATTCTATCGATATTTTTCTTTATCGTTACAATCCCCATTTGAATCTCAGTTTGTAATAGCTGCTCTAATACAAGTAGCTGCTGATCCTTTTTGTCTATTGCTTGGTCTTCAGCTAGAGGATGAATGATAGCAAGCTTGTCATTAACAGCCGTAACATCATCATTTAGCTTCATATTTATAAATAAATAAACAGTAAGTAAAAGTAAGCCCAGAACAGAAAAAATAACCCACAACGGCACCTGATTTCTTAATTCTACACCAGCGGCTACTCTTTGTTTCCAGTTAGGAGAAAGCTTATTATTGATTGGCCCATCTAATTGATTTAATAGGTGGTACATTTGTGAGCGGTATTCTTCTACTTTATTATCACCCACAGTATCTAACCTGTACTTACCTTTAAAACCTAAATTTAAACAGTGGTACTGAAGCTCTAAAAAGGCTTTGTGTTGCTCTGGCTGAGACAATGCATTGTCTAGTAAAGTATAAAAGTACTCTCCGCCAAAGGTCTCTTTATGAAATGTTGAAAGCAAGCTTTCGTCAGCCCATTCCATAGAGCTCCATTTAGAATTTAAAACAGACTCATCTAAAATTGCACATAAGCAATAACGGGAGTTTTTGATTACATCTTTTGATAGGTTTTGATTACGAACTTCGACTTCAAAGCGTTTAATAGCCTCTACACATCGATGCTTTAAAGCAGCCAAGTTAGTCATCTCAACTGATTTTCTAATTGAAATAACCAATGAAAAGCAGTCTGTTGCTGCTTCCATTAATGGGTTTTTAAATATAGATACCTTTGCATTACTAGGAATACTACTTGCAACAGGCTCAACAGACATGACTGTTTTGTCTGGATCATTATCTACTTGATTATTATTTGAGGCATCACGCCCTAATCGACCAGGACGTGGTTTTATAATGGTTTCGTCCATTGAAACTCTTCCTTTTAAAAGTTAAGTTCTTATTGCCCATAGGCTTAGTTGTAACTCGGGGTAACTTCCTGACAAGTGAATAGCAATACCACCACTTGAATGAAGTTTTGCCCAATGCTCACCATGTTTATTTAATTCAAAATAATGAAAACCTGCATGGTAAGGAATTTGACGCGGTGCAGTTGGTAAGTTACTGATTGTAATACCTGGGATCTGATTGTTTACTAAATCTCGGATCGTCTCAACGCTACCTATTTTTATTTGAGAAGGTAATATCTTACGAAGCTCTTCGTGAGGAACACTCGCCTTAATAGCCAATATAAATTGACCTGAGCTAAGTACAGATTTGTCTTTGAGCGCACCAAAAGAAATACCAAACTTGCTCTGCTCTAGCTTTATTTCTGTTGCAGTTTGCTCGATTACATGACTTAAAGATTGATATAAAAAGTTTACGACTTCACTAAATACCGGACCTAAATTTTTATGATCGTACTTAGGTAATTTAGGTACTCTTTTGTTTACTGTACTAAAAGTAGATAGCTCACCTGCAAGCTCTATTAAACGTGTATAAAGAATATTTGGGTGAAGGTTATTAACTGATAACAGGTTTTCAAAAACAGCGTCATACTTATTTAGCGTTTGCAGCATAATAAAATCAGCTACAGATGTGCTCCCCGCATAGCCTTGGCACAACCTAACAGCAATACTTTCTGAGCGCTGCTTTATCATTGAGCCAATTTCTCTCACTAGACCAAGTAATGGCTTACACTGACCTACTTTTAATGAAGCTGGAATATACTTTGAATCGAGCTTAATTTGCCCTTCGCTACTTACTTCAACAATGCGTGCTAATGGCAATAATATATAGCCAGCGTGATCGTCTGATGACAATACTAGCTTACTAAATACCTTAGCTACTTGAATAATTTCTTGAGCTTGCGCACCTAAAGAGTCATCGCTTACTGATAAGTCATTAAGTTTATAACGCGTAACAATATCCTCATCCAACGATGAAATATTAATACCACTGGCTTTTAGAGCAGGAACCGCTAAATAAATTATTTCGTCATAAACATCTTTGCCAACCACTAAAGGCTCAGGCAAAGAGGTTGATTGAGGCATATCGATAGGTAACAAATCAGGAGTAATAGCTGACAATGACTCAATAGCAAACTGGCCTGAACTTAATAGTTGAGTGTCAATACTTATATCAAGTATGCCCCAAGGATCTGCTAAGTTCCCATTACAAATTTGCTTAATTAAATGCGAAAAGTGCTTATCTGACTGCTGAAAGTGTTGCGGCCTTAAGAACATCCCTTCGGTCCAGGCAACACGAGTGTTATCACTCATTATACAAATCCTTTTTATTGCTCTCTCATGTATGTAGCAATTGCTTCAACATTTACATCTATATCGTCATAGCCAGTTGGGTCAACTTCGATTACAGCTCTCCATCGTGCTTGATCTATATTTCTGTACGCTACAACAACACCAACATATCGTGTATTGCGGTTTAAGGTCATTTTATATTCTTGAACAGAGTTTGGCTGTAATTCTAATTCATCTTTCTTTAATAAGTCTGGGCCTAATTGTTTTTCAGGTGTTTCATACAAGCTAAAGAAATCCTGAGTATCAAAAATTGTCCTCGAGCTCAACTCAAAAATTTTCATTACTACCGGTGAAGGTCTATCCGACGTGTCTGGGTTTACATTTTTAGACACATTAATTTTTAGATCCGTAGAAGGAGGCACAAACTTATTAACAGTTGAACAACCCATGGCTAAAAACAGTAAACTGAAACTCATTAAAAAGAGCTTAAATTTGTTCATTATCTACTTTCCTTTCTAGAACGATTCTTTAATTCTATCGTTGTATGCTTTTAAGAAATCATCCGACAATGCCATAGCTCCCTTACTATTTACATCATGAGATAACTCATCATATAAATTTTGGTATAACTTCCAGCACTTAGACTCTGTTTGGCCAGGGATGATTTTTAATACGTTAGAATTATCATTTATTTGTTGATTTATATGTTGGGGAGAAACTTGCTCTAACATCCCTTTTAATACGCCGTCAGCTCCTGCTAATAAAGCATGTTCATGTCTTCGCGTATCAACAAAGCTTTCTTTGATTGATTCTTGAGACGACAGGAAGCTTGCACTATTTCTGATGAATAAATTCTGAATAACGTCATCAATATCTGCCGAAAACTTAATTGGGTTATTTTGTTGAGTTTGAAACATCGTTTGGTTTAAACGCAATTGGTTTTTTACAAGCGCTCTTTGGCGAAGAGACTCCATCAACTCGGTCAGTAATAGATTTAACCCTTGGCCCATTTCAAACCAAAGTTCTTGTGAGTTTAATGAATTTTGTAACTCAGCTTTAACCCCCAACCCGTTTAAAAAAGCATCAGTTAAAGCGGTGTCTTCATTATGTGATGTTGGATTTTTTTGCACTACTGGTTTATGAGCAGGCTTTGCTGCTTGAGGTTTAGTTACAGGCGTATCTAGTACTGGTGTATTAACTGAAATTTGCTGTTCAACAGCTGGTTTTTGTTGTGGTTTACTTGCAACGGGTGCTTGTTGAGTTACAGCGCCAGGGTTCATTAAGTGAGCAAGCTCATCCCAGTTCTCAGGTATTTGGTTTGCTGAATTATCGTCAGCTGCCTGAGTCATAGAAACCGCAGGCATAGACTCATCCATTATTGATTCATTAAAGTACTGTTCTGGATCAGAAAAATGCTCAGTAGGATGCTGATAAGATCTTGCTGGCTCTTTGCTAATACTAGCTGCTGCACTTAAATTACCATAATCGGTATCAGGTGTTTTTTCATTAGTAGCTAATTTCACCTCTATTTGAAAATCACCCACGGTGATCGTATCACTATCCGACAAGCGTTGTTTATTACCTTGACCTAATGGAGCTACGCCAAAATTTACAAAAGTACCATTTGTAGATGTGTCGTAAACATAAAAGGAATCACCCTCTTTTACTATGCGTCCGTGCTTACTAGAAATGATTTTTTCAGGATCCGGAAAATGCCAATCACATACTTCTGAACGGCCAAATATTAGAGAGTCTTTTACTGTTTTAGTTGCTTCAATTTCTGGAGAGAGTCTATGATAACTAGTGATGTTTAGTATCAGTTCCATTTGATAAGTTAGTCCCATAAATCTACATTCTCATTAGGATAAAGTAGAAGAGAAACTATTGTCAACATTGAAATTAATATATAAAAATATACTCAACCATACAAAAGCTCAAATTTAAATAAATTAAATTAAACAAAACCTCTATAAAAAAGCCCTTCCAAAGCTTACAAAAGATATTTTGTATGTTCCCATTTAAAAAATTGCTATTTAATAATTAGCATTACATTTTATTCATTTTAAGCACCTAGAAGTGTTACAAAACAATGCCTGTAGGCCTACACTGTTTATAAAAACAAATAGCAATTAAACGATATTTCAAAAATTAATATAAAAGCCCTAAATTTTTTAAAGTTTTGTACGAAAGTTCTGCTATAGAAACATTGCTAAGTTAGCTAATTTTTGTAAAAATACGGCCCTTATCAAAGGGAGAATTGATAAATAATAAAAAACTCACCTTTGCGATTATTTTAATATGCACAATAAAAGGATTTATAATGAGCGGTGTCAACAGTTCTAATGATAAAACGCAGATAGCTTCACTTGACTCAAAACTTCGCACGTCAAAAGCAATAAATAAATTAAACCTTATTGGTAAAAAAGTATCGGATCGCTACTTAGTTGAAGAACTTATCGGCCAAGGTGGTATGTGTTACATATACCGAGCCAGAGATTTATTTTTAGAAAGTGCGAGTCGTCCTGAAGTTTTTGTAGCGATTAAAGTATTGTTAGAAGAGTTTTCTCATTCTGAAGAAGCTATTTCACTTCTTAAAGATGAAACAACTAAAACACAACAGCTCTCTCACCCTAATATTGTAAAAGTATATTCTGCAGGCTCTGATAATGGTTTACATTATGTAACCATGGAATTAGTAGAAGGCGAAACGCTTGAGCAAATAATCAAGCGCAATAAACCCTCTGGAATGGTTTTCAAAAAAGCGAATGTAATTCTCAACCAACTTGCTGATGCATTAATTTATGCCCATTCTCGTGGCGTTATTCATAACGATTTAAAGCCATCGAATATAATCTTCGATTCAAATGGTAGCCTCAAGGTACTTGACTTTGGTATTGCTAAACACAAAACCATTGAAGATGCCTATGCAGTTAATAGTGAATCAAGCCTAGGCACTGTAGGAGGTTATACGCCAACCTATGCAAGTCCTGAACAATTAAAAGGTGCTGCAGCATCCGTTAAAGATGACGTTTTTTCTTATGCGTGTATTGCCCTAGAGTTATTAAGTAGCAAACATCCATATAATCGTGTTGCAGCAGACACACTCCCTAAAGATACATCGGCAAAACGTCCTAGTAACTGCCCTTTATGGTTGTGGGGCACGCTTAATAAAGCAATTTCTTTAGATGCAGCAAAAAGAACTGATTCGTTAAAGCCTGTTTTAGATAAGCTTCAGAGTAACTTTAAACCGGCAATAGCACTTGCAGCCAGTACTGTTGTGTTAGCCCTTTTGGCTGGTCAGTACTATCTATCAAATACAAATAATATAAAGCAGCTTGAAGCTAAATTAGATAATGCAAAAGCAATAAACCAACAAGTAGAAACATGGATGTCTTGGGATGGACCGGAGATTCTAAACAAGCTTGCAGAAATCCCACCTCAATACGAGGTATTAAAACAAGGCTTATTAAGATCTAATCAAGCTAATATTCTACAACGTTTTGATTACAGAGCGAATCAAATCAATACAAGCGCTAACAAGTTTAAAGACTTTGATGAAACAATTAATGTTTATAGTAAGGCCTTGGAGTATTACCCAGATTCAGAAAAGCTATCGGTACAACTGGAAAGCATTTTAAGAGAGCGCCAATCAATAATTTCAGATATTACTTCTCGTATTGATTTGTTACTTGAGCAATCTCGCTATAGTGAACTGGACAATAATAGTATTCCACAATTAATCAATGATTTAAGTGTAGTCGATAGCACCTACGTTTATCGCCCGTCTGAAGTACATTTTGATAACTATAAACTTGCCTTAGATAAAGCGATTGAAGAAGATGATGTTATCACGCAAAAATCTTTACTTAATGTTGGTAAAGCTATTTTCACCAATAATCAAAAAAACGAACTTGGCTTTGCCAATCTGCTAAAAAGAGAGTCGGCGATAGATGCTTTAACGCTTTACCAAAAGAAAGTAAACCTAGGTGAGCCAGCTGATTTTCCTACTGAAGATGCCATCGTATTTTACGGTCCTAGATTTGATAGATACACACAAAAACTAGAGAAGATTGAAGAGTACAAAGATTTATTAGATTTTGAAGAATTAATCAATACCGAGTCTGCAACATTACCTAAAGACTTTTCATTACTCGTTTCTTTAAAACAAGAATTATCTAGACGTTATATCACTATGGCAAATACGTTAATGAAAAGAAAGATGTACCGTACAGCAGAGCAACTAGTTGAAAGAAGTGAAGCTATTACTCAATCTCTTGATAATGTAATGCTTTAAACAACTATTTTATTTCGTGAGCATCACCAAATAACTAAAAATATATTAAACTAACAAACGTTTTGTTTTAACAAACGAAGGTCAAGGACGACGGGTTGAGCGATCATTTTGCATAAACTCCTCCAAGATTTTTCGTAATTATCACTATTTAAATGAGTTTATGGAGTACCTATGAAAAAGATAAGCGCACTAGCGGCATTACTAATACTAAGTGGTTGTTCAACTACATCGTCTGTAGATGAAACGCAGCAACTTGCAAAAGAAGAAGCAGTTCAAGTACAAGAAGAAATTGTTGAAGCTGTAGCACCTATTTCATTAACTGTAATCACTAACCCTAGTGATGCACGCGTACGCATTATGAACATTGCGCCTGTGTACCAAGATGCTATTGAACTTAAAGAAGGTAAGTATGACGTTGAAGTAAGCAAGCCAGGTTACTTAACTTACCGCAAGTGGGTTGTAGTCGATAAAAAGACAATTTTAACAGTAAATTTAGATGAAGTAGCAGCAACTGAAGCGGCTAACTAGTCCAATATCTAAACTTTAATTATGCCTTTGAACATTTCACATGTATTAAAGGCATAATTTTAAACTACACAAAAAAATATAACCCCCCCATAGCCGCAACATTCACTAAAACACATAACCACAACACAATAATAAAACGTCGCTTTTGCGATTTATGACGAAGTAATTGTTGAGCAATTAATGCCCCTGGCCATCCTCCAATTAATGCAAGAAGCTGTAGTGTGCGCTCTAGTGTGCGGTTTACTTTTTTATGTGGAGAGCGCTTAGCTTGTCGCTTATCCCACGCGTACATAAAAAAGGTTATAGCACTTAATACACTTATATAACCAGGTACATATATTGGTATATAAACGGGTAAGTATTGCAGTGGGTAAGTCAGCCAAATGGCAGCTAAGTAAAGTAATGAGAACGTTATTAATATTTTCTTTATCAATTAATTATCACCTATACTGGGCTTATAAAAACCTAACAACAAGAGTCAAATTATGACATATTTTAAATCTCTATTCTTAGTATTATGTTTGTGCACATTTAGTAGCTTTGCTAATGAAACTGCCAGTAACCTTGATAAAGAGCTAGAAGTGTTTAAACCTTACTTAGGAACGTGGCAAGCAGACTTTAAAGTACCTGAAGGTGCAAAACCTGTGCAAGATGTGGGTAAATGGGAACGCGCGCTAAATGGTAAGGCTATACGCACTATGCACTCAATTAATGAAGGTGAGTATGGTGGCGAGTCGATGATTTTTTACGATACTAAAAAGCAGTCACTCGTATTTTACTACTTTACCACCGCAGGATTTTATACAAAAGGGATTATGAAGGTATTAAGCCCTACTCAGTTTGTCGCTTATGAAGATGTAACAGGCAGCAAAGATGGGATCACAAAGGTTAAATCGACTAGTGATTTGAAAGACGATAAATTTATTGTATCGACCTCTTATCTTAAAAAGGGTGAGTGGACTAAACCTGAAAGCCGTACTTATACACGCAGTACAAAAGTGGTTAAATTTAAATAGCCGCGATTTATAAATACAAAAGACAGCCTAGGCTGCCTTTTTGTTATTTCATTCTTTAAAAGTCGTAAATTATTTTACGAATTTTTTAAATGGTGCATCTACAGGTGTATCTGCAAGATGATTAGTGTAGTTGCTCATTACTTTTTGAGATAAGCCAACAATAATTTCAAGTAGTTGCTGCTTGCCGTAACCTGCTGCAAAGAACTTTTCGATTTGCTCATCACTGATCACGCCACGTTCACGTGTCATTGCTAGTGTAGTTTCACGAAGAGTTTCTAGCTTAGGATTTTCAAGTGGTGTTTTATTTACAAGTGCATCAACAATACCTTGGTCAACTTTCATTGACGCAGCAATGGCGCTGTGTGCTGGTACACAGTAATGGCACGCGTGCTCAACATTAATTGATTGCCATACCACTGTAAGCTCTTCTGCATTGAACGATGTTTTTTGAAACAGCTCATGCAGTACTTGGTAACCTTTAAGTAATGTTGGTGCTTCAGCCATTACTGCGTGTAAGTTAGGTACCATACCAAATGCAGCTACTGAATCAGCCATTAGAGATTTTGATTCTTCAGGTGCGTTATCTGCTGTGTATAAAGTAAATTCTGCCATGTTTAGCTCCAATAAATAATTAGGTTTAAGTAACTTCGAGACACATAATATTTGATTTTGAGCGACTGTTCAAGTTAAAATTGAGCAAATGTTCAAATTAATTGAGAAACAACATGGTTAATAAGGTGAAGTTTGAGCGCGAGACAGTTGTCCGCCTTGCAAGTCAGCTATTCTGGGAAAAGGGTTTTCATGCAACTTCGACGCGTGATTTACAAGATGTTGTAAACATGCGCCCAGGAAGTATCTATTCTGCTTTTGGTTCAAAAGAAGGCCTCTATATTGAATCGTTAAAAGACTACACAGTGCAAATGGAAAGCCAGATTAAAGAATGCCTATCTACATCAGACAGCATTCTTGGTGGTTTACGTGCTTTTGTTGAGGATGTCGTCACAAAGAAAGAAAGTACACCGAGTGCTATTTGCATGTTGGTAAAAGCTAATTGCGAGTTTGCCGATAAAGATAGCAATTTATATCAACTAAGTTTAGATTTAGCTGATAAGTTTGAAAACTATCTTTCGATTCTTTTTGAGCAAGCAATTGAAAACAATGAGTTGAGTAATAATATATCAGCGCAAGAATATGCACGTTTTTTTGAAGTTCAATTTACTGGGTTACGTGGTTACTTTAACCGCCCAGGTGTAGAGTCTCTTGCTCAGCCTATGATCAATCAAATGTTCAAGATCATAAAAAGCCTATAAACACCTTCCAATCAATAATTTGAATAAAAAACGGCAGTAATTAAATTACTGCCGTTTTTATTTTATCCGAATACTTAATAAGTATTACGTTTTTAATTTATTTAGCTCTGAGTCTTGCTGCGCAACAAGTTTGTTAAGCGCTTCGCTACTATCCCCCGCTTGTGTAGATAAGTCAGCAAGTTGCGAGGCGGCATCAGATATAAGCGTTAAATTACGGTTAATTTCTTCGGTCACTAAGCTTTGTTCTTCAGCCGCGGTTGCAATATGTGTAATTTGATTGGTTATTTCATCAACTTTAACGACAACACTGTGCAGAGCATCAAAAGCTACTGATGTTTCATCAACAGCATTTTGCGCACGTACTACGCCTTTTTCAATAACGGTAGACGCATTACCCACTTCAGATAATAAGCTATCAATTAACTGGCTTATGTCATCTGTTGATGAACGCGTTTTAGAAGCAAGTGCACGTACTTCATCAGCAACAACGGCAAAGCCTCGGCCATGTTCACCAGCGCGCGCAGCTTCAATAGCTGCATTAAGAGCAAGTAAGTTTGTTTGTTCTGAAATAGTACGAATTACATCTAATATTTGCGTAATGTCTTTACTGCGCGAAGCTACTTTTTCAACGGCTTGATTAGCTTCTTTAATTTCTTCAGACATTGTTTTAACTTGTGTCATTGCTGACGATAAACTCGATTCACTGCTTACTACCAAGCTGTTTATTTCATCGGCTTGTTGGGCTGATTGCTCTGATGCTCTGGCGACTTCGAGTGCTGTTGCGCTCATTTCGTTCATAGCCGTTACCACACTTTCAATTTCTTGAAATTGAGATTGAACATTATGCTTAGTATCAATAGCTATATGCTGCGCTATTTCACCTTGTTGCTTGGTTTGATCAGACACATCTTTAAGTTCTGTAATTAAAATACGTAACTTAGATAAAAAGGCATTAAAGCCACCAGCTAAAGCAATGAGCTCTGCATGAGTTTCAACATGAAGTGTATGCGTTAAATCGCCTTCAGAACTTGCTAAGTTATCTACACGTTGTTGAATTTGCTGAAGAGGCGCAACCACGCTACCAATAACAAATTTCATTATTAAAAATGCAATAACGCCAATAACAGCACCTGTAATTAAAATCATCGCGCCTAAATCGTTTGCAGTATCGGCCATATCTTGTGACAGTGCATCAGGGCCCGCTAAAGCTAAGTTACTAGGTACTTCAATAAGTAAAGACCACTGTCTATTAGCTAGCTTTATATTTATAGGGTAATTAACTAAGTACTCAGACGATGTTTTAAATATGCCTTTTTGGCCCTTAAATTTTTCAAGCTCTTTAAACAAGTTAGAACTAACAGCCTCTTTAAATGGGCGCCCTAATTTAGATTTATAATGGCTACTTCCCACGACTAAACCAATATCGCTAAGCACGGTTACTTTAGCTTGGCCATTATAAAGCTGTTTAGAAAGTTCCTCAGTCATGGCCTGAAAGGTCGGCAGTGTTAAATCAACACCCGCTAAACCAATAAACTGACCCGATTTTAAAATAGGCACTGTTAATGAGGTAAGCATTACTGAATCGCCAGATGGGATTTCGTATAAATACGGTTCCATAATACAAGGCTTAAGTGTGTCTTTTGCACACAAGTACCAATGTGCTTCACGAATGCCGAACTCATTAAGTGAGGTAATATATTTATCAGCGGCATTAGCTACTTTTTGCTGCTCAATCACGTTATTCTGATCGCGTGTTATATAAACTTCTAGCGTACCATCGCCATTAACCGAGTGCTTATAGCCGGTTGTAAAACTTGAATCTTGTCCATCAAACGCATTTGGTTCAAACTGAGAGTAAATAGATGATAGTAATGTATTTTGTTCTAAAATAGAGCGATTAATACTCACTACTGTATCGCGATTAAGACTTTCGCTTTTAGCAGCATCACCTAATAACGCAGCTAAAGAGTATGGCACTCGGTAAGCTTCGTTAATAAAGCCCGCTATTTTTTCACCATATATTGCTGCATTCGCATTCAACTTTTCTTCAACTTCAGCAACAATATAATCTTCTGACTTGCTTGCTAGTTCGGTATTACTCGCAGATAGCTGCCACCATAAAATGCTCGAAAGCACTAATACAGTGATGAATATACTTCCGACAGTAAGCCACAGTAATTTTTTTGCTAGCGATATTTCCCGCATTCATCTCACCCTTAAATTAAAACTACTGATATAGTTTAGTAGATCTAACCAACGAAGCTATGAATATCGTTAAAGAAACTGAATTTAATACAATATGTTGAGTTTTTTAAAGTTTAGCTAAGCGTGCCGTTGTAATTGAGGCTGCAATTAATAAACACACACTCACCCATAAACATGCACTAAGCCCATACACTTGAAAAACCCAGCCAGAAAGCACCGTACCAAGCAAGCGCCCTATTGCATTAGCCATATAGTAAAAACCAACGTCGAGGGACACCCCGTCATTTTTAGCAAAACTTACTATTAAGTAACTATGCAGCGATGAATTTACAGCAAATACTCCACCAAAAATAAGTAAGCCTATTACAAGCGTAAAATGTACCGCTATATCCAATTGCATCAACAACGCCAAAATGCCAGTTACGCCACTTAATAAAGCAACCCACCAATATGCTTTTTTGACCGAATGTGAAGTTGAATCACCTTGCCCAGTTATTCGCGGTGCTTGCGATTGCACCAGCCCATAAGCAATAACCCACAAAGCCATAAAACCGCTGACCCACCAGTGATCCCAGTTAAACTGAGCGGCTAAGTAAACAGGTAGTGCAACTACAAACCACACATCACGCGCTGCAAACAAACATAAACGCGCTGCACTAAGTAAGTTGATTGCCCGCGATTTAGAAAATAATTCTTTAAACTTAGGTTTGTTTTTAGCTTTACCAATATCGCCTTTTAAAAAAATTAAACTAATAACCCACGCAACACTAAGTAAAATAATTAGACTTATTAATGCTCCCACAAAACCAAATACAGTTAGTAATAAGCCGCCTAAAAAAAAGCCCACCCCTTTTAAAGCATTTTTAGAGCCGGTAAGTATGGCAATCCATTTATATAATTGGCTTTGCCCTGCATCGTTTTGTGGTACTAAATACTTAATGGCGCTCTTTGCACTCATTTTATTTAAGTCTTTTGCTATGCCACTCAGTGCTTGCGCTGCCATAACATAGGCAACGGTTAGCCAATCCCCTGGCACGCAAAGCATGGCTAAAGCGACAAGTTGTAGCCCAAGCCCTACATTCATGGTTTTGTTCAACCCTAAATGCGCACCAAGCCAACCACCTACTAAATTGGTGATCACCCCAAATATTTCATAAAACAAAAACAACATGGCTATCGCAAATGCGCCATAACCTAACTGATGAAAATACAGCACCACCAACATGCGTAGCGCACCATCAGTTAAAGTAAATGCCCAATAGTTACCAGTAATTATTAAATATTGTTTTATAGAGCTCGGTAAGTTAGCCAACTGCGCAAACATAGCGTTAAACCTTTTTAAACGAGATTAAACCAAATCACTTTGTGCAACTTTAAGCATTAGCTCAGCAGTACGGTTTGCATAACCCCACTCGTTATCGTACCAAGCATATAGTTTAAGTTGAGTGTTGTTAATTACCATGGTTGAAAGCGCATCAATAGTGCAGCTGCGCGGATCTGTTTTGTAATCTATAGATACAAGCGGCTTTTCTTCGTAGCCTAAAATACCTTGTAGCTCGTTATTTGCAGCGTCTTTAAACCACGTGTTTACTTCGTCTTGTGTAACACCTCGCTCGAGTTCAAAAACACAATCAGTAATTGATGCGTTAGTAAGAGGTACGCGCACGGCATGGCCGTTTAATTTACCTTTAAGCTCAGGAAAAATATGCGTAATAGCAGTTGCACTACCGGTTGAAGTAGGTATTAAACTTGTACCGCACGAACGCGCACGGCGTAAATCTTTATGAGGGGCATCAATAATCGTTTGAGTATTAGTAATGTCGTGAATAGTGGTCATTGAGCCGTGCTTAATGCCCACTTTTTCTTGCAAAACCTTTACTATTGGCGCTAAACAGTTAGTTGTGCAAGAAGCCGCAGTAACAACTTTATGCTCACTTGGGTTATAAAGATCATCGTTTACACCCATTACTACATTTAAAATACCGTCTTCTTTTACAGGTGCGGTTACCACAACACGCTTAACGCCTTGTGCTAAATATTGATTTAACAGCTCAGTGGTTTTCATTTTACCGCTGGCTTCTATTACTACATCGCAATCTGACCAATCAGTTTCGTTTATGGTTTTGTTGTTGGTAACTGCAATCGTATGCTTACCCACACTAAAGCTATTATCATCACTAGAAACCTGTTGTGCTAAGCGCCCATGTACTGAGTCAAACTCAATTAAATGTGCGTGGGTTTTAGCATCGCCCGGTACATCATTTACTTTAATAAACTCTATTTCTGGCCAATCAACTGCTGCACGCAGAGTTAAACGTCCCATACGGCCAAAACCGTTAATACCTACTTTAATAGTCATAATTAAATACCTTTAATAAGTTAGTTACAGCAGCTAGTAATACGTTCAGGGCGATTACCCATAGCGTTTAAGCGCGTTAAATCGTTTTCATAAAATGAAGGGTTAGCAGTAAGCGTTTGCATTAATACATTTTTAGCCCACTCTGGCAGGGCTTTATTAATACTGTAGTAAACCCATTGATTTTGTTTACGGTCGCTCAACAATCCGCATTGTCTTAACTGCGCTAAATGTCGAGACACTTTAGGTTGGCTTAGCTCAAGTGCAGCAACCAGTTCGCATACACATAGCTCTTCTTGATGGCTAATGAGCAGCATTGCTTTTAAACGCGTATCGTCCGCTAGGCATTTATAAAATTGAAGTGGGTTGAATTGTTCCATATTGTCCTCGCAGTTTTATTGCACATACAATAAAACAAAAACAGAATATATGGAATAGTGAATATATGATTTTTTGTATATTTATTTAACGACTCATTTATTAAACTCCACGCACAAAAAAGCCCAGTGGGAAAACCACTGGGCTATTACAGTATTAGTTAACTTAGCAATTAATTAAATAACTGAAAGCTCTACTTCAATATTGCCACGTGTTGCGTTTGAATATGGACATACTTGGTGCGCTTTATCTACAAGCTCCTGCGCTGCAGCTTTATCCATATCACCTAGTGACACAGCAAGTTTTACTGCAATACCAAAACCGCCTTCAATCGCGCCAATAGACACTTGTGAGTTAATATGCGTGTCGCTTGGTAAATCTATTTTTTCGCTACCTGCTACAAATTTAAGTGCGCCAATAAAGCACGCAGCATAACCTGCGGCAAACAATTGCTCTGGGTTAGTGCCTTGACCGTCGTCTCCGCCTAAGCCTTTAGGTGTTGATAGTTTTACATCTAAACGACCATCATCAGATTTAGCTACGCCTTCGCGGCCGCCAGTTGCAGTTGCTTTTGCAGTGTAAGCTACGTTTTGTAATACATTCATAATGAACTCCAAAGTTTAGTAATTTATTTAGTTTGTGTGCAAAATAATAGAACAAGTAATTAGAGATTGCAAATACTTTGCATGCAAATTAAAATACCATGTATCGAAATAAAGGATAACGTTATGCCGTTTGAGCAATTAAAGTTAAAAAATCAGTTATGCCACCGGTTATATATGGCATCTAACAGCATTGCGCGTGCGTATCGCGAGCCTTTAAACGAGCTAAATTTAACTTACCCGCAATACGTAGTAATGATGGCGCTGTGGGAGCAAGACGAAATAACAATTGCAGAGCTAATAGATAAAACCGCGATAGATGGCGGTGCAATGACCCAAATACTCAAAAAAATGAGCGACAAATCATTACTGGCTGTTATTAAAGATGAGCACGACAAACGCAAACGCCTAGTGCAGCTAACCCAGCATGGCCAATCGCTCAAGTTAAAAGCAGCCGATATTCCTAAAAATATTTTATGTAAATTTGATAGTGTAGATGCAACACAAGCGAAGCAGTTAATGCAGCTGCTCGATTTAGTAGTAAACGACTTAGCCGATTAGGCTCTTAATTTTTAAACAATAAACGTGTTTTAAAAGGTTTTAAAAATGACTCATATTAAAAAATTACTATTAGCAGCGGCGTGTAGCACGGCACTTTTAGGCAGCAACGCTGTAACTGCTAACACCGCTGGCCAAAATGCTGATTTAAAAACAGTAGCCACATTTGATGCGCAGCACCCACCGGGCAACATTGCTATTACCCCATCGGGCAGAAAGTTTTTATCTGTGCATGGCTTTTTTGGCCAAAAGCAAAAAATTATGGAACTTTTAAGCGATGGTACAACTAAGCCCTACCCTAATGAAGAATGGGCATACGCGTACAAAAACGGTAAAGGTTTTTACGACGTACTTGGTATAAACGTATCAAGCGATGGCGTTTTATGGATGCTTGATACTTCAGGGCCCGATCACGCTGGGCGCTTAGTAGGCTGGGATACAAACAAAGAGCAACTGCACAAAATTATTTATCTGGCTAAACCGACCATTACCGACACCTCGTTTTTAAACGATTTAGTCATCGATAATAAGCATGGCGTTGTATACATTGCCGACACAGCACAAGGCAGCCAAGCCGCTATTATTACGGTAAACCTTAAAACAGGTGTAGCACGCAGAGTGTTACAAAATAGCCATTACACCACAGCCGAAAATATCGATATGGTTATTGATGGGCGCACAATGAGCCTTGGCGGCCAACCTGCCCGTTTAGGTGTTAATCCTATTACGCTTGACCCTAACGAAGACTGGCTTTACTTTGGCTCAATGTCGGGCACTTCGGTTTACCGCATTGCCACCAGCGATATAAATAACGAGAGCCTTTTGGCTAAAGCGCTTGAAGACAAAGTTACGCGTTACGGCACTAAGCCAATTTCAGACGGTATTATTGTTGATGGCGGCGGTAACGTATATGTAACCGACATAACCAATGGCGCAATTGGCGTAGTTAAACCCACTGGCGACTACGAAGTATTATTTAAAGACGAACGTTTGAGCTGGCCTGATGGCTTTAGTTACGGAGCCGATCATAAAATATACTTTACCGTTGACGATTTACATAATTCTCCGGTGCTTAATAATGGCAAAAATCAAAGCCACGGCAAGTTTAAAGTAATGTCGTTCGAGCCTTTAGTAAAAGGAAAAGTAGGCCGTTAATTTACTTTTTAAGTGACTACATTTTTAAAAAGCCTTGCACATTTAAGTGACCCAATAGTTGCAGGGCTTTTTGCTAAAAACACACCACACTGGTGCATCTTTTAGTAATACTTCACCTCTTTGGTGCTAATCCTTAAGTATGTATTTACACTTAAATACTAAATACCTGATTTTTATTCATAAAATATTCAAGTTAATGTTGGCATACTTCTTCCTATAAACTGATGTGTTCAGTGAAAATACTAAGGAAAAACCATGTTCAATTTATACCATACCCTTTATCTTTTATGGCGTTTAGACATTAGCGTTTGGCAAGTTAATGATCCAACAAATACCCATACAACCGCTGATAAAGAACGCGCCTATGTTAAGTAACATCGTATTGTGTAAAGGCTTGGCATAATGCTTAAATGTATAAACCTACTTTAGGCTAAGCTTTTACACACTATGAAATTTATATGTACATTTTAGTTAAACTTCAAATTAATCGTTCAATATCAAAACAACTCCCTTGTAATAAATTCCCCATTTAAAAACATCAAAAATTAGTAAAAACACTGCGTTTATAACTTTGCAAGCAACCCTATTGCGTTGTATTGTTGCACCCTATTGAAAATTTTTAGTTGGAACGTGTATGAACGCTTTGGAAGTTAATTTTGATGGCTTAGTGGGTCCTACTCACAACTACGCTGGTTTATCGTATGGTAATGTTGCTTCGTTAAATAACGCAGCAAGCTTTTCAAATCCTCAAGAGGCAGTACTTCAAGGCCTTGAAAAAATGAAAGCCATGCATGACAAAGGCCTAACTCAAGGTGTATTTGCCCCTCATGCGCGCCCCGACTTAAACGTACTGCGCCGCTTAGGCTTTAACGGTAACGATGCACAAGTAATTCATAAAGCGTTTAAAGCTGACCCTATTTTATTACGCGCATGTTATTCAGCGTCAGCAATGTGGACAGCCAATGCTGCTACGGTATCGCCATCTCCTGATACAACCGACGGCAAAGTACATTTTACTTCAGCTAATTTAAATAATAAGTTTCATCGTTCATTAGAGCCTGCAACCACTACGCGCTTATTAAAGGCTATGTTTAATAACGACAAATACTTTGCGCACCATACCCATTTGCCAGACCAAGGCTTTTTTGGCGACGAAGGTGCAGCAAACCATACTCGTTTTTGTGACAGCCACGGCGAACAAGGCCTTGAAATGTTTGTATTTGGTGCCAGCGCGTTTAACAGCCAATTACCAAAACCCGCTAAGTTTCCTGCAAGGCAAACACTCGAAGCCTCAGAAGCAATTTGTCGTTTACATAACTTAAAAGATTCAAGCCAAATTTTACTACAGCAAAACCCAGACGTAATAGACCAAGGTGTGTTTCATAATGATGTAATTGCAGTAGGTAACGCCAATGTATTACTGTGCCACCAGCAAGCATTTTTAAACCAAGCTCTGGCACTGCAAGATATTCGCGAAGCGTATGTAGGCAATAAAGAATTTTACATTATTGAAGTACCTACCGACAAAGTAAGTATTACCGATGCTGTAAGTAGTTACTTATTTAATAGCCAGTTAGTGAGCCTTGAAGATGGTTCAATGCTGTTAGTGGCACCACAAGAGTGTAAACGCAACAGCGCGGTTAACGCCTACATTGAAGAAATGATTATGGCTGATAACCCAGTAAACCAAGTGCAGTTTTTTGACCTGCGCCAAAGTATGCAAAATGGCGGAGGCCCTGCGTGCTTGCGTTTACGTGTAGCCCTTAACGAGCAAGAACTTGCTGCGGTAAACCCTGAGGTTATTTTAACTGATACTAAATACACACAACTGTGTGACTGGGCAAAACGTAACTACCGCGACAAATTAGGCGCAAGTGACTTTGCAGACTCAGCCCTGCTCACTGAAAGCTACCAAGCACTTGATGAGCTAACGCAGCTACTTAATTTAGGCTCAGTGTACGACTTTCAATTAGAGCGTTAATACCTCAGTCAACACAAAGGCAAATACAAAAATAGCGAGCAAAGGCTCGCTATTTTTATTCGTGTTTATGTTTATGTTAATACATATTTAAGCATCTTTGTTAACAGTTATTGCCGACGCCATCGACTCGGATATATGCAGCGTACGCTGCGGAAACGGAATACTCAGCCCAGCGCCTTCAATTGCTTCTTTAACACGTTTATTTAAATCCCACACGGTTTGCCAATAATCACCATTAATAGCCCACGCACGTAATTGAATGTTTACTGCGCTTTCACCTATTGAAGTCACCATTACTTTAGGAGCAGGCTCTGCGAGCAATCGGCTCTCTGATGCGGCTAATTCTTTAAGTACATTTAAGCCAACATCAATAGAGTCGGCATACGAAATACCCACCACTATATCCATTCGTCTTTTGCCATTACGAGTAAAGTTTTTAATATTGCCCCCCCACACTTTGCCGTTAGGCGATGCTATATAAAGGCCGTCGGTGGTTTTAAAAATAGTGGTAAATAGGTTTATTTCACTCACAGTACCAAGCGTGCCACTGGCATCAACAAAGTCGCCTATTTTAAAAGGTCTGAGTATTAGCAGCATAATACCCGCAGCAATATTACTCAGCGTATTTTTAAGGGCTAAACCAATCGCTAAACCTGCAGCGCCCATTAGCGCAATTAAGCTTGCCGTATTAACGCCAAAAATATCTAAAATAAATAGCCCGCCAATTATATAAATTAAATAACCAGCAATACTCGATAAAAGAGGAAGCAGCGTACTATCCACTTTTTTTAATGGCGATTTAGAGTTTTTAATCGCTTTTTTAACTGAGCGTGCAATTAAGGCACTCGCAATTAAAATCACCAACGCTAAAATCACTTTGTACCCTAAAGTGATGATTGTTTCTGAATGGCTTTGCCAAAACGCTAAAAGTTTATCTTTCATGTTTGTTCCGATAAATGTGGCTGAAACTCAGCAAAATAATGGTTAAATCTAATAAAAACCGACTTCAAAAGAAGTGGCGCGAGTATATAGAATAAAAAATTTAAACCTATCTTTTTTAATCACTTATTTCAACTTTAAAAATACCGTTAAAACTATGGTTCTTGATACGTAAAGCCCGCCTATTTACGGCTAATTTATAGCGCCTATTCAATATAGGTTAATCGTTTATTGGTATGGTTATTTTAAGCTTTCAATGTTCACAAAAGAGGTTATCTATGGGAAAAGAGAAAATAGTACTCATAACCGGCGCTTCAAGTGGTATTGGCGAAGCAACCGCAAAAATGCTGGTTAACAATGGTCATAAAGTAATACTTACCGCTAGACGCGAAGATAAATTAACTGAATTAGTAGAGTCGTTGGGCTCAGATAACGCCATTAGCGTAGCCGCAGATGCAACAGACTTTACCGCGCTTGAAAACGTAGTTGCTAAAGGCATTGAAAAATTTGGTCGTTTAGATGTTGCCTTTGCTAATGCAGGTAAAGGGCTAGACACTTTAGGGGTTGAAGAAGGCGACCCCGATGAGTGGTCCACCATGATCGACATAAACATTAAAGCCCTACTGTGGACTGCAAAACTAACGCTTGCGCATTTACGCCAAAGCAAAGGACACTTTATTATTACTAGCTCAGCAACTGGTCGCAGAGCTGTTAAAGGCTCTATATACGGTGCAAGCAAATGGTTTACTTACGGTTTTTCTCAAAACCTAGCACAAGAAATTAGTGAATGGGATGGGCGTTGTACAACCATCACCCCTGGCGCTGTAAATACCCCTTTTACTGATGAAGCAAGACCTGACAAGTTATACCCGCAAGATGTTGCCGATGCTGTGTTATTTGCCATTGAGGCAAATCAGCGAAATAGCATCAGAGAAATACATTTAAGACCGACTCATTAGTAAAACTATTCTCATAATTTTGAATATGTAAACATAGGAGAAATAATCATGGCGAAAGAAAAAATAGTCCTCATTACAGGTGCTTCAAGCGGTATTGGCGAAGCAACCGCAAAAACGCTGGTTAACAATGGCCACAAAGTCATTTTAACCGCCAGAAGCGAAGACAAATTAACTAAATTAGTTGAGTCATTAGGCTCAAATAACGCACTGAGCGTAGCTGCAGATGCCACAGACTTTACCGCACTTGAAAACGTAGTAACAAAAGGCATTGAAAAGTTTGGCCGATTGGATGTAGCCTTTGCTAACGCAGGCATGGGTGTTTCAACCGCTGGCACCGAAAAAGGCGATCCGGATGAGTGGTCAACCATGATCGACATAAACATTAAAGCGCTGCTATGGACTGCAAAACTAACCCTGCCGCATTTACGCCAAAATAAAGGTCACTTTATATTAACCAGCTCTGCCGCTGGCCGTAAGCCAATTGGCGGCTCTATTTACGGTGCAACTAAATGGTTTGCTTATGGCTTTGGACAAAACTTAGCTGAGGAAATGAGTGAGTGGAATGGCCGCTGTACCACCATAGCCCCAGGCATGGTAAATACCCCGTTTTTTGATGAGGCAAAACCCGATAAACTCGACCCACAAGATGTAGCCGACGCTGTACTGTTTGCTATTGAAGCAAACCAGCGCAACAGCGTACGTGAGATTTATTTAATGCCGACTAATTAACGTTGATTGGTTGAGTTTGAGCTGTCAGGTTTAATGCTAATGGTATTAAACCTGATGGTTATTAGTACTTAGTTTGGGTTAGGTGTTAGTAGGTAAGAATGAATTAAAGGTATTACGCATTTAAAGTCTTATTAATTGCCAATGCTGCCCTTAAACCATATGTAAGCAAAATATAAGACAACGGCAATATATCCAAAAGAAATAATTAGGTTTACTTTCCAAAGGTTTAGCCAAAAATTGCCTCTGAAATAAGTGCGTTCTCTTACTTCATGGTTGAACAATGCTACTGAAGAGGGCACTAATATTAACGCAGACCAACCAAGTATAGGTAACACCATAAACATAATGCCTATGCCTGTACCTCCTGCTGAAGCGTCGGATGCTTCACCATCAATTGGGGCTAGCATCACGTAGCCTAAAATAAACCCAACAATCGCAAGTATAAAACCTAAAAGCTGAAATGTTCTCATTATTATCCTTGGCAACTAACGAGACTGTAAAATAACTCCAACAGCCAAATTCAATTAAAAAATGATCTCCTTTAATTAACCCTAAGCGTTTTTAAAGCATTACAAGATTTAGATTGGGTGTCACTGTAATTCACGCTGGAGCAAAACTAACTGTTTTTTGTCCTTATTGGATCGTCTTGTTATGTGGCAGTGTACTGTAAATTTTATTAAGCTTTAAAAGCTATAAATACACCAACAACACAAATAAGTTGAATGAAGTACACCGCTTGTAATACTTTCCCATTTTTAGCCGCTACAACAAAACCTGTAGAGTCAGAAGTTTTAGGCTTATAGGTAATAAAAAACAATAAATTTTTAAAACCACCAAAAGGGTTTATCCAAGAATTTTTACTTGGGTTCTCTATTTCTGAGTCTGAATGTTTTTGCATGTTATCAATGCAACTATTTTCCAAATAATTAAACAGAAATGAGCTTACGAATATCCATACCCAGATTATCAACCCTATAATTAGTTCAAATTGACTCAATGCTGACTCCATGCCACATAACGCTTAATATAACTGGAAAATACGAGCGCTTTACAGCGAGTAGTTTCCCAGTTGATGTTTTTGTTATACGCACATATTACGCTAATGTTTGGGAACATAGGTTTTACCCCACTTATTAGCCGCTGCCAAAGCAAAACCAAAATAGACAATACTAAAAACACCATTGAAAAATTCAAAATTTACTTCGTTGTTTACAGATTCAAAAGCGGCACTAAAAAGAGATATGAAAAATCCAAGTACAGCACTAAACCAAATGAATCTAATTATCACACCATAAACTTTCTCACTCAAAATCCCACTGTGTTCCTGAAAGCTCAGGAAAAAACTGGTTATTTTATGACAAATATAAACCATCAATAACGTTAGCGGCGGTACTAAAATAGCTTCTACAACTTCATGAAATATTAGGCCAATTAACATAGCTAACGAACACCACACTAAAGGAATTTTAAAACCCAATATCTCAGTGTAATTTAAGTATTTTGGTTTAACAGCTTCGTTATTCAACTACATGTCCTTTGTGCGTATAACGCCCATTTAAGAGGCAAAATATAGTTGGCTAAAATAGGTGAACGGAGTGAACAAAAGCCAACTATATTTTGTCCTGCTTGAAATTCTTTTTATGTTTCAGTTACTCAGGGCTTAATATACATTTTTATACTTAGAAACCCAAGTTTCCAGCCTTCGATAAAGCCAACTTTTGGGGTGATTTGATGGTTTACTACAAAGCCAGTTAGAACTAAAAAAGAAATAAAAACTATTCCATAGACCAACTCGAATGTATCTCCATTTACGATAGTTTCAGGTAGCAACGCCATTAAAGCAAAACTTGCTAGAAGGAATAAAACGACGTTAATAATACTAAAGAATATATATTTAAATATAAAACCAAACATATTTATTTGCACCTTCCATGATTGAAACATAACGCCTCACTAAGAGGCAAATAATAGTTGGTTAAAATAAGCGACGAAGGAGCAAAAACCAACTGTTATTTGTCCTTTTGAGTGACTTGTTATATGTGCTTACCACCGTACTAATTTAAAAGTTTTCCACTGCTAGCCAAGCTAAAACAAAAACTAATAGAATAATTGGAGAGGCTCGCAATAACAGAGCAAAACTATATACGTTTTCTTTGAACTCATGAGAATCATTATCTTTGTTCACATACACAGTTGATGGAGCATCGCACTTTATGCAATACATTGAAGAATCAACATTATCAGTTTTGCAGTTTAGACAATTCCACATCTGGAGCTCAGTACATATAACTTCCCGCATAACGGGCAATTATATGTAGGCTAAAATACCAAGCGAAGCGCAGGGGGCCTACATATATTTGTCCCACGCGAGCGAAGCGAGTGTTTATGCGCTTGTTAGCTTTCATACTGCTTCAAAAAAGCCAACATCTCCATTTTTATCTCCACAGGATTTCCGTAAATACCATCATTGGCAATATCTAGCGAGTCCCAAAAACTCATCATTTGATTTTCGGCTTGTTCATCTGGTATGAAGATGTTTGGTTCAAAAGCCATCTCATAAATTTTCTGTGATACTTTCTCGTAGGTAGTAGTGTTGTTTTCTAATGCTTTTACGAATATCGAAAAGGCCTTTTTTGCGACTAATTTCGAGTCAGTTGATAATCCAAATTCTTGGAGCGCTAACACGGCATCATTAGTATTTTTTGAAACCGATACATCAAATAATCGGATATCAGGTTCATCGGCTTTTAAGATCAATGAATCCGCCCACTCTGTGACGTTATTTATTTTTAAAGCCCCACATTCTAAGGCTAATATCATTGCATTAATTTCGACGATGTTCATTTGAAAGCTAACGCCTCACTCAGAGGCTAAAAATTGATGGCTAAAATAGCGAGGCACGAGCAATAGCCAGCTGTTTTTAGTCCTTTGCAGTGACTTGTTAGTGTTCATTTTAAGAGAAGCCCAACTACATCAATGTATGTTTTTAGAGCAGGTAAAATTAAAAATATCACTGTAAAAATTACAGCCCATTTTTTACTAAACCACCACTTTTTAAGATCCTGAAAATGGTCTGGGAGAGCTTCAAGTTTATCTTTCTCAGAAACTATACTCGAATTAATTTGTAATGATATGTCTGTATCATATTTAACAAGCTTCAGAGTACGTAGCTTATTTATTGATACTTCAGAATAGCAATCGAGGGCTTCTAAATCAGAAGTCATCATGCTGTTCCCTTTATTAATAAAGTGTTCTGCTAAATACTTTAAAAGAACTTTATCATCTTCCGTGTACACCGAACTCTCCTGAACACTAACGCCCACAATAAGGGGCTGATTAATAGTTTGCTAAAATGTGAAGCGGAGCGAAACCGAGCAAACTGTTAGCAGTCCCGTTTTATTTGCCTTGTTAGGGTTTTACCAACTCCGCCCATTTATTTTGTAAAAAAGTACGAGATTGAATAACTGATAGCATATAAGGCTTAAACTCACCTTTGGGCAACTTAAAAATTGCACTATAGACTGCGATTTCATTTGCCTCAATACCTTCTGATTTTGCCCAAGCTTGAACAGCAGGATCTGGATCTAAAGTTATATCTGCTTTATCGAGTGCTTTAAGATAAATGAAATACTCATTTTCTGATTCAATTTTCGTAGGGTCACGTTTAATCGAAAACTCAATGACATGTAGATCAGGGTTTTCATTATAAAGTTGTGACACATTGATTTTAACAACTTTAAGATATTCAGGTTCCGCAGCCCAGAATTCATTAATGTCATTGGCAAATGATGAAAATGAAAATAAGGAAAGAATAAAAATAATAGATTTGATTTGCACCAGTTTCTCCGTAAACCCTAACAATTTAGTCTACGACATTTGTCGTTTTACAAACCGACAAATGTCTTTATATTACAATGATTTTATCCTAGCTATAAAATAAACAACTGTAAACAGTTAGTTAGATTCGCCTTACCTTTTCTAAATGCAGCAAAACCCCAAAATGGTGGAGATCAGTAATATCAGACAAATTACTGTTTAGTTATGCAGCTTGATTATTAATTAAAAGATTATATTTTAAGTACCTGTGTTTAAACTAATAACACGTTCACCCTTTAACCCTTAAACTTGTAACTCGTTATTGCTTATAAAATTAGTTAAAAATCACAATCACCTTCTATTGAATACTGTGTATTTTTACTTCATATTAAATACTCTTATTTCTCACTTATTATGCTGTTATGTCATTTTTAAAATTTAGCTATGCACTTATTCTCACACTTGCTAGTACCTTACCGCTTACAAGCCATGCGGCGCTTGATAAAAACGAGCGTGAAATAGTAAAACAGGTCGATAAAAACATTCCCCAAGCACTTAAAGAAATAGAGCAAGCCGTAAATATTAATAGCGGTTCGCTTAATATTGAAGGTGTAAAAAAAGTAGGTGCGCTGACAAGCGAGCAGCTTAAAGCCATAGGTTTTAAAGTAGAATGGCTTGATGGCAGTGCGTTTAACCGCGCAGGGCATGTACTGGCAACGCATGAAAGTAAAAACCCCGATGCAATAAAAATACTGATGATCGGCCATCTAGATACGGTATTTGCCAAAAACGATAACTTTACTACCTACAAACAGCTTGATGCCGATACGGCCAGTGGCCCAGGTGTAGCCGATATGAAAGGCGGTAACACGGTAATAATTACTGCACTTAAAAGCTTACAAGCCCTTAATTTACTCGAAAATGTAAGCATAAAAGTGTTACTAACCGGCGATGAAGAAAGCAGCGGTCGCCCGCTTAGCTTATCTAAACAAGCTATTGTTGATGCGGCAATTTGGGCTGACGTAGCGCTTGGTTATGAAAATGGCGATAACAATATAAAAACAGCTATGGCGGCGCGCCGTGGTTATACCGGCTGGACGCTAAACGTAACGGCAAATGCAGCGCATTCGTCACAAATATTTAGCGAAAGCGTTGGTTATGGCGCTATTTACGAAGCATCACGCATTTTAAATGATTTTAGAGAGCAACTTGCCACGCAACCTAATTTAACATTTAACCCGGGGCTTATTGTGGGCGGTACAAATGCCGATTACGACAGTGCTAATTCGTCAGCAACGGCGTTTGGTAAAAGTAATGTAATAGCTCAAACCGTGCATGTAGCAGGTGATTTACGCGCACTTTCACCAAAACAATTAGAAAACGCAAAAAGATCAATGCAACTTATTGCTAGCAACAGTCTAAATGGCAGTAAAGCAGAGCTTATTTTTGAAGACGGTTACCCGCCAATGGCATTAACTGATGGTAATAAAAAGCTATTAGAATTATATAGCGACGCAAGCCACGATTTAGGCTTCAACAAAGTAGTAGCCGCCAACCCTCGCAATGCAGGTGCGGCAGATATTTCGTTTGCGGCAAACCATGTTGATATGGCACTTGATGGTTTGGGCTTAATGGGTAGCGGTGCGCACACTAAAAACGAAACGGCCGATTTAACCAGCCTTGATAAAAACATTAAAAAAACCGCATTACTTATTTATAGATTAGGGCAGTTATAAACACCTTTAAATTGGTTCTAATCGGTTAGCCGCAACTTGCGTTGCAAACTTACGCAGTGCTTTAAGTTGCGGGCTTTCACTTTGCCAATAATGCCAGTACAAGGGCGTATCAATATAATACTCTGGAAATAAGTCAACTAACTCCCCTTTTTGCAAGGAATCGCCAAGCTGCAAAGTCGGCAATAAACCATAGCCTAGGCCTGCTATCATGGCTTGTTTAAATCCCTCTGATGAAGGATATATATGCATATACTCTGGCGTTGAGCCGTTAATATCGGCTAAAAACTGGTGCTGTAGCTTGTCGTATTCACTAAAAACTAAACAGGGCAGCTGCGCCAATTGCGAAAGCGAAGTGAGATTATGCTGTTTAATAAAGTCAGGACTCGCAATTGCCTTGTAGCGTATAGCGCCTAATGGGCTTGCTAACCCGCCATTTACAGGCTCAGGAGATGAGCTGATACACACCATTACCTCGCCATCTTTCATTCTTTTATGAGCGATGGATTGATCTTCTGAGATCACTTCAAATCTAAATTTACAATCAGATTCTGTATCTAGTATGGCAAGGGCTTCTGGCAACCATGTAGCTAGTGAGTCAGCATTGGCAGCCAACTTTACACTAAGAGGTGTATTTAAGCTGGAGTGTTCGTTAAGTGCATCTACGTTTAAAGCAACTTCTAACTGCAGCACTTGTTGTAAATGATTAAGTAAACGCTTGCCAAGAGCAGTCGGACGCGGTGGCTGCGTTCTAATAATTACAGGCTCTCCAAGTTTGGCTTCGAGTTGATGAATTCGCCGACTTACTGCCGATTGCGTAATAAATAGTTTTTTAGAGGCTTTTTCAAACCCGCCTTCACTAATAACCGCCGACAGTGCATTGAGTAGTTGATAATCAATCATGAGTTTTACGCATATAACCCTAAATATATTCATTGGATTTGTAACAGAATACCCCCTACCCTGCAAGGCATTGAATAATTGAGTGGATTTAAAGTATGTCGTTTTTATCGGGTGTGATTCTGGGACTAAGTTTAATTATTGCTATTGGCGCGCAAAACATCTGGATTTTAAGCCAATGTATGGCTGGCGCTAATCGGTTTGTTTTAGCCTCGGTATGCATTATTTGCGACGCGACTCTTATTTTAATAGGTGTATTTGCAGCAAATGAATTACAGCAATTATTACCGGGCTTACTACCTTGGTTAACGTGGGGCGGTATTGCGATGCTCTTGTACTTAGCGTATGGATCTGCAATGCGAGCAGTTAAAGGGACTTCGGGTTTAAAGGTAAGCCAAGTAGAAAAAGTAAGCTGGTGGAGTACTGCTCTTTCGGCCTTTGCAATTAGTTTGTTAAATCCACATGTGTATTTAGATACCGTGTTATTACTTGGCAATATTGGCGCTTTACAACCAGACCCAATGCATTTTGCACTTGGCGCTTGTGTTGGCTCAATAATTTGGTTTAGCAGCTTAGTACTTTTTGCACCTAAACTTAAAAGCATATTAAGTTCACCATTTAGATGGCGAGTATTTGATACCGCAATTGCAGTTATATTATGTTTTGTGGCGTTTAGCCTTTATAACGTACCTAGCCAATAAAATAAAAGCAGCGACTTTTAACAAGCGCTGCTTTTATTATATTCACTTAGGCTAATGTGTTTTAACGTTAGCCTTTGGGTTAATAATTTAAGACATTATTTTAAACAGTAAATCTTTTACGGTTGCTGGCTCAAACGGTTTATCACAAATTGCATCTACCCCTGCTTGGGCTATATTTGCTAAATGTGTTTCGTTGGCTTCTGAGCTCACCATTAAAATAGGAATATGCGAGTAGCTATTTGAGCTTCTAACGGTTTCGGTTAGTTCTCGCCCGTCCATTTCTGGCATGTTGTAGTCGGTTACTATTAAGTCGAATGATTGGTTGTTTAAGTGCTCAATAGCTTCTTTACCATTTTCGGCTTCTACTGGGGCAGGTATTCCCATACCCGCAAGTACACGAATAATGTGTTTACGCGCAAAGCGGCTGTCATCTACAACCAGCACTCTTAGCAATGTTACATCAAAATGTTCAAGGTCTACTTCTTCTTCACTAATTATATCTAGCGTGGCTTTAAGAGCGCGTGTAATAGCGGTTGCACTAAAAGGCTTTGGTAAAATGGCTAATACACCCGATTGACGTAGTTGCTCTAAATACTTTTTATTTCGCTCGCTTGATACGAGCATAAACGGTTGATGTTCGGTGCTTGGGTTTGATCTGATTTTTTGCAATAAGGTGTCGGCTGTTCCATCGGCCAAATACATTGCGCTTATGACTAAATCTGGTTGATATTTAATAAGAAGTGCTAATGTTTGCTCTTGTGTGGTTGCCGTTTCTACTTGTTTAACGCCACTATCTAATAACGATTTTATAATTATTTTTTGTTGAACGTCCGAAGGTTCTACTAATAATATTGATAAATTGGCTATTGCGGTTAAATCACTCATTTATGTCTCTTATATATTATTATGTTTTTAAAGGAGATTACTTTCATTATAGAACAACATGTATAACTGGAGAGATAAAAACTTTGCAGAATTGTAAATAACATTAAATATTGCACGTTAAATGCTCATAAAATGCTTACTTTAATTGTTTTGAATGTATTCCAGTGCCGTCATTTTTTTATAGCTCACATTGGGGTGTAAAATATGAGCTGGCTCGGGGTCTACAACTTCAATGGGAATATTGTAATCGCGGGCTATTTCAATCGCCATTTGCGTAATGTTAACGCTAAACGAGGTACCTATAAATACGATTTTATCGGCGTTGCTCATACGCTTTTGCGCTTCGCTAATTCTATAAAGCTCGGTGTAGTACTCATCAAACAATAAAACAAAGGGTTTAAAAGAGTAATTAAGCTCAGGTGCTTGGTTTTGAATATTAAACACATCAAATAAAGAGTTGTGCAAGCAGCTTTCATCGACCTTTTCCCACGGAGCGGTAAAAGGGGTTACGTCATCGCCTTGATGGTGAAATAAGGTCATTTGATCAAGCCTGCCATGAATAGCAATGTAGTTTTTATTACCTGCTTTGCCATCAAGCCCATCTATGTTTTGAGTAATTAGATTTTTGTTACTCAGCCAATGATGCACGTCATTTGGGCCGTGGTTGCGATACGTTGCAAAGCGATGGTAATACCATGCTAAAAACTCTTTAGGGGCATTTTGATACATTGCGCGTGTTGCCATTTCCAAAGGCGTATAATTTTTACTGCCTATGGTCCAATAACCGTCCTCACCTCTAAAAGTGGGAATGCCACTGGCTGCACTTACTCCTGCGCCGGTAATGTAAAGGGTGTTCATTTTTCAGCCTTATAACTGAGTACGTTAGCACTTACTTGCTGGTTATTATCAATGCCGCCAACTCGGTATAAAACACCTTTGTGCTCTAGTAGGCCACGGTGATCCATACTTTTTACTTTAGCCGGTGATAAAACCTGCCATTCGTTTTTATCCACACTAAAACGCCAAACATGATCACTTGCTGGTGCAGGTTTACCGTCGTAACCTATTGCGCTGTAGTTATATGGGTTATTAGAGCCTGCCATCATATAAATATTGCCATTATAGCTGCTAGCTGCCATTCGATAGTGAGCGGTGCCAGTTGGATGAGGCAACGTACGCCAATCTATTTTTTGTGGATTAGTTGAATCTATTGTGCCTTTTAAGCACTGTGCTACACCTGCAAACGAGCGACGCGAATCAGGGTTAGCTTGTGTTTTAACGCCATCACAAATAACAATGGTATTCCCACTAATTGCAGCTGCCTGACCAAACACGGGTTCACCTAAAAATGGCGAGGCTTGTTGCCATGTATTATTTTGCGTGTCGTATACTTGCACTAAGTTTACGTTGCCATCGTTATGCCAACCGCTAATTAGATAAATGTAACGCGCTTTGTAGCTCAGCGCTACGCTATCGTCTACGGGTACTGGCATGCTCGCAAGATGAGTGTAAGTATCTTTTATTACGTCGTACTTATAAACGTCTGGGCTAGAAACTTCAGTATGATCCTCTGCTACCGTATAGCCGCCAAATACATAGACGTACTCGCCTAAACCGACTGCGGTGCTAGCTAAGCGCCCTTTTAATGGCAAGCTTGAAGGCACACCAGTTTTGGGTTGCCACTGTGAATCGCCAACTTTAAGCGCCCACACTTTGTTATGCACTGACGAGTGAAGCTTATCGCTGCCTAATCCCATAAAGCTTAAAAAATAGGTTTGGTTTTGTACTATAACTTTAGCAACAGCATTATTCGCAACTGGCTCAGGTAAAGCGGGAAGGCTTGCTAACGCAAGAGAAAAAAGAAGACTCATAAGGCCAGTAATTTAATAAGAATTAATACGCTCAGATTAAATTATTTTAGCCTTATGAGCCAGTATTGTTATATCTAAATAATCAAACGTTTTTGAGTAGTAATCATGTTAGTAGGCAATACTAATATGCTGATTTACGTACACTGCTTTTTGCGCTTCATCAACCATTGCTGTTGCGTAATCAGTGACCGAAACTTTGCTCTCGCCTGCGTCATTAGTAAAATATGTATTGCTGCCAACACGGTAATCGCCTGCATTATCATCTGGACATAATTTGTGGACAGTTTATTTATCACGTAATTATCAGCAAACGGCAGTGCGTGCTTTCATCGACTTTTTAGCGCAGCACTGGCAAACCGATATTAAAAATATGGCGGCAAGTAAGGTATTATAGTTAAGGGCGTTTTGACTATTGTTTAATATAAGGTGGTAGTTCAGCTTAGTTATTGAGGTAAGTAGGTTACGTTATCTAACCCTCGTTGTTTATTTTTATACATCGCTTGGTCGGCATATTTTATAAGTTCGTGATCTGTCTGGCCGTGCTCTGGGTAGTTTGCAATGCCAATACTGGGGGAAATATTTAGTAGTACGTCACCTAACTTAAAGACGTCCTTAAACTCAGTGAGGACTTTATTTTTGATTCTGACAGTTTCGTGGCCAGAACTTAAATTATCTAAAATAATCAAAAATTCATCTCCGCCTAAACGCCCTACTGTATCGTAGTGTCTAACCGATGCTGAGAGCCTTTTTGCAATGGCGCATAAAAGCTTATCGCCAGTTTCGTGTCCGTGGGTGTCGTTTACTGCTTTAAAGCCATTTATGTCTATAAACAGTAAAGAAAAAAATGTGTTGTTTGTAGTTGCACTAATAATTACCTTTTCTAACTGGTCCATCAATAAAGATCGATTAGGCAGACCTGTTAATACATCGTGCCGTGCCATGTAATGTAGTTGTTCTTCCATTACTTTACGCTCGGTTATGTCGTGCGCTACAGCAATTCTTACTTGATGTTGCTCTGACCAGCGAACAGACCATAATATATGGACTACTTGACCATCTTTTCTCATCCAGCGGTTTTCGAAGCGAGGGTTTACCGTTTCGCCAGACAATAGCGAAGTTACGGCATTATGGGTTTTATGATGATCGCCGGCATAAACATAGTTAATCATTTTTTTGCCAACAACTTCATCGGCTGTATAACCAAAAATTTGCTCAAATGCAGCACTTACAAAAACAAATGTGCCTTGTTTATCTACCACACACACGGCATCAAGCATTAAATCGAGTACTTCTTCTACATTAATCAATTCATTTTTCATCATACTCTGGTGCCTTTAAAGCAAAACCAAGCGAATTTAAGTATTCTATATACCTTTAATAAAAGCAAAGGTAATTGAAACTACACTAATAATTAATACAAAGTTAGATTAATCGTGCACGTATAATTAATATCGCCCTGCAAAAGCATGATATGCAAAGTTAAATAATCAATAACCGCAAAATACTTTGAAGTCCTTCAAAAATAGCCTAAATTTTAAATTGTAAATAACCATATAGCTCTCAGTAACTTCTATTTTTTTACTCTTTAATAAATGTACTTGTATAAAATGTATCTACTGTATTTTTTATTGTTTTATTGGCCGTAGTTAAATTTTTAACTACTACAACATTAGTTATTTTGATTTAATCGCATTTATACTTTTACGCTGTTAATGTATGTTAATATTGTGTGATATCACATGTATTACAAAAACAGTCATTGTTTTTGATTTTTTGATTGCGCAGGAGACTTTCGGGTGAAAATATCACAACGTTTATTTTGGCCATTACTTTTTGTGTGCCCTCTTGTAACGGCTGAGCCGTTTGAAGATGAAGACCTCGATCTTGATGCCTTAATGGGTATGGATGTGCAAGTAACTTCCGCGATGAAAAGAGCACAGTCAGCTTTCGATACAGCCTCATCAATTTATGTGCTTAGCAAAGAGCAAATAACAAAGTCTGGAGCAACCTCAGTTCCCGAAGCCCTTAAAATGGTACCTGGTTTAATTGTACGTCAGCTTGATAACAATCAATGGGCTATTTCTTCAAGAGGTATTGCTTCTCGTTTTTCAAGCAAACTGTTAGTAATGATTGACGGGCAAAGTTTATATACACCTAAATTTGCCGCAGTCTATTGGGAAACGCTAAATGTTCCTTTATACGATATTGAACGCATTGAAGTAATACGCGGGCAAGGCGGACTACTTTGGGGTAGTAATGCAAATAATGGCGTTATTAATATTATCACTAAAAATAGTATTGATACTCGCGGTGGATACGCAAATATAACCACAGGTAACCAAATAAATGCTGATGCAAACCTTCGCTATGGTGGTGATATAAGTAACAAAGGAAGTTACCGAGTTTACGGCCACTTAAAAGATGCCAATGAGTCAAAAAAAGGAATTTCACTCACTCCAAACGATACTTCCAAACAACACTCTTTAGGTTTTAGGGCTGACTTTACCCCTAGTGATGAGTGGTCAGCACTACTTCAAGGCGATATAACTCACTCAAAACTTGGCCAAAACTATCGAGGCGTTATAGATGAAACCAACGCAAACATTGCATTTTCGGATGATTTAAAACGAACAGACTCTCGCGTTATGGCTCGCTTAGAAAATCGAATCTCGCCTGATGCCAATCAAATGTTACAAGTCTCTTGGCTTAAACAAAACGGTTCTCAAAAATATATAAAGGAAGATTTTGAATCTATTGATATAGATTATCAAATGAACTTTATTTATCAGTCCCTACAATTAGATTGGGGGTTGAGTTATCGATACAATAGTATTTCTTTTGAAAAAAGCGTGTTTTTAGACAGCGATAAAGACCTTGATAGCTTACAGCAATATGGCGGGCTTATTCAGGCTCAATATAACTTCATTCCAAATACACTAGACTTTATAATTGGCACTAAATTCGATCATAATGATTTAACTGGATGGGAAAACCAACCATCTGCAAGACTCGTGTATAAACCAATTGAAAACCATTTAGTATGGAGCGCTCTATCAAGAAGTGTACGAACACCCACCCTTATCGAGTTTAATGATAACTTTACAGTAAACGGTACTAAAGTTATCGAAGCGTTAGGCTCAAGCACTGGCGTAACAGCAATTGACGAGTATCGTATTGCTACATTTTTAAATGGTAACGATGACGTTAAATCAGAAAATTATACATCCTACGAATTAGGTTACCGATTTACAGATGAAAAATGGTCAGTGGACTTCTCGACTTTTCATACTGATGCTAAGCACGTTGCAGTCATTAATTTAAATACGCACGCAGATCAGTTTTTGCCCGCTCTCGCTTTTTTTCAAGCTGGGCAATTTCAGCAAGCGGCCTTAGCACTCACAACAACACAAATTGATTTAGATTTAGTATCTGTAGGGGCAACAACGACTAATGGCCTTGATGCTGTTATTTCATGGCACCCTTTAAATACACTAAGTACAGAACTTGGTTACAGCTACACAAGGATTGATTACGACTTACCAGTAGGCACAACCCCCTCCATTGGGTTTGATTCAACGAATAGGCAGCTATTTGCTAAAGCCAATTACACACCACTTAAGAACCATAATATATTTGCGACATTGCGCGTAGAAAATTCAGATGCTTACAATACCGATAGCTACACAACTCTAGATCTTACTTGGAACTATCAAATCAATCCAAAGTGGTCAACGGCGCTTTCAGGTAAAAATTTATTTGCAGGTTCTCATATAGAATATGGAAATACTCGCGAAACTTACACAATACCTAACTATATTGATGAATGTATTACCTTTACTATTAAAGCGACATTTTAAGTTAATAAATGCTGAAATTTAAACGATCATTTCATAGCCTTATAATACTTTTTGTACTTTCACTTAGTACGAACAGTTATGCTATGGAAAAAGAATATATGTTAAAAGCAGGCTTTTTATATAACTTCGCTAGATTTGGGCAATGGCATACTTCGTTAAGTGAACAAAAAGCATTTATTTTATGTAGCCCAGACCAAAACTTCATTGATATAGCAAACGTTGCTTTGAAAAACAGAACAATTCAGGACTTACCACTTCGTAGTAAATTTATTTCATTCGAGGAATTAGCTAGTACAAAATGCAACATGCTATTCATTACATCCGATACTGTAGAGGCTTGGAACATTGCAAAACCTTTAATGCAAAATAATATAATGGTAGTAGGTGAAACCGATGTATTTATTCAAAACGGTGGTCATATCCGATTTTTTCTATCGAGTGGAAAAATTCGCTTCGAAATTGCGCCAAAGCAACTTAAAGATGCAGGCATTACTATTAGTTCAAAAGTACTACGCCTTGCCCGCGTTGTAGATAGATAATGCAATGAAGAAATTATTTGCACTAAATACAATAAGCAAAAAATTGTTATTCATCCTAATGAGCGTGGCACTTGTTTCTACTGCAACTGTTACTCTTGTATTCAGTGCTTATGAAATTACAAGTGCCAAAGAAGACCAAATAGAAAGCTTAGATTCTCTCTCAAAGATGCTCTCCCCAAATATAACAACAGCACTTATGTTTGATGATATAGAAGCTATTCAGGAGCTTATTAATCCAATACTGATTCGATCTGATGTTATTAGCGTAGCTGTAAATAATAAGGCTGGAAAACAATTAGCAATAGCTAAATCAGAAGCAATGGAAGTTGAACATAGTATTGAAGTAAATACCCCTCTAACGCTCGACACTAACCATTATGGAGACCTACAAATACGTGCAAATGACAGCTATATTAGAGATAGAATTACTTTTTATATTAAGTTTATTTTAATTTTAATGGCTTTTACGTTTGCAGTAAGTTTACTTTTGTCTTTATTACTCAGGCGCCGATTTTTAAATCCAATACTGTATTTAGCGCAAACGGCTAATAAAATAACAACATCACATGATTACAGCTTACGTGCCAAGCTATTATCTCAAGATGAAGTGGGTCAACTTACTTCTTGTTTTAACGATATGCTGCACAATATTGAGCAAAGGGAAAATTCGTTAGAAAATCAAGTAAGGCTTCGCACTAACGAACTTGAAAATGCAAATTCTCAGCTGCAACAGTATGCTTACCAAGACGGGTTAACCGATTTACCAAATAGACGGTATTTTTACGAGAAACTACAAAGCTTAGTAAGTGTTGAAGGAATGAAATTCGCCCTTATATTTATCGATTTAGATGGTTTTAAAGAGGTAAACGATAGCCTTGGCCATGACTACGGCGATTTACTATTACACCAAGTAGGAACCAGACTTCAAAGCTGTATAACAAGTAAAGATACAGTAGCTCGTTTAGGCGGAGACGAATTTACGTTGATTTTAGAGGGCGTAAGTAGTTCAGATGAGGCATCAAAAATTGCCGAAGTTGTAAAAAACAGCTTAATGCAAAGTATAAAAATAAAAAAAGAAACAGTGTATGTTACAGCAAGTATAGGTTTAACGTTTTTCCCAGCTGATGGCTTAACAGTAGAAGAGCTCGTTAAACGTGCTGATCAAGCAATGTACTTGTCTAAGAATAAAGGGCGTAATCGCTATGAGTTCTTTTCTTATGCCATTGAAGAAAAAGCTACAGAAAAGCGTCGTTTAATAGAAGAGATACGTATTGCAATCATTCAAAATCAATTTGAATTATATTACCAACCTATTTTTTCAATTGATGGAAAATCAGTACCAAAAGCTGAAGCCCTTATACGTTGGAATCACCCTACGCGGGGTCTAATAGGACCAAATGAGTTTATACCTGTAGCAGAAAAAAATGGATTAATAAACGGAATAGGGCAATGGGTTAAATCTCAAGCAATTCAAGATACCGTCCAATTTAATATTTTGAGTGAGAAAACGATTCAAATAAGTGTGAACACATCACCTCTTGAAATTGATCGTGCTGGTTGCTGGGTGGATGATTGGATTACCGCAAGCAAAAAATACCAACTTCCCGCAAATACTATTTTAATTGAAGTTACAGAAAATACATTAATGGACCCAGACTCGTCAATACAACAACAGTTAAAACGCTTAAGTACAATTAATATAGACATAGCCATTGACGACTTTGGTGTTGGATACTCTTCGCTTGCATATTTACAGCGCTTAGACATAGATATATTAAAAATAGATCGTTCATTCATTAAAGATATTGAATCAAATGATAATAGTATTGCTCTAGTTAAAGCTATTATTACCATGGCGCACAACCTAGATGTTATGGTTGTTGCTGAAGGCGTTGAGACACAAAAACAATACAACCTATTAAAGCATCTTGCTTGTGATTATATTCAGGGCTACTTCTTTTCAAAGGCTATTTCTAAAAAAGAGTTTATGGGAAAATACATAGAACAAAAAGAAGTGATCTAATTTTTGTCTATCGTGTGAACCTTTTACAATTCAACATAGAAAACCCCATAACTCTTAATTTACATTCAATATACTTATAGCCTTACCTCAAGCTATAACCAGCGAGGGACAAGTAATTTATACTCTTTATATTGTGTAGAAAAACGATGGGTCAAATGAGCTTCCTCAACTAAAGTTTGTCTATATATAGCAATTAAACCAACCACTAAGCAGATCAAACTAAATATACTAGGTAAGGCTAAAAAGAAACCTACTTGTGCTGCTACGATACCTAAATACATCGGATTTCTAGAATATTCATATAACCCAGAGGTTTTAAGCTCATGCGGTCCTTTAGGATCAATTCCTGATCGCCAAAGCTCAGACATATGGAAATGTACAAACATCGTCAAAATAAAACCCGCACTTAATAAAATATCGCCAAACAATACTCCTGGCCAGCCATTAAATATCGAAAACAGACCCAAATAACTATCTAACTCAGGTACAAACACTCTCACTACACATACAAACCAAATAGCAGCTCTGAAAAACTTAAAAACCATATGGTTCCACCAACTAGAACAAAACTTATCTCCTGGATAAACAACGCCAGATGGTGTGTTTCTATTTTTATAAATAATTCTAAATGTATAAAACCCCGCAACAAAAGTATAAAAAATAGCTAAGTAAATACGTGTAAATTCAACTAGCGAAGTAGAGTCATCTAAAAATGTTTCATAGTGCATTTAGTTACAGCTCACAATCATTATTGGTGATAATTTTAAAACAACTAACTCAAAACATTTTAGTTATATAGTCATGAAATTATATTAGTATTCATTGCCTTCATAAACAAGTTAAGTCAGTAGTTTGTTAATGGCTAGTCATTAACTCATACCATTAATTTAAAAATAACTTTAATTTATGAGGATCTCATACTTTTTATGTAATACCAATCTGCTTATATATTTTATATCGATATTATTCACTCATATTTTCCTTTCTATAGACGCAAAAAAGCCCAAATTGTTAGATACAGACTTTCTACAATGTGAAGTCGGTGCGCTACGCAATAGAAGCTATTATACACAACGGTAAAGGACAACAGTGAAATGCTACATACTTATCGGCGTGCAGAGATATTGAGTGATTAAACATAATTTTAGCGTCAAGAGTCACTACGCCCGCCCGACCTACGTGATGGGTGTTGCTGTGAGTGTGTGTTAATTGCGCGTTTTCACTTTTCTGCAGACGTAAAAAAACCAAAATCGTTAGACTCGGGCTTTCTACAATGTGAAGTCGGTGCCCTACACAGTAGAATGTCGGAGTGCCCACAGCGGTAAAAAGTCACTGTGAAATGCTACATACTTATCGGCGTGCAGAGATATTGAGGGCTTTTGGTGTGATTCTAGCGTCGGAAGTCGCTTCGCTCGCCCTACGTGATGGATGTTGATGTGAGTGTTAACTGCGCGCATTTTACTTTTCTGCAGACGTAAAAAAGCCCGACTCTTTCGAATCGGGCTTTCTACAATTTGAAGCCTGGTAATGTCCTACTTTCACATAGCAAATGCTACACTATCATCGGCGCTGTTT